>JAFQPB010000030.1 GCA_017411905.1 Oscillospiraceae bacterium
CTGCTCCCTTTCTCCGCCACTGGCGGCGGTCGCATCGCTCCCCACGACGTCCCGCCGCAATCACCACCCCATCCCCCGTAGGGGACGGGTTCCCCGTCCCGCGGGCGGCGAAACGCCGCCCCTACATTTTCCTTCGGTGGTGCCCCGTAGGGGTCGGCGCCCTCGACGACCCGCCAATCCCTTCCTCCGTAGAGGTCGATGCCCACATCGACCCGCGGGCGGATGTAGGCATCCGCCCCTACAATTTCTTTCGATGGTACACCCGTAGGATTTCGTAGGGACACCCGGGGACGGGTGTCCCTACAAATGAAAACCGACCCCCTCGGACGAGGGGATCGGTGCTGTGATTATAAATAATTACCGGTTGCCGATGATAACGTCGGTGTCGATCCACTCCAGATCCTTCAGAGAACCGGAGATGGTCTTAAACTGCTCGTCGTACCACTTTTGTGTATCCTCGGTGCGCATATCGGTGGTAATGAGCAGGTCGCGGTAGCTCATTTCGTTGTGCTCTGCGAAGTACATAATGTGGTAGCCGTAGGGGGATTCGATGATCTCTACGTCACCGGCCTTGCGGTTTTCGTCAATACACCAGTTGAGGAAGGACTCAACATAGTTCTGGTCGTAGGAGATGTTCTCGTACAGACCGCCGGTAGAGGCGGAGGAGGTGTCGTCGGTGTGCTCCTCAACCAGCTTCTTGAAGTTCTCCAAGGTCTTGCCGCCTTCCATCTCTTCCCATTCCTTGAGCAGAGCCTCAGCGTCAGCCTTAGCCTTTGCCTTCTCCTCGTCCGTGTAGATCACGTTGCCGTCGTCGTCCTTCTTATTGTCGTTGCCGTCATCTACAAAGGACTGCAGCAGGTGGTGAACGTCTACGGTGGGTGTGCTGTTGTCATTGACGCTGTCGAAGATCACAACGTAGTAGCCGTCGACGGTCTTTGTGGTTTCTTCCTTGCCGTCTACGGTGGTGGTGGACTCGGTCTCTTTTGCGATCATAGAGATGTCGCCCTGTACGCGGTCAGCATTTGTCAGCCAGTCCTTCATAAGAGTGGGCAGCCCGGAGCCCAGCTTGTTCTTGGTGGTAGAAGCAGAGGTGGTGGTAGTATCCTTATTGATCTCCAGTGCCTTAACGGCAGTCTCCAGCTCCTCAAAGGTCTTGGCGGTCAGCAGGCTCTCTGCAACCTCCTTGGCCTTTGCACGGGCGGCATCCCGCTGGACATCGGTATAGTCGATCTCCTTGCCGTTTTCGTCCTTCTGCTTCTCGCCAAGGAAGTAGGTGTAGCTCAGGTAAACGGAGCTGTAGGTGTAGCTGCTGTAGTCGTTGAGCTTATCCTTAATATACTCAGCGATCTGCTCATCGTCGTAGGAAAGCTCCTCGGCATAGTGGGCATAGTAGCTTTCGGCAAGTGTAACCTTCTCTAAGTAGCTGCGGTAGTTTTCGGCATTTGCACCGTAGCAGTACGTAGAGCCGAGGTACTTATCGAAATTAGAGTAGCCGTAGTAATAAACGGCATAAAGCTGCTGCATAGCGATCTGGCTGTCGATGGTAGAGGTGTCATCCTCGCTGAGCTTATAATCTGCCTTTGCGGCAAGGTCGCACAGCAGATATGCCCGCTTGGCATTGCCCAAAGCGGTTTCCAAGAAGTATGCAGCCCAAGTCTTATTGTTCTTGGAATCGTACATCTGGTCTTCCAAAGGCTTGCTGACATCCAGATTGAAATAGTACAAAAGATAGGTGTCGGTTAGGGTGCTGTACTGATTGTATGCTTCGGAGTAGTAGCTGTTGATGGCGTCAAAGTAGTAGTAGCTCAGCTCAACGGCACTAAGCTCCCTGCCACCTACAACAGCGGCCACGGACTTATTCTGCAGATAGCCGGACTGCACAACGCCACGGACGGCCACGATGCCGATAGCAACCACCAGAATGATGGCGATGATGGATACAAATGCGGCGGTGTACCGCTTTAACTGCTTTGCTTCCTTCTGTGCCTGGGTCTGACGCTCAGTCATCTTGGAAGCATTTTGCTCCTTGCGGAGCTTTTTCTTGTCGGATGCGCTCATAATTAAATTCCTCTCGTATATATAATGTGCGTTGGGTATTGCATTTCTATGGGATTATAACCTATTTTTTTCAATGTTGCAAGTGTTATTATTGCAACTTGTAAAAATTTACAAATTTCTCACATATTTTTATCAATGAACAGTAGGGGACGATGCCCACATCGTCCCGCATACCGCACCTTCGATGGATTTCGTAGGGCGGGGTGGTGCTCCGCGCAGCGAATCAAAATCTAAATGATTGCCGGTGGCAATCATACCGCAATTAAACTGCTCCCGCCGCCAAACCCTCCCCTTCCTTCACCCCCGTAGGGGTCGGCGCCCTCGACGACCCGCGGGCGGATGTAGGCATCCGCCCCTACAATTTCTTTCGATTATCCGGAAAATAATTATCAACTATCAATTCTCAATTGTCAATTAAAAAGAGGTGCCGTTTTCACGACACCCCTAAACCCGCTTTAGCCGTACGTATCCATTTATGACCTGCACGAATGGCAGGTGGGTAGCCGCTCTGCATGTTCGCTGCTCCCAACGTCCACCCATCGTCAAAGCGTGGGCGGGAGGTCTGCAATCCGATACAGAAGTCAAGCTTCCCTTTCATGAAATGTGGGTCCAAAAGGACACGCCACGTACCAAGCAGGCTGCAAATTTATTCCTCGTCCTCGGGATAAAGCTGCGCCATAATGAGGTCATTGACTGCCGCAAGCTCCGCATCATCCTCAATGGCGCAAAGTAGCGGTTCGCCGTCTTCGTCTTCCTCCGATCTGAGGATACTGACCTCCGGCAGGTTTTCGTCCTCATTTCCTGCGGGAATCACCGCAAGGTAGGTCGCACCGCCGTATTCCACAGAGGTAAGCACCTCTAATTCATATTCGGTGCCGTCCTCGTCGACGATGGTCATAAAATCAGAGCCGAACATACTGATTCCTCCCGTCTTTTTCTCTATACACATTGTACACGAAGCGGGGAAGAAAATCAAGTAAAATCTGTCAGGAAAGATAAGTCTCCAAAAGGGCATCCAGATGCCGCTGGTTGCGGATGGGGATTCCTTCCTCCAAAGCCTGCCGTGCCTCCGGGGGATAGAGAGATGCATCGTGGCTGTAAATTTGCACCGGCACGCTGTGCCCGCCCCGGAGCAGAGCCACCTTGCCCTCATAAACGCCTAAATATAATATGAGCAGCAGTATGGGTAAAATATGCCTAAACTTTTTCATTTTATCCACTCTCTTTCTGTCTTTGCAACGCGATTGTTAGGGTTGTCATCCTGAGCGACCCTCCGCGAAGCCGAAGGGGAGTCGAAGGATCTTCGCACTGGAAAATTGCTTTGCAAAATCGATGATGCGTAGATCCTTCGACTTCGTGCCTTCTGCACTCCGCTCAGAATGACAGGATTTCTATTGTTAGTTAAGCATAAGCTACTGCACAAAGTTTTCCCGGAAATTCATTAAATATTTATAATTTGGGTCTTTCGTTTTTTTCTGGGGTATGCTATAATAATATGTATGATGGTATGCCTATATGCCATTTTTGGAAAAATGCATTTTGCCGACCCGCCTTTGGGTCGTAGAATACGGAGGTATAAGCTATGGCTGATAAGAATACAAGAGGCAACGAACCCCAAAGCTGGGAGCCCCACAAGGCGTTGCGTATTCTGTATAAAATATGGATGGCCCTTTTCTCGGTTATCAAAATTGTTGCAGGCGCGGCTGTGACCGTTGCGCTGATCTGCGGCGTGTGCGTCTTTGTGGTGGTTGGCATCGTAGGCGATTATTTGGAGTCGGACATTCTGCCCAATGCAGACCTTAATTTAGATGACTTTACGCTGGATATGTCCTCTTTCCTTTATTATGTGGATGGAGACGGGAAAATTCAGCCCCTCCAGCGGATCTATTCCGATACCAAGCGGCAATGGGCAGACCTGGAGGATATGCCCGAAGATTTGATCCACGCCACCGTGGCCATTGAGGATAAGCGGTTTTATGAGCATCAGGGCGTAGACTGGTTCACCACCATCAAGGCCTGCGCCGGTATGTTCTTCGGCGGCGGCACCGCCGGCGGCTCGTCGTTGACCCAGCAGCTTATCAAAAACCTGACAGGTGAGAACAGCTTCACCGTCCAGCGTAAGGTGATGGAAATTTTCCGTGCCGTCTGCGTAGAGCGCAGCAGCACCAAAGACCAGATCATTGAGCTGTATCTCAACACCGTGTATTTTGGCAACGGCTACAACGGTGTCCGCAGCGCGGCAGAGTACTATTTCGGTAAAGAGCTGGAGCTGCTGACTACTGCAGAGTGCGCCAGTCTCATCAGCATTACCAACAACCCCTCGATTTTTGACCCCTACCGCAAGGCCTTTGAGGAAGGCGGCAAGACCGGTGCCGAGCGCAACCGGGAGCGGCAGACCATCGTCTTAAAGGAAATGTGCAACCAGGGCTGGATCACCAAGGAGGAATACGACGAAGCCATCGCCCAAGAGATGGTCTTTGAGTCCGGCGTTACCTTTGAGGAACGGCTCAACACCTGTCCCAATGAAAGCTGCGGCTACCGGGACGTAGCGGCCAATTTTAAGAACGAGGGCGAAGAATACTTCTGCCCCAGGTGCGGCACCAAGGTAGTTATGGAGCAGGTCTCCAACCAGGGCGTTTACTCTTGGTTTACGGAGACGGTGCTGGAGGACCTTGCAAAGGAAATGGCGCAGCTGGCCAACGTGGAATGGAACGATGCCTCCGAAAAGCTCTATATGGAGCTGATCCGCCGGGGCGGCTACCACATCTATACCACGATGGACCCTGTGGTGCAGGCACAGGTAGATGAAATTTACGGCAATTTGGACTATATCCCCGACACCAAGAGCGGCCAGCAGCTCCAGTCTTCTATCGTGGTGGTGGATAACCGCACCGGCGACATTGTGGCCCTTGCCGGCGGCGTAGGGGAAAAGGAGCAGTACGATGCTTGGAACCGCGCCCTTGCCCGGCTCCAGTCCGGTTCTTCCATTAAGCCTCTTTCGGTATACGCGCCCGCCTTTGAGCTGGGTGCCATCAACCCCGCTACCGTGGTGTACGACAAGCCCCTGCAGTATAACGGAAACAGCGTATGGCCCAATAACGATACCCGTGAGTTTTCCTATAAGCGCACTATTTTCGAAGCGGTAGAGGACTCCGTTAACGCAGCGGCTGCCAATACGCTGGACGGCATTGGCATCAGCTATTCCTACGAATTTGCAAAATATAAGTTCGGTCTTTCCACCCTCATCGATTCCAACGTCACCGCCTCCGGCTGGGTGCAGACCGATAAGGACTACGGCCCGCTGGCATTGGGTGCCCAAACAAAGGGTATCACCGTCCGGGATATGACCTGTGCCTACGCCACCTTTGCCAACGGCGGTGTATGGCGGGAGGGACGTACCTTCCTGCGGGTGTACGACAGCAACGGCAATAAGATCATCGAAAATGAGCAGGAAAGCCGGGAGCTTCTGAGCGATAAGACTGTCACCTATATGAATTACTGTCTTGTCAATGCCGTCAATAACGGTACCGGTGCAGGCGCAGCCATCTCCGGTATTGACGTAGCCGGTAAGACCGGTTCTACCTCAAGCTGGCGTGACCGCTGGTTCTGCGGCTTTACTGGCTACTACACCGCGGCAGTTTGGTGCGGCTACGACATTCCCGAGACCATCACCCTCTCCAGCGGCTCCTATAACCCTGCCGCCCGTATGTGGCGCAATGTTATGCGCCCCCTTCACGCAGGCAAGACAAATATCTCCCTCTACGATGAAAATAAGATGGTGGATGTGACCGTTTGCCTTGACAGCGGCAAGCTGGCAACCTCGGCCTGCTACCACGATGTGCGGCAAAGCAGCGATTTTACCCGTGTAAAGACTGCCAAGGTCTATCCCGAGGACGTGCCGAAGGCGTACTGCGACAAGCATATGACCGTCAATTACTGCACCACCGGCGACGGTGTGGCAAATGAATACTGCACGCTTTTCTCTATGGTGGAAAATCTCGATCCTGCCACCGGCTTTACCCCTGCGGTGGTACAGCAGATGTCTCTGCTGAAAATGACCCAAAAGGAAATTGACGAGCTAAACACCATCATTCCCCACAGGCTCTGGGAGCAGTTCTATGAAAAGGCCTATGTCTATCAGATAGACGAAAGCGGTGCACCCTCTGTCTTTAAGGGCTTTACCGTAAACGGTGCCCTCCAGTACCCGGGGAACACTTCGCCCTGTAAGTACTGCACCGTCCACACGAAAGCGGCGTGGGAAGAATATTCTAATCAAAATCTGTCCGGCGGCACTGTGCCTACGGAATAAGGAGAAAGTATGATTTGGACCTCCGATTTATGGAAGGATTATGAGGTGCTGGATACCTCCGATGGGGAGCGTTTGGAGCGCTGGGGAAAGTATATCCTTGTGCGCCCCGACCCCCAGGTCATCTGGAATACGCCCCACACCCATCCGGGTTGGAAGAAATTTGATGCCCGGTATCTGCGGTCATCCACCGGTGGCGGCCACTGGTCTGACCACCATTTGCCTGAGCGTTGGCAGATCCGCTACCGGGACTATCTGACCTTCAACGTAAAGCCTATGAATTTTAAGCACACGGGCGTATTTCCCGAGCAGGCTGCCAACTGGGACTATATTCGGGAAAAGGTAGCAAATGCAGGCCGCCCGGTGCGGGTGCTGAATCTCTTTGCCTATTCCGGCGGTGCCACCTTGGCGGCTGCTGCCGGCGGCGCAGAGGTCTACCACGTGGATGCGTCTAAGGGTATGGTGCAGTGGGCAAAGGAAAATGCCATTGCCTCCGGCCTTGCCGATAAGCCCATCCATTGGATCGTGGACGACTGCGGCAAATTCATCCAGCGGGAGATCCGCCGCGGACGGCGGTACGATGGCATCATTATGGATCCGCCCAGCTATGGCCGGGGTCCCAGCGGGGAAATTTGGAAAATGGAGACCAGCTTTTATCCCTTCCTTTTGGAAACGGCAAAGCTGCTGACAGAAAATCCCCTTTTTGTGATCATCAATTCTTATACCACCGGCCTTGCCCCCAGCGCGGTAGGCTATGCCTCCGACGTGGTATTTGGTACGACCCACGGCGGCAAGACCGAGGTAGGGGAGCTGGGTCTGCCTGTAACCAACGGCGGCCGTATCCTGCCCTGCGGTGCCACCGGCAGATGGACACCTGATGCGTAACAGCCGAGATTTATGAAGCACCAATGCCTCCCCTGTGTAAGGGGAGGTGGGTAAAATCTTCGATTTTACCCGGAGGGGTTGTCAATCCCTCAGTCTTTTCCTTTGCTTGCGCAAAGAAAAATCCAGCTCCCTTTACACAAGGGAGCCATAGAAGCGCTCGTAAAGGGTTAAACACTATTAAATGAAATGCGTGTTTGGAGGAAAATCGTGAGCAAAGCGATAACCGTAGAAAATTTATCCTATACTTATCCGGGCGTGGAGGACACGCCCGGCGTTACCGTATTTACAGACCTGAGCCTTATCGTAGAGGAAGGCAGCTTTGTGGCGGTGCTGGGCGGTAACGGCTGCGGAAAATCCACCTTAGCTAAGCACTTTAATACCATTCTGCTTCCCTGCGGCGGCAAGGTCTATGTCTGCGGTATGGATACCGCTGACCCAAAGCTTCAAATCGCCATCCGCCGGAATGTGGGTATGGTGTTCCAAAACCCCGACAACCAGATCGTTGCCAACGTGGTAGAGGAGGATGTGGCTTTCGGCCCTGAGAATTTAGGTGTAGAAAGCGGCGAGATCCGCGCCCGGGTAGACGAGGCACTAAAGCAGGTGGGTATGTACGGTTACCGGGAGCACGCCCCCCATTTGCTCTCCGGCGGCCAAAAGCAGCGCGTGGCCATTGCGGGCATTATTGCGATGGAGCCAAAGTGCATCGTACTGGACGAGCCGACGGCTATGCTGGATCCCAAGGGCAGGCGGGAAGTAATGGAAACCGTTACAAAGCTGAATCAGGAAAAGCATATTACTGTGGTGCTCATTACCCATCATATGGACGAAGCGGCAAAAGCCCAGCGGGTTATCGTCCTCGATGGGGGCAAGGTGGCACTTGACGGCACACCCCAAGAGGTTTTCTCTCAGGTGGAAACCCTCCACGCCTTGCGCCTTGCTTCTCCTGAAACGGTGGAGCTTTGCTACGAACTAAATAAGGCGGGTTACGATCTCCCGCTTACAGAATTAGACCCGAAAGCATGTGCGCAGATACTGTTTGAAACTTTTAAGAAGCAGATCTGACCCTGAGGAGGATAAATACGTGACACCGATCATACAGGTCGAGAACCTACAATATATATACAGCGGAGGAACGCCTTGGGAGCATACGGCCATCGACGGCATTTCCTTTTCCATCCAACGGGGCGAGTTTGTGGGCATTATCGGCCACACCGGCTCGGGAAAAAGTACGCTCATTCAGCAGCTAAACGGCTTACTCAAGCCCACCGGCGGGCGGGTTCTGCTGGACGGTGAGGATATTTGGAAGGATAAGCAAACCACCCGGCAGGCACGTTTCCGGGTCGGTCTTGTGTTCCAGTACCCGGAGTATCAGCTTTTCGAGGAGACGGTCTATAAGGACATCGCCTTCGGCCCTAAGAATATGCGCCTAAGTGAAGAAGAAATCGACCGCCGTGTCCGGGAAGCGGCCGGCTTTGTGGGGCTGACGGAAACGCAGCTTTCCGCCTCTCCCTTTGACCTTTCCGGCGGACAGAAACGGCGGGTCGCCATCGCCGGCGTCATCGCTATGGAGCCGGAGGTGCTGATTTTGGACGAACCCGCAGCCGGTCTTGACCCGGAGGGCAGGGAAGAGATACTAAAGAATATCGAAGACTACCGCAAGGCAAAGAACGCCACCGTCATTATGGTCAGCCACTCGATGAACGATGTAGCCCGGCTGACTGACCGGCTGCTTGTTATGAATGGCAGTCAGCTTGCTATGGATGGCACGCCCGATGAGGTTTTCGCCCGGGCAGAGGAGCTGTTGGAGATCGGTCTCGATATTCCCGATGTGACCCGGGTATTCTTAGAGCTGAAGAAATTGGGACTGGATGTGCCCCCGGTGTATACCACCGAGCAGGCAAGGTGCGCCCTTCTTTCGTTAAAGGAGGGGAAATAGTATGTTAAAGGACATTACGCTGGGGCAGTATTTCCCGGGAAATTCCCCTGTCCACAAATTAGACCCCCGGACGAAGCTCCTACTGCTCATCGTTTATATTATTGCGCTATTTAGCGCGGTGAGCTTCGTTTCCTATGGCATTTGCCTTGCCTTCTTGGTGCTTACCGTTGCCATTTCCAAGATTCCGCCCAAGTCCCTGATCCGGGGAATGAAGCCGATGATCTTCATCCTTGTATTTACGGGCGTGCTGAATCTGTTTTTCTACGCAGAGGGTACGGTGCTGGTGTCCTTTTTGGGCATCACCGTTACCACCGGCGGCGTTATCCGGGCGGTCTTTATGGTTATCCGGATATTGATGCTGGTGTCAGCCACCTTTATGCTGACCTATACCACATCGCCCATTGCGCTCACCGACGGCTTGGAGGCACTGCTCAGTCCCTTAAAAAAGCTCCACCTGCCGGTGCATGAGCTTAGTATGATGATGTGCATCGCGCTGCGGTTTATCCCAACCTTAATTGAGGAGACGGATAAAATCATCTCTGCCCAAAAGGCGCGGGGTGCCGACTTTGAAAGCGGTAAGCTGATGGAACGGGTGAAAGCCTTAGTGCCGATCCTTGTGCCGCTGTTCATCAGTGCCTTCCGCCGTGCTGACGAGCTGGCAACGGCTATGGAATGCCGCTGCTATCAGGGCGGAGAGGGCAGAACGAAAATGAAGCAAATGCACTACGCCTCCAGAGATTTTTCTGCCTTCGGTGCAGGTGCAGCTCTGCTTGCGGCAGTGATCGGGCTGGCAAGTTTCGGTTTGTGAGGAAATTATGCGAAATATTGCGCTGTTTTTAACCTATTTAGGAACGAATTTCCATGGCTGGCAGATGCAGAAGGACCTGCCCACCGTGCAGGAAACCATGGAAAAAGCCATTTGTAAGGTAGTAGGTCACCCGGTGCACGTGACCGGCTGTGGCCGCACCGATGCCGGTGTCCATGCAAGGTGCTATGTGGCGAATTTTAAGACGGCATCTACCATCCCGGTAGACCGGCTTCCTTATGCGCTCAATACCCATCTGCCTGCAGACGTGGTAGTAACGAAAGCCTTTGATGTCCACGAGAATTTCAATGCCATCGGCTCCTGCGCGAAAAAGGAATACACCTATCAGATTTACAATTCCCGGGTTCGCGACCCGTTCTATGTAAACCGTGCGTGGTTTTATCCCCGTCATTTAAACGAGGAAATTATGCAGCGGGCGGCAGACCAGTTTGTAGGCGAGCACGATTTTGCCGCTGTCCGTTCCGTGGGTACGGATGTAAGATCCACGGTACGTACCGTATACTATTACAATGTAGAGCGGTGCGGCGATATGCTTTTGCTAAAAGTATGCGCCAACGGCTTCCTTTATAATATGGCACGGGCAATGGCGGGAACCATCGTCTATGCCGCCGAGGGGAAATTCCCTCCCGAGGAGATCGGCAGAATTTTGAAAGAGGGAAACCGGACTGCTGCAGGCCCCACCGTACCGGCAGGCGGTCTTTATATGACCCACCTTTGGTATGATGACGGTGCAGTAAAATTTGAATGTCCCGATCAGGAGGGAATTTATGCAACCTAAGATGTGTGTAAGATGTAAAAAGAATGTGGCGGTCGTATTCATCACAAAGATCGAAAACGGCAGCACATTAAACGAGGGCTTCTGCCTGCGCTGTGCCCGGCAGCTTGGTGTGCCCCAAATCGATCAAGTGGTAAAGCAGATGGGCATTTCCGAGGATGAGCTGGACGAACTGAGCGACGAAATGAGCAGTATGTTCGGTCAGAATGAAAAGGGGGAAGAGGAGGACGAAACCGAAAGCCGCACCGCCACCTTCCCGCTGCTGAGCCAAATGTTCGGCAGCAACCTGCCCCGGAAAATGGAGGAACAGCCCGAGGAGGAGCCGGAGGAACCCAAGAAGAAAAAGAGCAATAAGCATAAGTTTTTGGACGCTTATTGTATGGATTTGACCGGCCGCGCCCGGGAGGGAAAATTAGATAAGGTCATCGGCAGGGACGTGGAGACGGAGCGTGTTATCCAGATACTCAACCGCCGCCAAAAGAATAACCCCTGCCTCATCGGTGAGCCGGGCGTTGGTAAAACGGCTATTGCCGAGGGACTTGCCCAGCGGATTGCAGCGGGAGATGTGCCCTATAAGCTGCGCAATAAAGAGGTTTTCCTCTTAGATTTGACCGCGCTGGTGGCCGGTACCCAGTTCCGGGGTCAGTTCGAGAGCCGTATGAAAAGCCTCATTGGAGAAATCAAGGCCTGCGGCAATATCATTCTCGTCATTGATGAAGTCCACAACCTGGTGGGCGCAGGCGATGCGGAAGGCTCTATGAATGCGGCCAATATCCTAAAGCCCGCCCTTTCCCGTGGGGAAATTCAGGTAGTGGGCGCAACCACCTTTAACGAATACCGCAAGCATATCGAAAAGGATGCAGCCTTGGAGCGGCGCTTCCAGCCGGTATCTGTTGCCGAGCCTACCATCGAGGAAGCCTGCCAGATCATGCAGGGCATCGCCAAGATCTACGGGGATTTCCACGGCGTGACCATCTCGCCCGAGATCGCCCGGCAATGCGTTATCCTCTCCGAGCGGTATATTTCTGACCGTTTCCTGCCCGATAAGGCCATCGACCTCTTAGACGAGGCCTGTTCCGATGTGAACCTCCGCAATAAGGAGATTTCCCGCCTTGCAGAGCTGAAAAAGGAGCGGGACGATTACGAATTGGAGCTGCGGATGCTCACCGAGGATACGGAAAACGAGCACTATGAGCGACTTGCCACCATCCGCAGTAAGCTGTGCGCTTTGGCCGCACAGATCGAGGAACTGGATAGGCTGCCTGCCCCTGCGGTCACAATGGAAAACTTAGCCCGTATCATCGAGCTGTGGACAAAAATTCCCGCCAGCAAAATCAAGGCGCAGGAATATCAGCAGATCAAGGGCCTTGCCGACCGGCTGAAGGAACACATCGTTGGGCAGGACGAGGCGGTGGAAGCGGTAGCCAAAGCCATCCGCAGAAACCGGGTGGGCATCTCGCCCAAACGCCGCCCGGTGTCCTTCATTTTCGTTGGCCCCACCGGCGTGGGTAAGACAGAGCTGGTAAAATGCCTGTCTGCGGACTTGTTCGATACACCCGATTCCTTGGTGCGCCTGGATATGTCCGAGTTTATGGAAAAGCACACCGTCTCCAAGCTGATCGGCTCGCCTCCCGGCTATGTGGGCTACGATGAAGCCGGGCAGCTTACCGAGAAGATCCGCAGAAAGCCCTACAGCGTAGTGCTCTTTGACGAGATCGAAAAAGCCCACCCGGATGTGCTGAATGTACTGCTTCAGGTACTGGATGACGGCCGTATCACCGATGCCCAGGGCAGAACAGTAAACTTTGAAAATACCGTCATCGTAATGACCTCCAATGCCGGCTCAGAGGGCAGGGTAGGGGGCGTAGGCTTCGGCAGAAGCGATAAGGATATGGTGACGGAGAAGACGATGAAAGCCCTCCGGGAATTCCTGCGCCCTGAGTTCTTAAACCGGGTGGATGAGATCATCACCTTTAACCACCTGACGGAAGAGAATTTCCTCGGCATCGCAGACATTATGCTCTCCGAGCTGAAAGACAGCCTGACCGACCGCGGCCTGACCGTGACTTTCTCTGAGGGCGTTCGGGAATACTTGGTGAAAAAGGCGTTTTCCGTCACCTACGGCGCAAGAAATCTTCGCCGCACCATCCAAAAGGAGCTGGAAGACCCCATTTCCGAAAAGATCATCGATTCCTTCGAGTCACCTATTTCGGAAATCACCGTCACGCTTGAGAACGACACCCTTAAAATCACCGCACAATAAAAAAGCCTTCCCCCTCGGGGGAAGCCTTTTTATGCCAAAATACGCCAATCAAAAATCAAACTCATTATTTAACTTTTCAGAAACCCGCCAAGCGGCATCCTCAATTTTGTTTGCGGCTTTTACGGCTAATTTCCGGGTTGGGTTTGTGCGGGGCATCATCATAATGGCCACGGCGCCCACAGCCGCACCGATGCCCAGCGTTGTTGCCCAAGTCTTTACCTGCATATGCTCCCTCCTAACTTTTTTGGACTATGAATAGTATATCCCGGGCAGAAAAATTATGTCGTGTAAGGTTTTTCCTTGCAAGGCAGAAAATTTGTGCTATAATGAAGAAAAAACCATCGAAATGAGGTATTTTTATGGCCATTGATGTGTTGCAGGATAAGATTCGCAAGCAGAAAAACCCCTGCGCGGTCTCTTTTTCCTTGGATACAAGGGTCGTGCCGCCTATGCTGGAGCGGACGATAGAGGGCTGCGGCAAGTATTACGGAGAGCTTTTGGAGGCCCTTCGCGGGCAGATCGCTGTTGCCCGCTTTGCCTTTGGCAGCTTTTGTCTGCAAGAGGGCGGTCTTGCCCTTTTACAGGAGCTCTTAAAAAAGGCATCCGGCCTTGGCTATTATGTGCTGCTGGACTGCCCAGAAATTCTATCTGCCGCTGCTGCAGAGCAGTATGCCGCCATCCTTTTTGCCAAAGAGGGCGCATTTTCCTTTGACGGTCTGATTATTTCCGCTTTCTTGGGCAGCGACACCGTAAAGCCCTTCTTAAACCGCAGTAAGGAAAGCGGAAAGGACGTTTTCGTGCTGCTGCGCAGTGCCAATAAGAGTGCCTCCGAGCTGCAGGATCTATTGACAGGCGGCCGCCTTGTCCATACTGCCGCCGCTGATGTGATCTCCCGGCTGGGTGAGAGCATTATTACCCGCTGTGGGTATTCTACCTTGGGCGCGGTTGCTTCTGCCACCGCACCGGATAGTCTGCGCAATCTCCGGGAAAAATATAAACACCTGTTTTTGATCGTTGACGGCTTCACCGCCCCCGGTGCAAATGCCAAAAACTGCGGCTATGCCTTTGACCGGCTTGGCCACGGCGCAGTTGTCTGCAATGACGGCCTTGTGACCGCGTGGCAGGCGGAGGAAAACGCCGATTATCTGGCTGCTGCAAAGGATGCGGCCGAGCGTATGCGCCACAACCTCGCCCGCTACGTCACCGTTTTCTAAAAAACCAAGATAAAGGCTCCCCTGTGTAAGGGGAGCTGTCAGCCGAGCAGGCTGACTGAGGGGTTGTCATCTATAATTGTGGTGGATTTTATATTCTGTCGCACAATCCCTCCGAGCCGCTGTTAGCGGCCCACCTCCCTTTACACAAGGGAGGCATTGGAACGGCGCAAAATCATACTTTTTTACAAGCTGACGGATGAGGGGTAATATGTAGCCGGGGAATTTCCCCAGCTTAGCCCATACCGATAATGCCTTTGCCGCCGCCTGCATTGTTGCCGTTATCTCCGCCGTTGGTGGGAGAAGGATCGGTAGTGCCCGGTGTGGTGGGCGCATCAGTGGGTGCGGTAGTAGGTGCGGTGGTGGGCGCAGTGGTCGGTGCCGTGGTAGGCTTGGTGGTCGGATCGGTGGTTTCGGTCATAGAGCAGCCACAGGCTGCCAGAGAAACGGCCAGCGCAAGACTGACGGCAACGAGCATAAGTTTTTTCATATTTGTTCCTCCTATCCTTTGGTTTCAAGCATAGTATTTCCCGAAGAAAATCGAATACTCAGGAAATTCAGTCCATTAAAATTATGAAATCCCATTTTTGGGCTTGCTATTTAAGGGAAGATTTTGTATAATAGATAAAAATAAATGAAAAGGGGATCTTTATTAAATGAAGAAGCTTTCCGTTAAGAAAAATGTCGAATGTATGGCCTGTCTGGAGTGTGTCCGCGCCTGCTCCGAAGCCTTTTATAAGGAATTTCATCAGGATTTAAGCTGTATCCGTATCGTGGATAAGAACGGCGCGGCAAAGCCTATGACCTGCATCCAGTGCGGCAAGTGTGCCAAGGTTTGCGAGGCCGGTGCCATCACCCAGAATCCCAAGACCGGCGTTTATATGATCAATAAGAAGCTGTGTACCGCCTGCGGCAAATGTGTAGAAGCTTGCCCTATGAAGGTTATGGTACAAAAGGAAGGCGGCACCACAACCAAGTGCATCGCCTGTGGCATCTGCGTTAAGGTCTGTCCCATGGAAGTCCTTGAAATCGTGGAAAAGTGATTACATAAAAGGTGTACAGTACTGGCTGTACACCTTTTTTAATTGACAATTGTAGGGGTCGACCTCCCGGACGACCCGAAACATTGTGTAACGGGGCGTCGAGGACGTCGCCCCCTACAATTTATAATTTGTAACTTGTAATTCCCTCCCCCGTAGGGGCGACCATCGGTCGTCCGCCGTTCCTTCCATCTGCATCGTAGGGGTTGAC
>JAFQPB010000031.1 GCA_017411905.1 Oscillospiraceae bacterium
GCAGAGGAGCCTGCCGCAGGCGAAACGGTGGCAGGCGAATCCGCAGAGGGCTACGATCCCAACGGATCGGTCTCCTCCCCCGTGCAGCCTGCACCGCCCACCCAAGCGGAGGTGGACGCCCTGCTCAAGGATTTCAACCTCTACCGCTACACCGCCGAGGAAACCGACAAACCCGAAAACGCATAAACCAAGGAGCTGTAAAAGAAATTTTACAGCTCCTTTTTCATTCTTTGAAATTTGAAAAAATTGCTTGGCATACTCCGCTCTTTTCGACGAAAAATAGGGGTATGAAAAAACGAACTCTTTTAAAAAAATGGACCAAATTTACCGCCTATCTGGCGGCGATCGGCTTTTTGCTTTCAGGCTTCTGCATCTACGTTTCGGAAATTCCCATCCTATATAGCTGTCGGCCGGGGGAGGAGCCCGCAGGCTCCGCCTTTTACACCATTGAGCCGAAACAGACCGAAACCGAGCCCTACACCGCCAAGGTCAAGCTTTTCGGCCTGCTCCCCATCAAGGACGCCACCGTTCGGGAGATCGAGCAAAAGCAGCTCATTGTTCTGGGCGCTCCCTTCGGCACCAAGCTCTATACCAAGGGCGTGATCGTTGTGCAGGCCGAGGAGGACAGCCCTGCCGCGGCTGCAGGCATTCGGGCAGGCGACGTCATTCTTTCCTATAATAACGTGACCGTTACCTCCAACGAGGCGCTGGCCAAGCAGGTCAACCGCTGCGAGGGCGGCAGCCAGACGGCGGTTGTGCAGCGGAACGAGCGCACCCAAACGGTGCAGATCACCCCCGCAAAAACCGAAAGCGGCTGGTCGATCGGCCTATGGGTGCGGGACAGCGCCGCAGGGCTGGGCACCCTCACCTACTACGATCCCGCCACCAATACCGTGGCGGGCCTCGGCCACTCCATCACCGACGTGGACACCGGCCGCACCATGCCGATCCAAAGCGGCTCGCTGGTAACCGCCACCGTACACGGCGTGCGGATCGGCGAAGCGGGCAACCCCGGCGAGCTGCTGGGCAGCCTCAACGACACCACCATCGGCACCCTCACCGCCAACACCGAATGCGGGCTGTTCGGCACCGCCGACTACGACTTCAGCGGCGTTTCCTATCCCATTGCCCTCAAGGATGAGATCGAGGTGGGCGAGGCGCAGATCCTCTGCACCGTGGCGGGAACCACGCCTAAAGCCTATACTATCCGTATAACCGAAGTCAGAAATAACTTATCGGAAACCCGCAACCTCTGCATTCAAGTCACCGACCCCGAGCTGCTGGCCGCCACCGGCGGCATTGTGCAGGGCATGAGCGGCAGCCCGATCCTGCAAAACGGCAAGCTGATCGGCGCCGTCACCCACGTTTTATTGAACGACCCCACCAGCGGCTACGGCATCTTCATCGAAAATATGCTAGAGGCAGCCGGATAAAAGAATGACAGGGGCAAAGCGCCCCTGTCATTCTTTAATGAAACGATCATTTTTTCCAATTTATTTAATGATTCCCTTGACATAATTACGCGAAGGTGTTAGAATTATATTCCAAATATATATAAAAAATTAGAAATAAATTCTACCCCAAGGAGGACGATATGCTTTCCAGGATACACAACTGCTATGACAGTTTAACGGATACGGAAAAGAAAATCGCGGACACGATTTTGTCATCACCGAAAGATGCTGTAAAAATGACTGTGAAGGAACTGGCAGAACACTCCGGCACAGTCCCGTCGGCAGTGGTTCGCTTTTGCAAAAGCATTGGGACAACGGGTTTTTCCGATTTCAAAATCTGTCTTTCTGCGGGACTGGGCAAAAAGGCATCTGCGGCTGAAATGCTGCCCGTGGGTGAGGGGGATGAACCCAAACAAGTTTTCAGCAAGGTGTTCGCCTCCGGAATAAACACGCTGCGGGACACCCTGTCTATGATTGATTTTTCTCAGACAGAAACCATTGTCCGGCTTTTGCAGAAAGCGACCCGGGTTGTGTTTTTTGGTGTAGGAACCTCCTCCGTCATCGCAATGGACGCCCAATACCGCTTTGCACAGCTGGGCATCGCAACATCTGCCTGTACTTACATCCTGTTTATGAATGTTACAGCTGCAAATTTAAAAGCCGGTGATGTGGCAGTCTGTATTTCCCACAGCGGCAGTACGAAGGCAACAGTGGATGCTATGCGGCGGGCGAAAAAAGCCGGTGCCGACACAGTTGCCATCAGCAGTTTTGCCCACAGCAGGCTTGCAATGGAAAGCGATTATCATCTGATTGCCTTTTCCGATGATAAAAACTACCCTGTTGAAGCGGTTTCCGCAAGAATTGCGCATATCTGCATTTTAGATGCGCTGATGATGTCCCTTGCTTCCCAAAATTATGAAACCTTGCAAAAACACATTGCAGAGCGCAATGAAGTCCTAAAAGAAATACGATATACAAGCAAATAAGGAGTTTATTATGAACGAAAACAAAGTGATTCTGATCTCCGTGGACGGAATGCGTCCGGATGGATTTCTTACCTGTAAAAATCCGTATATTGAGAAAATGATGCAGATGGCTTATTACACACTGGACGGCCAAACTATACTGCCCCCGGTGACACTGCCGTGTCATATGTCCTTGTTTCACAGCGTACCGGCAGAACGCCACGGCATTACTACGAATCTGTATTTGCCCATGGCCCGACCCATCAACGGACTGTTTGAGCATCTGAAAAACGCAAAGAAAATTTGCGCAATGTATTACGGCTGGGAGCCTCTGCGGGATATTGCAAAACCTGCCTCTTTGAAGTTCGCCGAGTACATTAACGCCTACACGGAGGAAAGCTCTGATACCGCCCTGACAGACAGCGCACTGGCCCGTATTCGCAAAAGCAAGCCGGATTTCGTATTTCTGTATATGGTAGAGACCGACGAAAAGGGCGGCCACGACAGCGGCTGGATGACAGAGGAATACCTGAACCGGATTTCCATTGCCGTGGATAACATCAAACGGGTCATTGAAGAATGTGGCGATGAGTATACTGTCATCGTTACCGCCGACCACGGCGGTCACGACCGCTCCCACGGCACAGATCTGCCGGAGGACACCACCATCCCTATGTTCTATTTCGGCAAGCAATTTGAAGCAGGCAAGCGTTTTCCCGGCGGCAGCATTCTGGATATTGCGCCGACAATTGCCAAAATTATGGATGTAGAACCTGCTGACGAGTGGGAAGGCGCACCTGTGATATAGAGGTAAAGAAATGACTGTTTTTACTGCAACATTAAACCAAACCGCATTTCTGTTCCTGTTTATCGCAGTCGGCTACATACTCTCCCGGTGGAAGTTCGTGCCTCAGAATGCGCAGACTGTGCTCTCCAAGTTGGAAAACACATTCTTCATTCCGGCACTGGTATTGGGGACGTTTATAGACAACTTTACTGTACAGACCATCACCGTAGCTTGGAAGTTGCTTTTGGGCAGCTTGGCTTTGGCGATCCTTGCTATTGGCCTGTCGCTGCTGTGTGTCCGTTTTTGCAGCAAGGATAAATACGAAAGAAACATCTATACCTACGGTCTGTGCTTTTCCAACTTCGGATTTATGGGAAACGCGGTAGTAAGCGCCTTGTTCCCCCATATCTTTTTGGAGTATCTGATCTTTACCCTGCTCCTTTGGACACTGATCTATCTTTGGGGTGTGCCGGTTCTTCTGATGGGCGGCAGCACAGAAAAGCAGACCTTGGCGCAGCGTGCCAAAAGCTTTGTGAATCCTATGTTTGCAGGCATGCTTTTGGGCGTGCTGATTGGTCTGACGAATATGCCCGTCCCTCAGTTTGTCAGCTCCGCAGCTTCCACAGCAGGCAGTTGCATGTCCCCCATCGCTATGCTACTCACCGGTATGACGATTGCTCAGTTCAACTTGCGGGAGGTGCTTAAAATCAAAGGTGTTTATCTGGTTACAGTGCTGCGATTGCTTGTCTATCCTTTGATTTTCCTCGCGGTAGTATTTGTTTTTCCAATGCCGAAGACCTTTGTTACCTGTGCTGTCTGCTCTCTTGCCATGCCCTTGGGTCTGAACACCATTATTATCCCCAGCGCTTTAGGCAAGGACACAAAGGTTGCATCTGGTATGGCTTTGGTTTCCCATATTCTTTCCTGTCTAACGATTCCTGTTGTTTTTATGCTTTTTGATTACATACTTGCTTGATCAAGAAGCAAATCAAAAC
>JAFQPB010000032.1 GCA_017411905.1 Oscillospiraceae bacterium
ACAGCTAAATTTTCAACTTTCAACTATCAACTCTCAACGCCTATCATCCACGTTACCATTATAGCACAGATTTTCGGAAAAATCTTCCCACTTTTTTCCCATTTTTATTTTGAGAAGGTGGCAAAAAGTGGCTCTGTGTCTACGTTTTTTGGCACTTCGGAGAAACGGGGTGTTTTTTTGTGGGGGCGGATGCCCACATCGCCCCCTACGGTTCATTATCAATTAAAAAGAAGGTCTTGCGACCTTCCTTTTATCTGCTTCTCTTTGTCTTCTTGAAAAAGCTGCCCATCAGCAGACACGCCCACAAAAACAGGCTCAGTGCCCACGCTTGGCTGGCAAACATTGGGGTAGATACGATGATCAAAAGCCCGTTCATCCGGTCACCTACCGCCTCGCTGGAGGGCAGTGTGAGCACATTTGCGATAATCAGCAGCACCGTCAGCAAAAGCGATGCCACACAAATACCGCGAATCAGGCGCACTGTTTTTCTGTTTTTTTCTGTGACTGCCTCGTAAAGGAGAATACCGCCGGGCAGAAAAAAGCCCATAGAAAAGAGCGCAAAAATGGCCTGTAAAAAGCCGTTATCGGTGTTTATAAAGCCGAAAACGGTACATAAAACATACATAACGCCCCAACTAAGCCACAGCTTTCCGTTTCTGGTCATAGCATCTCCCCCTCTTTTTCATTAGTTTACCCTATTTTTTCCAAAATGGCAACCCAAAACACCGTTTTTTCAGGTAAAAAAAGCTGGACAGCATCCTTTTCTTTTGCTATAATCCAATTAAGCCGAGGGGAGTTGAACCCCGATAGGTTTTGAGCTGCAGCTTTCCGCCAATACTGCGGAAAATCCCTCGAAAATATCAGACGGATATTCCCTTCGTAATTTGGATTTTTGCGCAGATGACGCAGCCTTGCTGACGCAAGGCAAGGAAGATAAGGAAAAATACAATCAAAAGAACTGCTGTGGGGCTGTCGGTGTTCGACTCCCCTCGGCTTAATAGAAAGAATGGAAGGGATTTTGCTTATGAAATGTCCTTATTGCGGCGTTCAGGACAGCAAGGTCATCGACTCCCGCCATGCGGACGACGGCTCCAGCATTCGCCGCCGCCGGGAATGTCTTGCCTGTCAGAAGCGGTTTACCACCTATGAATGCTTGGAAAGTCAGCCCATTATCGTTGTAAAGCGGGACGGCTCCCGCCAGAGCTTTGACCGTAACAAAATTCTGACCTCTATGATGCGCGCCTTCGACAAGCGGCAGGTAGATACGGCAGACTTAGACCGGATCACCCGGGAAATCGAGCAGGCCCTTCAAAACGACCTTATCCGCGAGGTCAGCACCGACCGCATCGGTGAAATGGTTATGGCGCGGATCAAACCCTTGGACGAGGTGGCCTATATCCGTTTTGCATCTGTTTACCGCCGTTTTCAGGACGTACAGAGCTTTATTTGCGAAATTGAGCAGTTCTTGGAAGAGAAATAATTATGGATAAAATAATGGAAATTTTGGGAGGCTTCGACATTGCCAAGCTCCTCCCGGAGGTCAATGCTACCGTTGGCTTCATCGTGCTGCTTGCGCGAATCATCACGTTTTTTTTGCCGCTGCTGATTTTAGGGCTCGGCCTTACATACTTCTTAAAGCCCCCTGCAGAAGCGAACCACACCTTTGGCTACCGCACCTATTTCGGTATGGGCAGCGTGGAGGCTTGGCAGTTTTCCCAGCGCATCGGCGGACTTGTATACATCATTCTGGGCGGTGTGATGACCCTTGGCGCACTGGTGGCCTTTATTATCCTGCTGAAGGGCAGTATTCCCACCGTACTTACCGGCTGTGCCGCCTGCGTGGTGGTGGAGCTGATTTTGGTGGCACTAACCACCCTCACGCTGAATATCATCATTTCCATCCGCTACGACCGGGACGGCTACCGCAGAGGAACAAGATAAAATAGAGGACAAGTCTTTTCGGACTTGTCCTTATTTTTAATACAGAATGTGAAATGCAGAATTATAGTATCGCTGCACGATGATTTAAATATGCACCATCGAAAATAAGTGTAGGGCGAGGGCTTGCTCCCGCCCTACAATAAAATTTGTCAATTATTTCGTGCCCATCAGGATCTTGGCAAGGTCGGAGTCCTTATCCAAAATAACGGTCTTATTGTCACCGGTCAGGCTCTTTGCAAGTGCCTCCAAAGCCAGTGTAAACTCGTAAAACTCCCGTTTTTCCTTGGTATTATAGGCTTCCGCAAGCAGACGCATATATTCTGCTTCGCCCTCTGCTTCCAGCTCAGCGGCCTGCGCCTTTGCATCGGAAACGATGATATTTACCTTCTTATCCACTTCGTTGCGGATGATGGAAGCCTCATAGTTGCCGTCAGCGGTGAATTTCTCTGCCATTTGGTTCCGCTCGGAGATCATACGGTTATAAACGGCGTTCAGGTTGGACTCCGGCAGGTCAAACTGCTTAATCTTCACATCCAAAACCCGGATACCGTAGCCTGCAGCATCCTTATCTACAGTCGTTGCTATGCCGTCGTATATCTGATTGCGCTCTGCGCCGGGATCCAAATTGATGATGTCGGCCTGGGCAAGCTGGCCCATTGCCCGCTTCAGAGCACTGTAGGTACTGGCATCCAAACGGACTTCCGCCTCGGAGACCGTACCGACGGAGCGGTAGAACTGCTGAGGGTCGGAGATCTGCCACAAAATATAGCAGTCTACAGTCATATTCTGCTTATCGAGGGTAATGACCTCAGAGGGCGGAATGTCGTAGAGCATCGTGGCCTTTGTGAAGTACTTTACTTCATCGATAAAAGGAATCTTCACATTCAGGCCGGGTTTTGCCTTTGTCTGCACAATCTCTTGGAAACGGAAAACGCAGGCGTACTGGTTCTCTTCCACTACATATAATGCATCGGCAGCCACAAGGATAAGCGCAAACACCACAATCAATAAAACAATATAGCCTTTTTTCATAGCTTTAGTTACCTCCTACTAAGGATTCCAGAGGCAGCAGCATATCTACTGTACTGCCGTCACCGGTGTTGATATAGACCTTTACGCCGGGGAGTATCTCGGCAATGGCCTCATAATACATACGGCTTTCCGTAATGTCCGGGTTTTTGGCGTATTCCGCATAGCGGGCAACAAACATTGCCACCTGCTCCTTCGCCTCGTTGATTCGCTTCTGCTTCAGATACTGGGCGTTCTGAATAAGCTGGTCAGCTTCTGCCTGCGCAGAGGGGATTTTTGCGTTTTGGTAGGCCTTGGCATTGTTGACCACCGCTTCTGCCTGCTGCTTTGCGGTTTCCACCGCCTTAAAGGCCTCTACGACCGCTTGGGTAGGCGGCTCGGAGTCCTGAATACGTACATCTACCAAAGAAAGTCCGATGTCATATTCCGCTAAAATCTCCATTACCAGCTCCCGAACCTGCATCTGGATATTTTCCTTGCCGTCGGTGAGTACTGCGTCTACCTCCGAGGAGCCGACAACGTTTCGTACTTGGCTTTGGATCAGGTTTTTGAGCACCAATTCCGGCTCAACAGAAGAATAAAGATAAGCGACAGGGTCGGTAATCTTATATTCTACAAAGAAATCCACGTTTACGATGTTATAATCACCGGTGATCATAGTGCTTTCCGAGGTTTTTGTGGTATAATCGCCCTTTCCGGTTGTATAACCCAGCTCGATCTTTTGGAATACGTGGACATCTACGGTCTTGACCTTTTGAATACCGAAGGGCAGCTTAAAATGGACACCCGCATCGGTCACATCTGTCACCTTACCGAAGGTAGTTACCACCGCCTGCTGTTTGTCGTCAACGGTGTAGAAGCTGCTCAATGCGCCAACAGCCAGCACAAGCACGACCGCAGCGATCACCAGCTTCTTCGCAAGGCCCTTCGGATCGAAGGAACGCCCTCCGCCGCTGGAATAGCTTGTGTTTGTAAATTTAATTTCCATAACTTTCACTCCTTAAAATGTAATTTATTGCTTAAATTTCTGCATTTTCCAAACTTTTCTTTCCTTCTTGCTCTAACTCCGCAAGCATACCGTCCGCAGAAGACCGCATACGCGCCGCCAAGTAAGCGGTTAACATAACCTTTAGAGCGTTGCTTACCCGTTCCTTTGCGCCCGGGTATGGCTCGCTGTAATCTCTGAGCATTTCCGAAAGGATCCGCTCACAGGCCTCCGGCCGGGTAAGCTGCTGGGCCCGGGATGCTAAGGAAATAAACATAAAGTATAGCTGCGCATCTCCGATAATATCATCCGACCGGTCGTTAAGCTGCCCGTTGATATAGCCCAGCAATCCGCAGGTTCTCTCCAGAGAGAACACGCCCCGCAGCATATTGATGTTAATGATGCGGCAAAGCTGGTCGATTGTGTACCTTTTGTGCATCGGCGGTGTCAAAAAGCCCCGTTTTACCCAATTTTGCACTGTATACGGCTCTAAGCCGGTGATTCCGGCAACCTGCGCCAAGGTAATATCCCCACCGAGAAACATAGAACGGAGCATCTGCTCCCCATCTCCATCTGTCTCGCGGCGCGCATAGAGTACCGTTCCGGGTATATTCCACTGCATTGCTATCATCACTTCCTTTCTTGTGGTAGCTTAATTATATTATATGGTCACGCGATTGTCAATAGGGTAAGTAAATATTTTTTTAATTATCCGTATTGCACAAAAAATCCTTCCGCATTTTGTGATTTTTGACTTTACGAAACCGGATTTATATTATATAATATATTAAGGTATCGATTACCACACGTCATAGAGAGAGGAAGCGGTACAATGAACTGCTTAAACTGCAACAGAGAAACTACTGGCAAGGCCTTCTTTTGTGAGCAATGTCAGCAAGAGATGGAGGGGTATCCCGTTCCCAAAGGAACGCCTGTCGTTATTCCCGTACAGCCCTCCCCTGTTTCTCCTAAAAAGCAGAGCAAGCATTTATTTGGCTCGATGGAGGATCAGTATCTTCTGTCTAAGCGTACTGCCCGCAGGCTGGCCTTCGCCTTTTCCATTACCTTACTGCTTTTGATTCTCGCTATTGGCGCGCTTGTTTATCTTTGGATGTTTGGTATGCCGGACAACATACCGAAAGCACCAAAGCTCTGGTAACGCATTGCTATGTTTCACGTGAAACATTTTTTCTCTTATTCTTCTGTTTCACGTGAAACAATTTGGATATAAAGGAATTTATTATGGGTAAGATTATTGCAGTTGTCAATCAAAAAGGCGGCGTGGGCAAAACCACCACCGCAGTCAACCTGACCGCCGCATTACACGAAATTGGAAAGAAAGTGCTGCTATGCGACTTTGACCCGCAAGCAAACGGCACGTCCGGATTAGGACTGGACAAGCGAAAGCTGAAAAAATCCGTATACGACGTAGTGATCAACGACGTGCCAGCCGAGGAGGCCATTGTTTCAACGAAATTTGGTGATGTACTGCCCGCCAGCGCAGATTTAGCCGGTGCGGCTGTGGAGCTGATCGCAATGGAGTCCCCGAATATGCGGTTAAAAACTGCACTTAGTGCAGTAAAAGACAAGTACGATGTGATTTTTATTGACTGCCCACCTTCCTTGGAGCTGCTCAGTATTAACGCATTGGCCGCATCGGACAGTATTCTCATTCCCGTCCAGTGCGAATATTACGCATTGGAAGGCCTTGCAGACCTGATGAATACATTGCGGCTCGTAAAAAAGCGGGTAAATCCCCAGCTTGAGATTTTCGGCGTAGTGCTGACGATGTTTGACGGCAGAACCAATTTCTCCACGCAGGTAGCGCAGGAAGTGCGCAGGCACTTCCCCGGAAAGGTATTTGCGACTGTGGTTCCGAGAAATGTGCGCCTTGCAGAGGCTCCCAGTCACGGCCTTCCCGTCAGCGCGTATGATAAAGGCAGCCGCGGTGCAGTCGCGTACCGTTCGATTGCCGAGGAAATACTTAAAAAATTGTAAGAGGTGAAGATATGGCAACACCGAAAGGTATGGGACGCGGTCTTGGTGCGCTGATGATGGACATAGAAACCCCATCAGAAAGCACACCCTACCGGCTGCTTCCGATCCAAAAAGTTGAAAATAACCAAAATCAGCCCCGAAAGGACTTTGATGAGGTGGAATTGCAGGCACTTGCCGATTCCATTGCTCTTCACGGTGTCCTGCAGCCCCTGACAGTTCGGGAGCTGTCCACAGGCTACTTCCAAATCATCGCAGGCGAACGCCGTTGGCGTGCCGCCCGTATCGCCGGCCTTTCCGAGATTCCCGCTGTTGTGATCGAGGCAGATGACAAAAAAGCAATGGAGCTGGCGCTGATCGAAAATCTGCAGCGGCAGGACTTAAATCCCGTGGAAGAAGCCTTAGGCTATCAGTCTTTAATTGAAGATTTCTCCCTGACACAGGAAGAAGCGGCCGCGAGAGTTGGCAAATCCCGCCCTGCGGTAGCGAATGCCCTGCGGCTGCTGAGCCTCTCGCCGGCAGTCTTGGAGCGGGTTCGTAAGGGAGAGCTGTCCGCCGGCCACGCCCGAGCAATTCTCACGGTAAAGGACCCGAAAAAACAGGCAGACGTGGCGCAAAAGATCGCCGCCCTTGGACTTTCAGTCCGTCAGGCTGAGCTTTTGTGCAAAAATCTCACCCGGGAGCCGGTAAAAACGGAATATGTGCCCTTGCAGGTGGATTATATCTCTGAATGTGAAAAGGACCTGTCCAAAATCCTTGGGCGGGGTGTAAAAATCATTAACGGCAAGCGAAAAGGCAAGTTTGAGCTGGAATTTTACGGCCCTGAGGACTTGCAGCTTTTGCTGGATGCGCTGATGCAACTAAAGAAATAGGAGAGAAAATCATGAAAAAACTGTGTCGTTCCAGGGTAAATAAGAAAATTGCCGGTGTTTGCGGCGGTATCGCGGAGTATTTTAATATCGATCCCACCCTTGTGCGGATCGGCTGGGTACTGTTGTCCGTTGCTGCAGGCAGCGGTGTGCTTGCATATATTATATGTATGATCATTATGCCGGAAAATAGCGGCCTTATTGAGGACTGAGGAGAATTAAGATGCTGGACATTAAACGTATTAAGGAAAATCCCGAGGCTGTTAAGGCCGGTCTTCGGGCAAAAGAGGTAGATTGCGATGCAATCATCGATGAAATTCTGGATTTGGATGTGCAGGTTCGCGGCCTGAAAACGGCTACCGAAACCAAAACTGCCGAGAAAAATAAGCTTTCCAAGGAAAACGGCAAGCTATTCGGTCAGAAAAAGGGCGCAGAAAAGCGTGGCGAGGACATTTCCGCCATCGATGCCCAGATCAGTGCAAATATGGCCGCCTCTGTGGCGATCGATGAAGCCATTGCCGACGATAAGCTGAAGCTTCGTGCGCTGGAGGAGCAGTACTACACTGCTATGCTGAGCCTGCCCAACCTGCCGGATGCCGATCTTCTCCCGGGCGGAAAGGAAAATAATGAGCCCCTTCGCTACATTGGCGAGAAGCACAGCTTTGATTTCGAGCCCAAGCACCACGTTGACCTGTGTACTCACTTGGGTCTTATCGACTACGAGCGGGGCGTGAAGCTTGCCGGCGGCGGTAACTGGATGTACACCGGTATGGGCGCGCGCTTGGAATGGGCACTGCTCAACTACTTTATTGATACCCACACCGCAGACGGCTACGATTTCATCCTGCCGCCTCATATGTTAGAGTACCAGTGCGGTCTGACTGCCGGCCAGTTCCCGAAATTTGCCGACGAGGTCTTTAAGATCTCCAATCACCCCACCGAGGGCGGTACATTCTATATGCTGCCCACCGCAGAGGCGGCCTTGGCATCCGTTTACCGGGATGAAATTCTGACAGAAGCCGATCTTCCCAAGAAATTCTTCGCTTATACCCCCTGTTTCCGCCGGGAAGCCGGCTCCCACCGGGCTGACGAGCGGGGTATGGTGCGCGGCCACCAGTTTAATAAGGTAGAGATGTTCCAGTTTACAACCCCCGAAGGCTCCGACGAGGCATTCGAGGAGCTGGTAACCAAGGCAGAACGGCTGGTTGCCGGTCTGGGACTCCATTTCCGCACCGTCAAGCTGGCAGCAGGGGACTGCTCTGCATCTATGGCAAGAACCTATGATATTGAGATACTGATTCCCTCCATGAACGGCTATAAGGAGGTTTCCTCTGTCTCCAATGCACGGGATTATCAGGCACGCCGCGGCAACATCCGTTACCGCCGCGCCGATGGCAAGATCGACTTTGTCCACACCCTCAACGGTTCCGGCCTTGCTACTTCCCGTATTTTCCCCGCCATCGTGGAGCAGAATCAGAGAGCTGACGGCTCTGTGGTGGTTCCCGAATGTCTGCGTAAATACCTTGGCGGCTTAGAGGTCATCGAAGCCAAGTAACTTTAATAGGGGATATATTATGTAAACCGAGAATGTATATCCCCAAAAATACATTTTGTGAGTAACTTAGGGATTTGCAGGAACCGCTAAGTGAAATAAATTAAAATTTTATGTAAACAAACAAGGAGGAAAACACTATGAAGAAAATCACATCTGTAATCGCGATCGTTTTGCTGGCTGCCCTGCTTTTCACAGGCTGCGACTTCATCCCTATGGAAAAAGATTTCTCCCAGTACGGTTTTAAGTTCACCATTGCCGGCAAGGTAGAGGAAAAGGAAGAAAATGCCTTTGGCGATGCATCCTTTGATACCAAGTGCGGTGAACTGACCTTCTATAAGCACAACACCCTCTCTCTGGTCGGCACCAATCTGCTGCTGATGGGCGCAAAGTACAAGGAGCCCGTCGGTGACAACGCTACCCTTTATACCTTTGAAGCCACCGAAAAGGATTCCGTCAAGTACATTGAAACGATCTATATGATCGAACTGGCAGACGGCACTACTTGGCAGATCACCTTTACCACCCCCGAAGAAAGCTATGACAAGGATGCCCTCGTCAAAGTATTTGAGTCTGTGGAGTTTGTAACCGCAGCATAAACCGAATTTTTAGGAGCAAATATGTTTAGTAAGAAAAACAGAAAAAAGAGAAAGGCTTTTTGGGATGAATTTCGGGCATTTGCCGTAAAGGGCAATGCGCTGGCGCTGGCCGTCGGTACCATCATCGGCGGTGCCTTCTCCACCATCACAAAAAGCGTGACAAACGATCTCATTATGCCCATCGTCAACATTTTCCTTGGCGGCGCAGACTTTTCCGATGCAAAGATCGCGCTGCCCCGGATGCCTTGGGTAGAGCCTACCTATGAAACCGTCGTAAATGCAGACGGCACTGAGGTGGTGCAGGAAGTTCGCAACTACCTGACCTACGGAAATTTCATTTCCGCAGTCATTAACTTTCTGATCTTAGCCTTTGTGGTATTTTTGATCGTAAAGTTTCTCAACCACCTTTCCGAGCTCGGCAAGAAGCTGGATGGGGAGGAAGAAGCGGAAGCACCCCCACCGCCTCCACCTCCCGAGCCCACCAAGGAGGAGCGTCTGCTGACCGAGAGCCGCGACCTTCTACAGGCGAAACAAGGAGAAATCTAAATGAAACGGACACTTTCCCTGATCCTGCTGTTTATATTTTATGTTAACCTCTTTTGCGGATGCACGGATGGCTATCAGACCGTAGAAGCAAAGGGACTGACTCTCCGCATACCCGGTTATTTTGAAGACAAAAGCAGTGAAAGCTATGCTGCAGAGCAGGATTTTCTCTATAGCTACGGCGGTATGGGCTTCTTGGGAATCAGGGAAAAGCGTTCAGATTTCCCCGCAGGATACGAAAATATGGGGCTGGAGGCCTACGGAAATTTCGTGATCTACGGAAATCAGCTTTCCTGCGAGCTGACCAAACGGGACGGCTTTTACACCTTCACCTACGAAAAGGATGCCCCGGAGGGAACGCTTACTTATGTGGCCATCGTACTGGAAAACAAGGAGGCTTTCTTTACGGTGCAGGCCTACTGTCTCAGCGAGTTTTATAACGAAAACGCTTCCCTCATCTGGAAGTGTCTTACCAGCGCAAAGGTGCAGTGATCCGTTGACAAACGGCCTGCATTTGCATATAATTCCAGTAGTTAATACTTAAGAAAGAAGGATCATAAAGATGTACAAAATTGTGCGCAAGGTCGAACTGAACGCCAATGTCACCCTGATGGACATCGAAGCCCCCTTTATTGCCAAGAAGGCAAAGGCCGGTCAGTTCATCATTTTCCGCATTGACGACAAAGGCGAGCGTGTTCCCCTGACCATCGCCGGCTACGACCGGGAAAAGGGTACTGTCACCATCATTTTCCAAAAGGTTGGCTTCGCCACCATCGCTTTGGGCAGTCTGAATGAAGGCGACTACATTCAGGACTTCGTAGGCCCCTTGGGCAAGCCCACTCCCGTAGAAGGCAAAAAGAAGGTCTGTGTAGTCGGCGGCGGTGTTGGCTGCGCCATCGCACTGCCCTCTGCCAAGGCTTTTAAGGAAGCCGGTGCAGAAGTCACCGTCATTATCGGCTTCCGCAGCAAGGACATCGTGATCCTTGAAGAAGAATTTAAAGCAGTTGCCGACCGCCTGATTCTCATGACCGACGACGGCAGCTATGGCCGCCACGGTCTCGTCACCCAGCCCCTGAAGGAAATGCTGGAAGCAGGCGAAGAATTTGACGAGGTTCTGGCCATCGGCCCTGTGCCTATGATGAAGTTCGTCGCGCTCACCACCAAGCCCTTCGGCACCCACACCTCCGTGTCCCTCAACCCCATTATGGTGGACGGCACCGGTATGTGCGGCGGCTGCCGTGTCACCGTTGGCGGTGAAGTGAAGTTCGCCTGCGTGGATGGCCCGGAATTTGACGGCCATCAGGTGGATTTTGCCGAGCTTATGAGCCGTAACAGCGTGTACCGCGGCCGGGAGGCCGAGGTCACCGAGAAGCACGCCTGCCGTATGGAAGCTATGGGCAAGGCACTTATCAAGTAAGGAGGGAACTGTAATGGCTAATATGACACTTGTGAAAACCCCTATGCCGGAGCAGGACCCCAAGGTTCGTGCCCGGAACTTCAAGGAAGTTACCCTTGGTTACACCGCAGAAATGGCCATAGAAGAGGCTGGCCGCTGCTTAAAGTGCAAAAACCCCAAGTGCGTGGAAGGCTGCCCCGTTAACGTCCGTATTCCTGAGTTTATCGCAAAGGTGCAGGAGGGCGATTTTAAGGCCGCTTACGAGATCATCACCTCCACCAACGCCCTGCCTGCTCTTTCCGGCCGTGTATGTCCGCAGGAGAGCCAGTGCGAAGCAAAGTGTGTCCGCGGCATTAAGGGCGAGCCGGTAGCCATCGGCCGCTTAGAGCGTTTTGTTGCCGACTGGTACCGGGACAACATCAATGCAATGCCCGAAAAGGTCGCCTCCAACGGCAAAAAAGTGGCAGTTGTAGGCTCCGGCCCTGCCGGTATGACCTGCGCTTCTGACCTTGCAAAGCTGGGCTATGAGGTCACTATGTTCGAAGCACTCCACACCGCCGGCGGTGTGCTCGTCTACGGCATCCCCGAGTTCCGTCTCCCCAAGGCCATCGTTGCCAACGAGATCGTAAAGCTGGAAGCCCAAGGCGTTAAGGTGATGACCAATATGGTCATTGGCCGCGTACTTACCATTGACGAGCTGTTCGAGATGGGCTTCAAAGCTGTTTTCGTAGGCTCCGGTGCAGGTCTGCCTATGTTTATGAACATCCCCGGTGAGAGCCTGAAGGGTGTTATGTCCGCCAACGAGTACCTGACCCGTACCAACCTGATGAAGGCCTACGACGAAAATTACGACACCCCCATTATTAAGAGCAAGGCGGTTGCTGTTGTTGGCGGCGGTAACGTTGCAATGGACGGCGCCCGCTGCGCAATGCGTCTGGGCGCGGAGCACGTTTACATCGTTTACCGTCGCGGTGAGGCAGAAATGCCTGCCCGTGAGGAAGAAAAGCACCACGCCAAGGAAGAGGGCATTGAGTTTAAGACCCTCTGCAACCCCGTAGAAATTCTCTCCGACGAGGAAGGACGTGCCTGCGGCATCAAGTGCATCCGTATGGAGCTGGGCGAGCCCGATGCTTCCGGCCGCCGCCGTCCTGTAGAGATCCCCGGCAGCGAATTTGTGCTGGATGTGGATACCGTCATTATGGCACTGGGAACCAGCCCCAACCCCCTGATCCGCTCCACCACCCCCGGTCTGGAGACCAACCGCAAGGGCTGTCTGATCGTCAACGAAAACGAAATGACCACCCGTGACGGTGTGTTCGCCGGCGGTGATGCCGTCACCGGTGCCGCCACCGTTATTTTGGCAATGGGCGCAGGCAAGAAGGGTGCCGCCGCCATCCACGAATACCTCAGTAAGTAAGAAAAAAGGCCGTCCACCCGGACGGTCTTTTTTAATTGAGAATTGATAGTTGAGAGTTGATAATTTTCGTTTTTCCGAATAGTACTACACCTGTCATCCTGAGCAAGGCGAAGCCGCGCCGAAGGATCTTCGCAAAATCGCTTTTGCATTGCAGATATTTCGTGCGTAGATTCTTCGGCTACGCATTTTCAATGCTTCGCTCAGAATGACACGATTTTCGCTACATTCTTAATTTGTAATTCGTAATTTGTAATTTATGATTATTTATCATTTGTCAAATCGCCGTTGCCGAAAACCGGAATGGTCTCACCGCCGTAGGGGTAATCGGGCTTGAAGATCGCTATAAAAAAGTCCTTATCCCGCGCCAAAATCTCCCGAATATCCCGGTAAAGCTGCCCGGAATAAGTACGGTAATCTGCCGCCACACCGTAGGCCTCCAACCCCAGCGCCCGGGCAAGATAGATCGCCCGGTGGAGATGATATTCCTGACTGACGATGAGTATCTTCTCCGCGCAGAAAATATCCTGCGCCCGGTACATACTCTCGTAGGTAGAAAAGCCCGCGTGATCCATAAACACATCTTCAGACGGCACGCCCGCATCGATGGCATATCCCTTCATCGTGTTTACTTCATCGTAATTTGTACGGCCGTGGTCACCGCTCATCAAAATTTTCGGTGCCGCACCGGCCTTATAAAGCTCCACGCCCCGGCGGAGCCGATCCTCCAGCATATGACTGGGCGTTCCGTCATCCCGGACACCGCAGCCCAAGACCAAAATGCAGTCCATATCGGAAAGGGCAGCGGCATCGGTAGGGGAGAGGATGTATTTTTCACCAAAATGCACCACGTAGCCGTTGATCCCGAACACCAAAGCCCCACCCAAAACCGCCAAGCCGCCCAAAACAGCGAATATAATCAGCACCGTTTTCCGATTGATTTTCAGCTTCATTTTTCCATCCTCCAAACCTTTTCCTTTAGTGTACCAACGCCCCCTCCGAAAGTCAATACCCGTTTACATAATATTTTTGCGGAGGACGGATCTCCCGTCCCGCCATCCACCGCCTATGGAGCATTTTCATCCTGAATTTCAGGCAAAAACTCTAATTGGCGGATCCAGTCAAGGAGGGTTTTGGATAAATATTTCTTGGATACAAATTTCTTTTCCGGATCATCCCCTTGCACAAATCTTGCACATGCTTTTTGATCCGGTTTTTTGACCCTCATTTTCGGCAGCACACAGTGCCCACAATGTAAACGGAAAATTTTTGTTCCGTCCAATCCGTAATGTTGGCGAAAATACTTGCATTTTCGACAGATTTGGTTTTCCATAATTATCACCTCATATGCATAATATCATTCTGTTTCGATTTAAAATGACACCAATTCGTGCTACGAAAAGCAGATATATATGAAGGGGCAACCTGTTGCAGTTCCCAGCGAATGTCCTCGGTCATTTGACCTTCGTCACTCACTCCGGTCGCTCCTCCCGCCACCGTCGGTGCTCCCATCGCTCCCCACCGGTCGTCTGCATAATTTACCGGCTTTTATATTATGACATTTTGTCATAATTGTCAAGAGTAAATATGACATAATGTCATTAGGTGATGATATGCGCAACAGGCTAAAGGAACTTAGAACCCACAGAGGGTATACCCAGATCTCTTTGCAAATGCAGACAGGAATCGAGCAGTCGCTCCTTTCCAAATTTGAAAACGGTGAGCGGATACCTCCCACCGAAACCCTACTGCACTTGGCAGAATTTTATAACGTAAGCATAGACTATATTCTCTGCAGGACGGATAAACCCGAAATTAACCGATGAGTAGGGGCGGATGCCAACATCCGCCCGCGGGTCGATGCGGGCATCGACCTCTACGATTTGTATTCGTCTGCGCAGCAGACACCACAACTTTCAACTATCAACTATCAATTGTCAATTAAAAAGCCGCCTTTCGGCGGCTTTTCTTATCTGCGGAATGTGGTTTTCATTGTGGTGATATAGCTTTCCCCGGGGGCAAGGCAGGCGGTAGCCGGCTTATTCTCCCAAGAAATATCCTCTGTAATGGGGCTGGGGGTAGACTGCCAAGGCTCGATGCATACGAACCGGGGGGTACCCGCTTTGCTCCAGATCAGATTATACGGTGTTTTGGAAATGTCGCAAACCACTGCCCGACCGGAGTCCTTTTCATAGATGCCCAAGGTCTCCGACTGCAGACCCACCATCAGATGGCTGCCATCCTTAAAAAGCTGCTCATCAATGGGAATCTGGCGGATATTTTTACCCAAATAATAAGTCACCACACCCTCGGGATTAAAAAGCAGGCAAAGCGGGGACTCTAACTTATCAAACCGCAGTTCATAGTCTTCGTATGTATGCGCGCTGTCAAAAGGAACGGCAAAGGCGGGATGGAAGCCGATACCAAAAGTAAACGCCCGTTCTCCGGTATTTTTCACCCGCAGAGAGTGGTGCAGCGTATCCCCATCCAAGCGGAAGGTGGATTCCAGCCGGAAAGCAAAGGGCCATTTTTTCAAGGTTTCGGGGCCGGAAACCAGCTCCAAAGCCAAAATATTGCTCTCACAGCGCACCATCGTATGCTCAAACCGCCGGGCAAAGCCGTGGATCTCGCCCTCATAGACCTTTCCGTCAACGGTAAACTTCCCGTCAGGCAATACGCTTGTATAGGGGAACAAAATAGGTGCCTGCCCGCTCCAAACCGCAGGATCTCCCTCCCAAATATGCTCCGCGCCATCTTCCTTGCAAATAACGCTGCAAAGCTCTGCGCCCAGAGAATTGACTGTAATTTTCAGTTTATCGTTCTCAATGGTATATTTCATAAAGGAACCCCCTTAAAAAATCTGCTGTACCAAAAACCAAATAAGGACAATACCGCCCAATACGATCCGGTAGATACCAAAGGCGGCAAAGCTCTTTTTCCGCACATAGTCCATCAGTGCCCGAATGACCAATAAGCTCACCCCAAAGGACACGGCGCAGCCAACTGCCAGCAGTACAAGCTCCATCGCAGATGCGCCTACCCCGGACAGCAGGAATTTAAGGAGCTTCAGCGCGCTGGCGCCCAGCATAGTGGGAATGGCAAGGAAGAAGGAAAACTCTGCACCTGCAGGCCGTGACACACCCAAAAGGATAGCACCCAAAATAGTGGAGCCGGAACGGGATGTACCGGGAATAAGGGCAAGGCACTGAAATGCACCGATAAACAGAGCTGTGCGGTAATCAATATCGGTTACCTCGCTGATTTTGGCAGGCTTTTGTCTGTCCTCCCGTTCCAAAAACAGGAACGCCACGCCGTAAGCCACCAACGCGACAGCCACCACAATGTGGTTATAAAAATGGGCATCCATCCAGTCATCCAAAAGTATCCCGATGACCGCAGAGGGCAGCACCGCCACCACTACCTTAAACCAAAGCTGCCATGTCTGCTTCCGCTCGGTTACTTCCTTTTTGGGAGAAAAGGGATTTAATTTATGGAAAAACAGTAAGATCACCGCAAGGATCGCACCGAGCTGGATGACCACCTGAAACATCTCATAAAATTCCGAGGAAACCTTCAGCTTTACCAATTCATCCAGCAAAATCATATGTCCCGTAGAGGAAATGGGCAGCCATTCCGTAATACCCTCCACGATACCGAAAAGTATCGCCTTGAGGATTTCAATAAACGTATCCACAAAGAATACCTCCAATCACTTTATATTTTGATTATACCCGCCGGGGGCATAGAAAGCAAGCCTAAATAGCACCATCGAAAGAAATTGTAGGGGCGAGTGTCAGTCGGCCGCGGGCGGATAGTATCCGCCCCTGCGATGCTGCACGATAGAATGTTCAAAAAAACAGGTGCTTGTTAACATTTTGGGGTGAAACTCTTTACAAATTATTCACCTATCCGCTATAATATGGGTTATAATAAAAGAAAACCAAACTTTTACTTAGGAGGCGCAATTATGGCCACCACTATCCTTCTCATTGAAGACGACCGCCACATTTCCGAGCTTCTGCGGCTTTACTTAGAAAAAGAGGGCTACAGCGTGCATACCGCCTATGACGGACGGCAGGGACTGGACGCCTTCCGCGCCCTGCAGCCCGACCTGATCTTGCTGGACGTAATGATGCCGGTGATGAACGGCTGGGACACCTGCCGGGCTATCCGGGCAGAGAGCCAAGTGCCCATTATTATGCTCACCGCCAAAAGCGAAACAGACGATAAGGTGATGGGACTGAAAACCGGCGCAGACGACTATATCACAAAGCCCTTTGAAATGAAAGAGGTACTGGCTCGGATCGAGGCGATCCTCCGCCGTACCAATACTGTCCGTACCGTAAATACCAACCGGCTCACCTTCGATAAGCTGATCATCGATATGGATGCTTTTGAGCTGATCATCGACGGCAAAAAGGTAGATGCACCCCCCAAGGAGATGGAGCTGCTGCACTACTTAGCCTCCACCCCCATCCGTGTCTATACCCGCAATCAGCTTCTGGACGAGGTCTGGGGCTTTGACTACTTCGGCGACTCCCGGACGGTTGACGTTCACGTAAAGCGTCTGCGGGAAAAATTGGAAAACGTCTCCGAAAAATGGTCGCTTAAGACCGTTTGGGGCGTTGGTTACAAATTCGAGGTCTTATAACTATGCGCAGTTATTTCAGCCGGATCTTTATTCCGGGTATGCTCCTGCTGCTGGCAACGCTGACCATCGTGGGCTCTTTTTTCCATATCATCGTCCGCAGCTACCTGAATAACACCACCCTCTCAGAGCTGAAAACCAACAGTCAAACCATTGCCCGGCTGGCAAGTGCTTATTTCATAGAGAATGAGATGTCAGGACACGATTTCCTTGTGAATATCAGCGTGGCTGCCAGCGTTTCCGGTGCGGATGCGGTGATCTGCGATACAGAGGGCAGACTGCTTCTTTGCTCGGACGCGCCTATGGGCTGTATCCATCAAGGCAGGCAGGTATCCAAAGCCTTTGTTGAAAGGGTGCTTTTGACCGGCTCTGTAGCAGATACCGGTGTGCTTTCCGGTCTTTACGAAGCACCCCGATACGTGGTCTCCGTGCCGGTGCTTACCGACGATGACAGGCCGGTAGGTATTGTTGTTTTGTCTGCCCCCCTTTCTGAGACCTCCCGGGTACTCTCCCGGCTCAGCGGCTTTTACGTTTATATCTCCGGCATCACCATTGTGGTTGCGCTGTTTATTATGAACATTTTGGTTCGTAAGCAGAGCACACCCCTAAAAGAAATGGCAAATGCGGCTGTGGCTTTCGGCCACGGCGATATGTCCGCCCGTATTCGGGTCAATAAGTACGACCCCTTGGAGGTGCAGGAGATGGCCATCGCCTTTAATAATATGGCGGTGTCCTTAGAAAAATTAGAAGCCCAGCGGACAGAATTTGTGGCAAATGTATCCCATGAGCTGAAAACGCCTATGACCGTCATCGGCGGCTATGTAGACGGCATTTTGGACGGCACCATCCCCCCGGAGAAGCAGGAATACTATATGCAGATCGTCTCCCAAGAGACCAAGCGGCTCAGCCGCTTGGTGCGTAATATGCTGGAGATTTCCCGTCTGCAGGCAAAGGGTGGCTTTGCCGAGGAGGAAAAGACCCGGTTTGACATTTGTGAATGTGCCGGTCAGGTTCTTTTATCCTTTGAACAGCGGATCGTGCAAAAGGAATTAGAGGTAGAAGTGCAGTTCCCAGAGGACTCTCTATATACCGTAGCCAATCAGGATGCTATTACGCAGGTTCTCTATAATCTGGTGGACAACGGGGTGAAATTCTGTCAGCAGGGAGGAACGCTCCGGCTTACCCTCTTGGATGCAGACGGCAAAATACACATCACAGTCGCAAACGATGGCCCTGCCATCCCCGCAGAGGAGCTTCCCTTTGTCTTTGAGCGGTTCCACAAGCTGGATAAGAGCCGTAACCGGAAGCAGGAGGGCTGGGGGCTTGGCCTTTACATTGTGAAAACCCTTGTTTGCGGTCACGGAGAGGATATTTCCGTTTCCAGCCGGGAGGGCAATACCGCCTTTACTTTTACCCTGCCTTCGGTAATTTGAGGTAATTTATGAAACACAGAGAAGAACATCCCTTCACAAACGAATACCGCACCGGCGGCAGCAATCTCAACCCGCTGAACAGTCTGTTTACTGCCGGTGTTTTGGTGCTGGCAGTTGTGACTGCCGTACTCCTCTCCGGTGCTCTCTGGCTTTTGCAGGCAGAACCGCTGAGCAGCCAAAAATCCCTTGCTGTGCTGAATTTGTCGGAAGAAACCCGAAACCCGGCAGATTCCCTCTATATGGAGGGCGAAGTAGTCACCTGTACAGACATCGGCTTTACCTGTCAGGGCATTTCCGATTTTTGCAAAAAGCTGTATGCCCTGCCTATGGGTGTTTATGTGATCCATGTGGATGCGGATTCTGCGGCCGCCAAGCTGGGTATCCTGCCCGGTGATATTTTGGTGCGTGTCAATGAAAAGCCTCTGCGCACGCCGGCAACCTTGCAAAATGCCCTCAATAACTGTCCGTCCAGCGGCATTGTTGCCTTAGAGTTTTACCGAAAAGAAAAAACGTTTACTGTATATTTCACCCCGGGAGACAAAATATGGAACTAATCTACGAAAAAGAATATCAGCTCACGGATATGCAGACCGATGCCTTTGGCCGGGCAAAGCCCTCTGCACTATTATCCTTTGCCCAGGACATTGCCGGTGAGCACGCAGCGCAGCTTTCCGATAATTGGGAGCAATTGCAGCAAAAGCACCTTTTTTGGGCAGTTACCCGGCATTATTTAGAGGTTTTCACCCTGCCGAAGGTAGGGGAGACCGTGCGCTTAAAAACTTGGCCTATGGTCACCACCCGGGTGGCATACCCCCGTGCTGTGGAGGGCTACGGACAGGACGGTACGCTGCTCTTTCGGATGGTCAGCCTTTGGGTGCTGATGGATACGCAAAAGCGAAGCCTTGTGCTGCCGGGTAGGGGAGGACTCCAAATCGACGGCTGTAACCGGGGCTGCGAAGCACCCCTGCCTGTATCCCTTGCCCCTGCTGCCTGTGAAAACACCGCCTCCCGGACGGTGCAGTATTCAGAGCTTGACCGCAACGGCCATATGAATAACACCCGTTACTTAGACTGGGTCGATGACCTGCTTCCGCTGGCGTTCCATAAGTCCCATACCATTGGGTGCTGCACCGTCTGCTATTTGCAGGAGCTGCTGCCGGGACAGTCCTGCCGGCTGCATTGGCAAATGGACGGTGACGGTCTTTTGCACTTGGACGGCGTGCTTTCCGATTCTGCCGGAGACAAACGGATATTTGCCGCGCAGGTACAGTTTCGCGACTGTGTTCTGTAAACCAAAAAATGATTTTGCGAAAAAAGGACAAATTTGTCGAAAACCCGGCCGAGACCGGATGCGGCTATGATTTACAAGGTCTTTTTCGGTTTTCCCTGTGGATAACCCTGTGGAAAATGTGGATAACTTTCTAACAATTTTACAACTTTTCTGTCGAATTTTTAAGTTTATGTTAACACGATTTTCCACGTATGCACGCATCATTTGTGTCATTCTGCGCGGAATGCTGCAAGCACGCAGTCGAAGAATCTACGCATTGTCGTTTTTGCAATACAGACCTGTGGTGCGAAGATCCTTCGATTTCGAGCCATTGGCTCTCCACTCAGGATGACAGGTACGTTGGGTAATTGTCAATTTATATTGCTTTTTCTGTCCTATTGTTTATAATAACACTACAAACTCTCTTATTTTGGCGGTATTTGCGATGATCTTCGGTTTTTGTACCTTAGGCTGTAAGGTAAATCAATATGAGACCCAAGCAATGGAGCAGCTCCTCATCTCCGAGGGGCATATCGTTGCGCCTTTTACAGAAAAATGTGACGTATATATCATCAATACCTGCTCTGTCACCGCCGTGGCAGATAAGAAAAACCGGGCCATCATCCGCCGCTGCCGAAAAGCCAATCCCGATGCTGTCATTGCCGTGTGCGGCTGTTATCCCCAGCGGGATATGGAATCCGTTGCTGCCCTTTCTGTGGATGTGATCGGCGGCAGCAATGACCGCGTGGCATTTCTGCAAAATATAATGGAATTTTATCGGGAGAAAAAGGTACTTTTTCAGGTGGATAACGCCCTTTTACGGCACGATTTCGAGATCCTTCCTCCCGGCGGTCTTACCGGCCGCACCCGGGCAATGCTGAAGGTGCAGGATGGCTGTCAGAATTTCTGTACCTATTGCATCATCCCTTACACCCGGGGGCCGATCCGCTCCGCAACCGTGGAATTAGCGGTATCCCAAGCCAAGACCCTTTGGGAAAAGGGCTATCGGGAGCTGATCATCACCGGCATTGAGATCGCCTCTTGGGGGCGCGACCTGCCGGGAAGACCGGGACTTTCTGTACTTTTAGAAGCCCTTTCCTCTGCAGTGCCCGAAATGCGGCTGCGGCTCGGCTCCTTAGAGCCCCGGATCATCACCGGGGAATTTTGCGAAAAGATCAAAAAGCTCCCCGGCCTTTGTCCCCATTTTCATCTTTCTATGCAGTCCGGCTGTGACAGTGTCCTTGCCCGGATGAAACGGAAATACGATACCGCTCGGTATTTGGAAAGTGTGCAGCTTCTTAAAAAGCATTTTCCCGGCTGTGCCATCACCACCGATATGATCGTTGCATTTCCCGGAGAGACCGAGGAGGAATTTCAGCAAAGCCTCCGATTTATTGAAAGATGCGGCTTTGCGGATATGCATATTTTCCCCTATTCCCGCCGACCCGGCACACCGGCAGACAAAATGCCCGGTCAGCACAGCAATGAAACGAAAGAAGCCCGCAGCCGGCAAGCCATTGCCGTCGCCCAAAAAATGTCTCTTTCCTATCGGGAAAATATGGCAGGAAAGTGGGAGTATGTGCTCTTTGAAGAAAGAGAGGACGGCTATTTTACCGGCCACGCACCCAATTACGTGAAAATCTACGTAAAAACCGAAAAAGAGCTGCATAATCAGGTGCTCCCGGTGCGTATCACCGCCCCGTTTCAGGACGGTGTACTGGCCGTTTTGGAAGATATGCCCGGTTAAAAATTTTTAATGACAAGCGTATTATTTTGTGTTATACTATATTGTACGATTGTACGCAAATTAGAAGGAGGTATGTCCTTTGAAATATTGGCGCGGCTTTTTGACCGCCGGCATTATCGGTGCGTGTACACTGGCACTGACAGAATTTGCCAAGTCCCATCCCACCCTTGTGGATATGATCTTCCCCTATATTTCCCGTATGATCTCCGGCAGTATGGCCGAGTGGAGCAGCGGCGTTACCTTCTGCCTCTGGCAGGTCTTTTTGGTACTGTGTGTTTTGGCTGTGTGCACGTTTTTGGTGCTGGCCATCGTATTGCACTGGAATGTGCTGCAGGTCACCGGCTGGATCACCGCAGCCGCCAGCTTGATCCTGTTCCTGCAATTCGGTGTTTTCGGTATAAACCGTTATGCCGGCCCTTTGGCAGACGATATCCAAATGACCGTCACCAATTACGACATTGCTGAATTGGAGGAGGCCGCAAAGTATTACCTTACGGAAGCAAAAAAGGCCAGTAACCGGCTTGGTGAGGGCAAACCCACCGCCCCCGGCTTTGAAGCCTTGGCAAATCAGGCCTCCGACGGCTTCCATTCCTTGGTTTATGACCGGAAATTTTCCGTTTTTGCCAACAGCACCGTGCCCGTGAAGAAGCTGAGCTGGAGCGGCTACTATACCGGCACCGGCACCACCGGTATGACCGTGAGCCTGACCGGCGAATCTGCGGTCAATCCCGAGGTTCCCGGTGTTCTGATGCCCTATGCTATGTGCCACGAAATGGCGCACCGGATCAGTATCTATGCCGACCGGGATGCCAACTTTGCCGCATTTTTGGCCTGTACCCATAATTCTAACCCCTATTTCGTCTATTCCGGCTATCTCAATGCCTACCGGTACTGTCTGAAAGCACTGCAGTCCTTTAACTCCGACAATGCCCAAGCGGCCTGCCAGCGGCTGATGGCCGAGGAGCTTTCCCACTTTGGAGCCGAAATCAAGGCTATCGATAATTTCTATAAGAATACAGAGAGTGCCAACGATTTCCGCAACAATGTGCAGCTTTTGGTCTCCTGGTATATTCAGGAGGTCTATCTGCCCAACCACGTGGAGGACGAAGACACTCCATCCTTTGATCCTATGGACGAGACTCAGGTAGACCTGTCCGGTCTTCCCAATGCCAAAAACAGAAGATGAAAGAAACACTGATTGCAGGATTACCTGCCCTGAAGCTTTCTCTGCCGGAGGAACGTATTGCTAAGCTCACCGCGTTCGGTGAGGCCGTGATCCGGCAAAACGAGGTGATGAACCTCACCGCCATTACCGAGCCGAAGCAGGTAGCGCGGCTCCATCTGCTCGACAGCTTATCTCTCTTATCCTTGGAGGAGCTCTCCGGGAAAAGGCTGATCGACGTAGGCTGCGGCGCAGGCTTTCCCGGTGTGCCGGTAAAGATCGCCTGCCCGGAAGTAAAACTTACCCTTTTGGATTCCTTGGGAAAACGGATGAACTGGCTCTCTGAGATACTGCCCGCCTTGGGTGTAGATGCCCAGTGTGTCACCGCCCGGGCAGAGGAATTTGTAACCGATTGCCGGGAAAGCTACGATGTTGCCACCAGCCGGGCTGTGGCGAGGCTCAATATCCTTTTGGAGCTGACCGCGCCCTACGTAAAAGTAGGCGGCAAAATATTGGCAATGAAGGGCTCTGCCGCAAGGGAAGAGCTGGAGGAAGCCAAAAATGCCGTCCGTAAATTAGGTCTTACCTTAGAGAAGATCGCAGACTTTCCGGTAGATGACGGCGTGCATACGGTTTTGGTCTTCAAAAAGACCGCCCATACACCGCCCCAGTACCCCCGCCGGTATGCCAAGATCAAACAATCGCCCCTATAAAAAACGACGCCTTGGGCGGTGCGCCATAGTGATAAATTGCCTGAAAAGCCGTATATTTTCCTGATATTGCGTCAAAAATCCTCGCAATCCACAAAGGATTCCTGCGGTTTTTTCCTTATCTCAGAAAAATCTTCATTCTTTTCAGGTGCGATGCAGTTTTGAAGTCGTAACTTTTTTGATTAACAAATAATAAAATTCCCGGAATGCTGACGCATTTCGGGAATTTTTTGTGCAGTTAAGCGGAAAAGGGACGGTTCAAAACCAATTCATCACTGTGGCGTACCGCCCTTGCGGCGTCGTTTTTTTTAATTGAGAGTTGACAGTTGATAATTGACAAATATAGTCCTTCACCAAAGTAAATTGCAGGGACACCCCGAAAGGGCGTCCCTGCGCATAGTGTCAAATAAGCAGATGCTATCTTATAAAACCCTGCCTTTTACGGCGTGGTGGTGGTCCGATATTCCTCGGGAATCTCGGGGGTATTAAATACTGCGTTTTTCGCAGCCTCGGGAAGCTTTACGATGGCGGAAGCGCTCACAAGATCGCCTGCATAGGGGACGGTTGTGGGATCTACACCGAAGATCGTTGCAAAAATGGTTGCGGCCGCAAGGAAGCTGCCTTCATAAATGGAGTGGGAGAAGTCGGGATCGTAGATCTCAATGTCGGTATTGGTGAAAATATCATAGAAGGCAAGACCGACATAGGCAACGGGGATGTCCAGCTCCTCGCCGATGGCCTGACCGGCAGCCGCCAGCTTCCATGTCATAGACTCGTTGGTCAAATTAAGCTGACTGAGCTCCGGGGAGCCGGTCTTTCTGCCCCAGTGGTTATAAAGCACAGGAGTCGCGCCGGCAGCACGGATCTTCCCTACCAGCTCCCGTGCGCTCTGATAGAATATTTCGGTAGATGCAACAGGGCGGAGGCTGTATTCCTGAAAGACAACATAGTCGTACTTGCCGTAGTTTTCGGGAGCAAGGGCCGCGGCAACCTGCGCACCGTAGGTATCGTTGGGGTCATTAAATTCTTCGAGGGTATGTCCGCCATTGACAATGGCTGTGACCTCTACATCGTAGCCGGCCGCTTTTGCCATAGGCGCGAAGATACCGGTGGATAAATTATACCGCTTGGTATAGCTGTTGCCGATAAAGAGAATGGAATACTTTTTATCCTTGGGGAGGGGCTCGATTGCGGGCTCCGCAGGCTCTGTGGGGTCTGCAGGCTGCTGTGTGGGCTCGGTAGGGTTATTGACCGGGGGCACAAAAAGGTCGCAGGCTGCCAAGGTCGGCAGAAGCATAGCTCCGATCAGAAGCAAGCAAAGAAGTTTTTTTACTTTCATAATTTCCTCTCCTTTTTTGAAGTATATCTATTATAGCATTCTTTTTATATATAGTCAAACATATTCCGGTACAGAAGGACACCGTGCGATTTTAATGTAAAATTATAGTAGACAATTCCTTTTTTATGTGATATACTGTATGCGGTGGAGGATGGAGCAAATTTGGATTTGTTGCATTTTTCTGCTGAAAAACGTCAAAATTTGGGGCGAAAAACCTGTTTTCGCAACCCGTTTATAGGAGGAACATATATGAACATCAAAGATCTTGAAAAGTATGGCATGACCGGCACTACCGAGATCGTCTACAACCCCACCTACGAGCAGCTCTTCGAGGCAGAGATGGATCCCACTCTGGAGGGTTACGACAAGGGTCAGCTCACCGAGCTGGGCGCTGTCAACGTTATGACCGGCATCTATACCGGCCGCTCCCCCAAGGATAAGTTCATTGTTATGGACGATACTTCCAAGGACACCGTGTGGTGGACCTATCCCGAGTTCGCCAACGATAACAAGCCCGCTTCCGTAGAAGCTTGGAAGGCCTGCAAGGAGTTGGCTATCAAGCAGCTCTCCGGCAACAAGAGACTCTACGTTATGGACCTGTTCTGCGGCACCAACCCCGACTCCCGTATGGCCATCCGCTTCATCGTGGAGGTAGCATGGCAGGCACACTTCGTAAAGAATATGTTCATCACTCCCACCGAGGAAGAACTGAAGAATTTTGAGCCCAATTTCGTCATCTACAACGCTTCCAAGGCTAAGGTCGAGAACTACAAGGAGCTGGGTCTCAACTCTGAGACTGCTGTTCTCTTCAACCTGACCTCCCGTGAGCAGGTTATCCTGAACACCTGGTACGGCGGCGAGATGAAGA
>JAFQPB010000033.1 GCA_017411905.1 Oscillospiraceae bacterium
ATTACAAATTACAAATGATAAATTGCGGGAAAAGGCCCCCTTGTGTAATGGGGGCTGTCGAGCGTATGCGAGACTGGGGGATTGATAAAGTAAGATAAATGACAATCCCTCCGTCGACCTGTTCGGTCGACACCTCCCTGTGCACAAGGGAGGCTTTGCGGGGGTGCCTCAGTCGAAGAAGAAGACCTGCTCCATCAGGGGTTGGGCACCGGTGACGGGATCCATTTCCATAAGCATAACATCCTTCATATATTCGTTCCAGCGGTCTACTACCGGGCTTTCGGCTTGCACCTTGGCGGCAAATTCGATGCTGTCGCACTCATAGTAGCCGAACAGCTCGTTGCCGACGTTCCAAATGGTGTAGTTGCGGATGCCGGCGGCGTGGAGCACGTCCTTCATCTCCGGCCAGATGTTATTGTGCCGGTGGATGTACTCGTCTAATTTACCGGGCAGTACAGTGGCTTTCCAAGCATAGCGTTCCATAATAATACCTCCAAAATATTTGTTTTTTTATTATAGCATAGGGGGAAGGAAATTACAAATTACAAGTTACTATGTGCCATCGAAAGAGATTGTAGGGACACCCGTCCTCGGGTGTCCGTCGACACCGTACCAATTTGCGGACACCCCGGGAGGGGTGTCCCTACAGCTTTTAACGAAAATTATCTCTTATCTACGCCGCCAGGTGGAGCGGGAGAGGAGAACTAAGAAGGGGAAGATCTCCAAGCGGCCAAGGAGCATATTAAGCGATAGGATGACCTTGGACAGACCGCTGTAAATTGAAAAATTGCAGGTGGGGCCTACTGCGCCAAGTCCCGGGCCAATGTTATTGAGGCAGGCGAAAACTGCGGTGATGTTGGTCTCTACGCTGTGCCCGTCAATGCCGATGGCAAGAACGGAAAGCACCATAATGAACATATAGGCCGCTAAGTAGGCGTTGGTATTGGTGATGACCTTTTCGTCCATAATCCGTCCGCCGGAGCGGATGGCCATAACCTTCCGGGGATTGACTACCTGACGGATATTACGGCGCAAATTCTTAAACAAAATCAGCACCCGGGAGACCTTGAAGCCGCCGCCGGTAGAGCCGGCACAGGCACCGATCAGCATCAGCATCATTAAAATACCCTTGGAGAAGCTGTGCCATTTGTCAAAATCCACAGTCGAGTAGCCGGTGGTGGTCATAATGGAGGAGACCTGAAAGGCCGCGTGGCGCAGGGCAACCCAAAAGTCCCCGTCAAAGCTGTTGGTAAAGGTGTTCAGTCCGATGAGCAGGGTAGCGAGGGCTGCAATGCCGATATAGAGCCGCAGCTCTTCGTCGCGGATCACGCTCTTAAACTGCCGCATCAGGATCAGGAAATAGCAGGAGAAATTGATGCCAAAAAGGAACATAAACAGCGTGGTGACATTCTGAATGTAGGGCGAGTAGCTGGCAAACGAGTCATTTCGCACGCCAAAGCCGCCGGTGCCTGCCGTGCCGAAGCCAAGGCAGACCGCATCTAATAGGGACAGACCGCCCAGTAGAAGCAAGAAAATGTCAATGACCGTCATCACGATGTAGATGATGTAGAGGATTTTGGCGGTCTGCTTCATTTTGGGTACCAGCTTGCCAACATCCGGGCCCGGGCTTTCTGCCCGCAGCAGATGCATGGTAAAGCCTGCACCGTTTTCACCGGAGGAAAAGGCCAGCGTAAAGACCAGAACGCCCATACCGCCTACCCAGTGGGTGAAGCTGCGCCAATAGAGCAGTCCCTTGGGGAGGCTCTCCACATCGGAAAGGATAGATGCGCCGGTGGTGGAAAAGCCGGAGGCGGTCTCGAAAAAGGCATCGATAAAATTGGGGATGGTGCGGGAGAAATAGAAGGGCAGTGCCCCCAAAAGGCTCATAATAAGCCAGCTCATACTGACGCAGAGCATACCCTCCCGGACACCAAAGCGGCTCTCGGCATTACGGCAGAGGGCGGCCATAGGTACGCCCAGCGCAAGCAAGATGCCGACGGTCTGTAAAAAGCCAGAGACGGCATTTTCTTCTCCGCAGCCAAGGCTTATAAAGAGGGCGGGCAGGAGAAAGAGTGCCTCTATTAAGATGATCCGGGCGAGAAATCGGCCGATAAGTTTGTAGTTCATAATTCACAGTCCAAATTTGAGAATTGTAGGGCGCGACCCCTACGGGAGAGGGTTTTTAATGAAGAGTGAAGAGTGAATAGTGAATAGTTATGGTATCGCTTCGCGATGATTTAAATATGTCCGCAACGCGGACACCATAATTATCAACTGTCAACTGTCCGTTCATTCAGGCGAAAATGTCGCCCAGCTGCTGGAGTGCGCCGTGCTTGCCGGTAACGACGACTACGGTATCACCGGCTTCAATGAAGGAATCACCGTTGGGAATTTGCGTGCGGCTGCCCCGGGTGATGGAGGCGATCAGCACATCGCTCTTTAGCTTGAGCTGGCGCAGGGGGATGCCGCGGTTTCTCGTGGTTTCCTCTACTAAAAATTCTACCGCCTCCACCTGCCCGTCAGCAATGGTATGGACGGAAATGGCCGCACCGGTCTGATTTTCCATAGCACGGACGTAGCGCACGATGGTGTTGGCACACAGATCCCGGGGGGAGATCATACTGCCCAAATTCATAGCATCGGCAATGGCGGTATTCTCCCGGTGGCTTAATTTCGTGATGATTTGGGGCACACCGCAGCTATCGCCGTAGAGGGAGATGACCATATTGGTCTCGTCCTGCCCGGTGAGGGTCACAAGGGCATCAAACTGGCGGATGCCTTGGCTCTCTAAGGTGGCCTTATTGGTGCAGTTGGCGCAGATGACGGAAGCCTCCGGAAGAAGCTCAGACAGCTCCCGGCAGCGGTCAGGGTCGCTTTCCAAAATGGTCACTGCAATGCCGTCAGCGGCAAGAAAGCCCGCTAAATAGTGGCTGACACGGCCACCGCCGCACAGCAGGGCGTTTCGCACCCGGCGGGTGAGGATGCCCAGCTTTTTTAAGAGGCGGGAGAGCTGCTGCTTGGGGGCGGTGACGAAAATGCGGTCGCCCTCCTTGAGGATAAAGTTGCCCTTCGGGGTAATGGCGGTGCCTGCGCGCAGTACGGCGCACACAAGGAACTGGCAGCCCAGCTTGCTGTTTAAGTCCCACAGGGCGGTGTCCCGCAGGATGCTGTCTGCCTCCACCCGCAGCTCTACGATTTCGGAGCGGCCCTTGGCAAAGGTGTCCCGCCGCAGAAAGCCGGGGTATTTTAGAAGCCGTTCGATTTCCTGGGCGGTACGCCGCTCGGGATTGACGGTCAGGGAAAGGGGGAACACGTGCTGCATTGCCATTACCTGCTCGGAATATTCCGGGTCACGGACACGGGCAATGGTGTGAAGCTGGCTGTTCAGGCCGTGGGCAGTCATACAGGTGAGGAGATTGACTTCGTCTGCACCGGTGACCGCAATTAAGAGGTCGGCATCCCGGATGCCCCCATCGAGTAAGGTGGTGCGGTAGGCGCAGTTGCCGCAAAGGGTCATCGCATCGAACCGTTCCTGGGCATTTTCCAGTACGGTGCGCCGATGGTCGATGATGGTCAGGTCGTGCCCTTCCTTGGTAAGCTGCTGGGCGAGGGTCATACCGATCTTGCCTACGCCGGCGATGATGATTTTCATTGTTACCTCCCGAAATTTGGGGATTTTTGACTATTATAGCATAAGTAGATTATAAATTACAAGTTACAAATTACAAATTGTAGGGGTCGGCGCCTACGACGACCCGAAATAAAATCGCCCCTCGATGGGGCGATTTTGTTCAAGGAGATATTGCGTAGCGGGGCGTCGGGGGCGCCCCCCCCGACATTTTAATTATTAATTATCAACTGCTCTCAGCTTTTGCAGGTGAAAAGAAGAACCTGCTTATTTTTTGCTTCTTCTCTTAAAAGGGTCAGGGCGGCTTTCAGACGCACATCGTCAAAGCGGACGAGGGCATCGTCCAGTACAAGGGGCGCGGCAGGGGAGAGGGTCTTGCTTACTGCCAGACGGAGCGCCAAATAAAGCTGATCCACCGTGCCGTCGCTGCGGAAGCGGCTGCTGTGGAGAGTGGTTTCGTCCGCGGCAGAGGTCTCCACCGTAAAGTCACGACTGAGCAGCAGCTTTTCGTACCGTCCGCCTGTGAGAGATGCAAACAGCTTTTCCGCCTCCTTGGAAATGGCGGGCGCAAACCGCCGCTGTAGGTTCTCGGAGGCGGTTTGGGCGGTTTCGAGGGCGAGGGTCAGGGCAGCGTAATGTTCCTCTAATGCGGAAATCCGTTGGGAAACAGCGGAAAGCTCCCGGTCATAGGTTTCCTTTTCGCCTAAAAGCCCAAGCTGGCCGGATAGCTGCTGAAGCTGGTTTTCTGCACCTGCCAGAGAGCTTTCCACTCGGGAAAGGTGAATTCTGGTTTCTTCCTCGGTGTAGAAAAGTGTGTCCTCTGTCTCTGGGGCGGGGACAGGCTTCAGCACTGCCCGCAGGGTCTCAGCGTGACTTTCTGCCTGATATAGGGCGGTTTCTTTTTGGGTCAGCGTTTCCCAAAGGCGAAGCTGACTGTCCCAGCTTGCCAATGCTTCGGAGATGGGCTTTCCCAAGGTCAGGTCATTAAGCCGTGCGGAAATGATCGCCTTTTCCCGCAAGTGTTCGCTCTCGGCATTGCGGCAGGCAGATAGCTCTTTTTCGTAGACATAGAGGGCGCGAAGGTATTCCTCTGCAGTTGAGACCCAGCGATCGGGCGGCAGGTCACCGTAGAGACGGCACAGTGCCTCTCGGTCTTTTTTTTGCCCCTGACGGTTGCGCAGGTGCATAGAAAGAAACAAACCGGAGAGGAACAGGCAGGGGAAGGTCAAAATGAGGTTTATAAACCCAAGAACGATGCCAAGGGCAAGAACCCCAAGCCCCAAAAGGAGAAATACCGGGGAGGTGGGGCGGCTGAGAGTTTCCAGAGCGTGGACATCCTGCCGGGCGCGGGTCACTGCGCCCTCCGCGGAAAGACCGGCAAAGGCCGGGTGGGGGACAGGCGGCTCCGGGGCATCCGGCAGCACCTTTTCCTGCAAAGCGGATATTGCCTGCTGAAGGTCAGACAGCGCGGCCTTTTTATAGCGGGTCTCCTTCTCGGACGGGAGGGCGGCGACTTCTTTTTCCAGTTCTGCGACCTGATTGCGGAGCGTTTTTGTTTCTTTTTGCGCGGTGTGAAGATGGGTATATTCCCGTTGGGATCTTGCATATGAGAGGTGCGCGAGATGGTTGTTTAGTGCCTCTTTTTCTTGGTATAACTGGTCTATTTGGGCGGAAAGGACTTCCTTTTGGGAAGTTAAAGTGTCGATTTTGCGGATTTTGTCTAAGAGACTGTCCCGCTGGGCCTCTGCCTGCGGCAGCAGTCCTGTCTTATTATGGCGGCATTTGTTACGCAGCTCCTTGAGGTTTTCCACAAGGAGACCCTCCGCGCCGCTTTCGTCACCGGTGGTGACCAGCGCGTTTAAGCGGTTTCTAAGTGCTGCATCATCGGTAACCGGCAGGTCAGAAAGCCGCAAAAAGCCGGTGCGCAGAAAGACGTTTTTGTCTACGCCCAAGAGCATTTCTCCGCAGTTGCCGGCTGTCAGCTCGGGAACAGGAAGGCCGGAGTCCGTCTCAAAGGCTCTGAAATTCCCCATAGGGGTCTTGGGGGTGGAGCTTCGCTGGAGGGTAATGTTCCGTCCCTCCCAGCAGATGTCCATTGACCCGGACATTGGCACGCCCGACCAGGGGGCGTACTGTTCCTTTACCGCAAGGGTGTCTTTGGTGGTGCGCTCCTTGGTATCTACGCCATAGAGCATAGCAACGAGAAAGGCGCACCAAGTGCTTTTGCCCCATTCGTTGGGGTGGGTCAGGATGTTCAGGCCGGGTTCTAACGCCAGCGTTTCATTTTGCAGCTTGCCAAAGGTGGCTGTCATTTTATAGATTTTCACGGAAGCAGCACCTCCTCACCGTCAAGTAACTGCCGGGAGAGCTTGGCGGCCAAAAGCCAAAGCTGCCCGTCCTCTCCGGCAGACTCCATATTTTCCCTCAGAAGGGAAAAATACTGGCCAGCAAAGCTGTCGCTGCCCAAGTCCTTCCAAATGTCCAGCGGGGGGAGGGTTTGGTCACGGAGCGTTAGGTTTGGAAATTCCGGAAACTGTTCCCGCAAGGCAGGCAGGTCGGGCACTTCGCTGTGGCCGGTAAGGGTAATGCGGTAGTAATTGTTATCTCCTGCTGCCGGGAGGCACCGGGCGATGGCATCGGCGGCGGTGGTGACCACCGGGGCGGTCAGCTCATAAAAGGCGGGCAGTCCCAAGGGGATGAAACGGAGGGACGTATCCTCCGTATCATAAATGAGGACACCCTTTTCCTCGTTCTCACCAAAGTGACGACCCATGGTGCAGCCGGAGTAGGCGCACAGCGTATCCCCGGCGGTAAAAATATCGCCCTTGTGGATATGCCCCAACGCCAAGTAGGATAGACCGCTTTGGGCGATCTGCTTTTTCGTAATGGGACAGTTGGGGGAGCGGGGCGTAATATCACCGTGCAGGATGCCGATTTGTAAGCCCTCGCCCTCGGCAGTAAAGCCGGAGAGTAACCCGGGGCAATCCATAGCGGTGTAGCCCGCGCCCCAAAGGGTCACGCCGGGAAGGACGTACTTTTCCATTTGGGTATTTTTGAAAATATGTACGTTTTCCGGCCATATTTCCGTCATATAAGGGCTATCCGGGGTGATAAAATCGTGATTTCCCGGTGTAATGCATACCGGCACAGCCATCTCCCTTAAGGCATTGCAGAGGATACGGAAGCTCTGCTTGGTGTAAGGGCCGTGAAAGAGGTCGCCGGCGATGAGCACCAGGTCGCACTTCTCCCGGCGGCAGATATCGGCAATTCTGCCGGGGACGGTCAGAAGCGTCTCCTTTAGCTCCTCGTAGCCTTGCAGCGGCGCGTCCAAGTGCCAGTCTGCGCTGTGCAGTATCTTCATAGGTTTACCCTTTCTGCGGCGGTGCATAGGCCGCTTTCGCTGTCAACCGTAAAGAGGACGGCTTCCATTTTGGTCTCACCCTCTGCCCAGCGGTAACGCTCGGGGAGGTCACCCCGGAACCGGGCGATGGACAGGTCGGGACGGATGCCCAAAACCGACACCTTCGGGCCTGTCATTCCCAAATCGGTGACGTAGCCTGTGCCCTTTGGGAGAATTTGCACATCGGCGGTAGGCACGTGGGTGTGGGTGCCCCAAAGGGCAGATACGCGGCCATCTAACATATAGCCCATTGCTAATTTTTCCGAGGTAGCCTCGGCGTGAAGCTCTACTAAGATGATTTTAGCCGTAATACTTTTCAGGGCTTTTTCTACCAGCAGGAAGGGGTTATCGGGAGTGTAGTCCATATTGACACGGCCAATAAGGTCAATGACCGCCACATCGCCGATTTTCGTCTCGTAAATGCCTACGCCCTCGCCGGGGGTCTGAGGGGCGTAATTGTAGGGGCGCAGGATCCGGCGGTTATCCTCCATATAGGGCACGATCTCCCGCTTCTGGAAGGTGTGGTTGCCCATGGTAATGACATCTGCACCGGCATCGAAAATACTTTCCGCCTGGTCGGGGGTGATGCCTACCACGGCGGCATTTTCGCCGTTTACCACGGTAAAGTCGGCATTTGTTTTGCGGATGAGCTTCCGCAGGTTTCTGCGGATCTCAGAAAGTCCGGGTGCACCCACCACGTCACCTACGCAAAGCACACGAAAGTCCATAAAAATTCCTCGATTCCAATTAGATAAGGATAGTATACACCAAAATATGCGATGTTGCAAGGGAAATGACAATTGACAGTTGACAATTGACAATTGTGGTATCGCTTTGCGATGATTTTATATGCACCATCGAAAGAAAATGTAGGGGCGGCGTTTCGCCGCCTGCGGGACGGGGAACCCGTCCTCTACGGGGTATGACCGAAGGCGGTTGTAGGGGCGGATGCCTACATCCGCCCGCGGGACGGGGAACCCGTCCCCTACGGGGTATGACCGAAGGCGATTGTAGGGGCGGATGCCTACATCCGCCCGCGGGACGGGTGTCCCTACCATCCATTAGCAACTAAAAAAGCACCCGCAAGGGTGCTTTCTTGTTAGAGGAGCAGCAGCCAAGTCAGGCCGTAGTAGGAGATGACTGCCACCAAGTCGTTGACGGTGGTGATCAGCGGGCCGGAGGCCACAGCCGGGTCAACACCCAATTTCTTAAACAGGATGGGGATGATCGTGCCGGAGAGGGAGGAGGCCAGCATTGCCAGCACCATCGCAATGCCCAGACAGCCGGACACGGAGAAGGCAAAGACAGCAGTATTTCCGGAGACCATCAAATAAAGACCGATGACTCCGAAGGAGAGAATACCCAAAAGCAGGCCGTTGAGAATACCCACCCGTGTCTCCTTCCACACAAGACCCACTAAATGCTTACTGCCGATCTGCTGATCCATCAGCACACGGATGGCAACGGCCAGAGATTGGGTGCCCACGTTACCGGCCATACCGAGAATCAGGGACTGGAAGGACATAATGACGGGTAATTGTGCCACAACCGTTTCAAAAAGTCCCACGGTGGCAGAGACGAAGAAGCCGAGTACAAGGAGGATGCCCAGCCAGGGCAGACGCTTTTTTACCGAATGCAATACCGGCTCAGAAAGGTCTTCCTCAGCGGTCAGACCGGCCAGCTTTGCGTAGTCCTCGCCCAGCTCCTCATCGATGACTTCCATAAAGTCTTGGGCGGTGACAACGCCGATGAGCTTATTGTCGTTATCCAGCACAGGAATGGAGGCCTCGGAGTAGTCGATCAGGGACGATAAACAGTCGTCAATCAGGGCCTTTGCATAGACGTAGGGATAGGACTCCCGGGTGATATCGGAAAGGGCGGTGCCCTCCCGGGCGATGATCAGATCCTTCAGGTCGATGGCACCGCAGAAGGTGCCGTCCTCGTCTACTACGTAGAGGGTAGACATATTGTCGTTTTCCGGGGCTTGACGGATCAGCTCGCTCATTGCGCCCTTGATGGAGACGTTTTCGGGGATCTCGATATAATTGGTACTCATCCGGCTGCCGATCTCATCCTCGTCAAAGGAGGAAAGGAGGCGGATCTCGCCCCGCAGCTCGGGGGTCAAAAGGTCGGTTAATTGGTCGCGCTCCAATTTGGAAAGTGCCTGCAAAAGCTCTACCGCAGAGGAGGCCTCCATAAGGGAAAGTGCCTCTACCTTTTGGCGCATAGAAAGGGGCGCAAACAGCTCTGCGATGTTCTCGCTGTACTCAAGGACACTGACTAAGGTCTCCATAGTCAGCAGGCGAAAGAGCTTACTGCGCTCGTCGCCAGTCAGCGCCTCCATAGCAAGGGCAATGTCCTTTTCGTGGTAATCGGCAAGCTGCTCCCGCTTCTTTTTCGGCGTCAGATCGCTGCGCATCAAACAGACGATTTCTTCGCTGAAATTGACGGCTGCGCCGGCATTGGTGCCGTTTTCAAATTCCATTGTCCTCACCTCTTTTCTATAGCATATCCATTATATTTCCTTTGTATCAAAAATGCAAGACATTTCGCAAATTACAAGTTACAAATTATGAATTGCATCATCGAAAGAGGTTGTAGGGGCGGGGGATTGTTTAGTGAATAGTTATGGTATCGCTGCGCGATAGAATGGTAGGGACACCCGGGGACGGGTGTCCCTACGAGGGTGCAGAAAATAACCCTCCCCTTTGGGGAGGGTGGCCGAGCAAAGCGAGGTCGGGTGAGGTTTTATACCTCATCCACCGCTACGCGGTTCCCCTTCCCCAAAGGGGAAGGGGAACCTCATCCGTCAGCCCTTGCGGGCTGCCACCTTCCCCAAAGGGGAAGGTTAGCCTCATCCGTCAGCCCTTGCGGGCTGCCACCTTCCCCAAAGGGGAAGGTTAACCTCATCCGTCAGCCCTTGCGGGCTGCCACCTTCCCCAAAGGGGAAGGTTTGTTTTATTTTTGATATTCAAATTCCAAGTCGTAGATGCTGACGGTGTCGCCGTCGGCGATGCCCATTTCTTCCAAGCGGGTAAACAGGCCGCATTTGCGAAGCTGCAGGTCAAAGTAGTTCCGGGATTCGTAGTCGTCAAAATTGATGTTGCACACCAATCTTTCCAGCCATGTGCCGGAGATGACCCAGGTAGAGCCTTCGTGGTCGATATCAAACGCGGTGGGGTCAGCCGGCAGCTCGATGACCTCCACATATTCCGGCTCGTAAACGGTCACCGGGGGGAGGGTGGAGAGCTTGTTGGCCACGATACGCATCAAATTTTTCGTGCCTTGGGTGGTGCCGGCAGAAATTTCGTAGAGTTCTAAGCCCTTGCTTTCCACATGGGCGCGGAGACGCGCCAAATTGTCGCTGTCGGGGGGCAGTAAGTCCACCTTGTTGGCCGCTACGATCATCGGACGGTCGGAGAGGTCAACAGAGTAATTTTCCAGCTCTGCGCAGATGGCATCGAAATCCTCCACAGGGTCTCTGTCCTCGCTGCCGGAAACGTCTACCACGTGAATGAGCAGGCGGCAGCGGTCAATGTGCCGCAGGAAATCGTGACCCAGACCTGCGCCATCGGCTGCGCCCTCAATGATGCCGGGGATGTCTGCCATCACGAAGGACACGCCCTCGTCCACATAGATGACACCTAAGTTGGGGTACAGGGTGGTAAAGTGGTAGTTGGCGATCTTGGGGCGGGCGTTGGAGGTCACACTCAGCAGGGTGGACTTGCCCACGTTGGGGAAGCCGACCAAGCCTACGTCAGCCAGCAGCTTTAATTCCAAGATGATGTCCCGTTCCACGCCGGGCAGACCTGCCTTTGCAAAGCGGGGGACTTGGCGGGTAGGTGTGGCGAAGTGGTTGTTGCCCCAGCCACCGCGACCGCCGCGGGCAATGCAAAATTCTTCGGTCTCGGACATATCTACGATGACCATATTGGTTTCTGCATCCCGAACTACCGTGCCGCGGGGAACGAAGATCTCCAAGTTTTCGCCCCGCTTGCCGCTCATATTCCGACCTTGGCCGTTGGCACCGGCCTGTGCCGCATATTTTCGCTTGTAGCGGAAGTCCAGCAGGGTGGACATATGGTCATTGATCTTTAAGATGACACTGCCGCCGTGGCCGCCGTCACCGCCATCGGGACCGCCGGAGGCCACATATTTTTCTCTGTGAAAGGCGACTGCACCGTCGCCGCCGCGGCCGCCAAGGACGGTTATGCGGACTTTATCGACAAACATTTCCATAAATAAGCCTCCGAAAGTTAGGATAGAGGCTCCCTTGTGTAAAGGGAGCTGTCAGCGTAGCTGACTGAGGGATTGTTCTATTATCAAATCTATATACTCGCAAACACCGCGGAAATTGCGGCTTACTTCATTATTGGGAATACGGATCACAGTTAACCCGTAGCTTTCAAGAAAAGCTGTGCGTTCGCTGTCTTTGCTTATATTTTCATCTTCGTAATGCTGCGATCCGTCCAATTCAATGACAATTTTGGCTTTTGCACTATAGAAATCTGCAATGTATTTCCCCAAAATCTTCTGCCTTGAAAAACGAGCGGGATGTGTTCGAAGATAGTCGTACCACAGATGACGCTCTTCTTTTGTCATTTCTTTGCGAAGCGCTTTTGCGTAGGGAACTAACTGCTTATTATGCTTTGATCGCATAACAATCCCTCCGTCAAAAATCAAAGATTTTTGCCACCTCCCTTTACACAAGGGAGGCTTTGGTGCGGATAAAAGAAAAGGCTGCTGCGAAGAGCGCAGCAGCCTTTCAAGCGTAGTCTTTGTGATTACTGCTTGGCGTAGACAGAGCACTGACGGCGATCCTTGCCCTTGCGCTCGAAACGGACAGTACCGTCAATCAGAGCGAACAGAGTGTCATCGCTGC
>JAFQPB010000034.1 GCA_017411905.1 Oscillospiraceae bacterium
ATCGACCCCTACGGGAGGGAACGAAGGGAAGGGATCGGTGGGTCGATGTGGGGAGCGATGCGACCGCCGCCAGTGGCGGAGGAAGGGAACAGAGCGAGTGGCCGCGGTCGATAAAATCGAGGATCAGCGTAAGCCTGAAGATTTTATCGGGTACCGCAACAGGGCATCGACCCCTACGAAAAAGAAGACTGTAACACTTTTTGGATTTCGGAATACCTTGGAATGAGCGACGAAAGTCGCGAGAAAATTTCTGGAGGTATTCATTATGTATAACAATGGCTTCTGTGGCGGCAATATGTGCTGGATCATCATCCTCATTCTCTTACTGTGCAACTGCGGCGGCGTAGGCACTTCCAACAACGGTTGCGGCTGTGGCTGCGACAATAACTGCGGCTGCTGCTAAACGAAGGATAAAAAATCCTCCCGAAAGGGAGGATTTTTTTAAGTGAATAATGAATAATTATGGTATCGCTGCGCGATGGAATTGTAGGGACACCGCTCCTGCGGTGTCCGCGGACACCCGGGGACGGGTGTCCCTACGAGAGGGATGGTGCGGTGAGGCGGGTCGTCGAGGGCATTTCTTCCCCCGGGGGAAGGGTTTGGCGGGACATCGACCCCTACTTCTTTCGCTTGGCGATGGGCTTGCATTTGTCCTGAATGAGGAGCAGGTCGGTAATGATGTCGTTGGAGAGGAGAAAACCCTCGCCGGTCAAGTGCCAGCGGCCATCGAAGGTGCGAACGGCTAATTTGCGGCTGCGGAAAACCTCCAATTTCTCCTCCAATGGGGCAAAGGGGAGCATATATTTCCGTTCGTATTCCTTGGGGTCGAGGCCGTAGACTGTCCGCAGACCCATCATTATGTACTCGCCTGCCCGCTCCCGGAAGGGAACATCCTCCACTTCCCGGAGGATTTGACCGCTTTCTTTGATGCCGGCAATGTAGCCCCGCAGATCCCGGACAAAGGTAAACCGCTGACCGCCGAAATCAGAGCTGGCGTTGGGGCCAAAGCCTAAGTACTCGCCGCCCTGCCAATATTTAAGATTATGGCGGGAGACGTTGCCTTTTTTGCAGAAATTGGAGATTTCATACTGCCGATAGCCCTTATCTGCCAAAAACGAGATGGCAGACAGATACATATCCGCCTGCAGATCGTCATCGGGAATTTCCAAAGCGGATGCCTGCTTACACAGCGGTGTGCCCGGCTCGATCTTCAGGCCGTAACAGCTGATGTGCTCGGGATTTAGCTTTGTGATGTTGGCAAGGGCGTGGATCCAGTTTTGGATGCTCTGGCCGGGGAGGCCGTACATCAGATCGACGCTTAGGTTCTTGAAGCCGTGGCGACGGATTTTTTTGACCGCATCCACCGCTTGCTGATAGTCGTGGGGTCTGCCAAGCTGCGCGAGCTGCTCGTCATTGTCGGTTTGGATACCGAGGCTTACCCGGTTAAAGCCCTCGCTGCGCAGTCGGCGAAGCAACCGGTCGGTAATGGAATCGGGGTTTGCTTCAAAGGTGATCTCCGCATCGTCGGCCACGTCAAAGCTTTTCCGGATGGCGGACAAAATCAGGCTCAGACCCTCACCGCCCAAAAGGCTGGGTGTGCCGCCGCCGAAATAGATAGTGTCCACGATGTGCAGCGACGCGGCTTCGCCTGCCTCCCGGATGTGGGTGCAGACCGCATCGATATATGCATCCTGCAGGCTGCCATCACAGACAGAGTAAAAATCGCAATAGGTGCATTTACTCCGGCAAAAGGGCACGTGGACATAAATACCCAAGGGGGTCTTGTGTTTTCTTGCAAAAATTGGCATAGGTTACTCCAAAATAAAAAGAGAATAACCCTCCCCTTTGGGGAGGGGGAACCGCGTAGCGGTGGGTGAGGTTTCTACCTCATCCGACCTCGCTCTCGCTCGGCCACCTTCCCCAAAGGGGAAGGTAAAACCTCATCCGTCAGCCCTAACGGGCTGCCACCTTCCCCAAAGGGGAAGGTTTTAGTCTTCGTCTAATTTCAGTACTGCCATAAAGGCTTCCGAGGGGACGGCAACGGTGCCGAAGGTGCGCATCCGCTTCTTGCCCTCTTTCTGCTTTTCCAGCAGCTTCTTCTTACGGGTGATGTCACCGCCGTAGCACTTGGCAAGGACGTCTTTTCGTAGGGCTTTGATGGTCTCCCGGGCGATGATCTTGCCACCGATGGCGGCCTGTACCGGAATTTCAAACTGGGCGCGGGGAATATTCTCTTTCAGCTTTTCGCATATCTTTCTTGCCCGGGGATAGGCGTTGTCTGCAAAGAGAATGAAGCTCAGCGCGTCCACAATATCGCCGTTTAAGAGGATGTCCAGCTTTACAAGGCGGCTGGGACGGTAGCCGATGAGCTCATAGTCCAGCGAGCCGTAGCCACGGGTGCGGGATTTGAGGGCATCGAAAAAGTCGTAAATAATTTCGTTGAGCGGCATTTCGTAGTGCAGCTCCACCCGGTTGGCATCCAGATAGACCATATCCTTAAATTCGCCCCGGCGCTGCTGGGCAAGCTCCATCATATTGCCCACATATTCCTGGGGCGCAATGAGGTTGAGCTTTACAAAAGGCTCTTCTGCAAGCTGAATTTCCATCGGGTCGGGATAATCCAAGGGATTTGCCACCATAATCACTTCGCCGGTATTTTTGGTGACGCGATAAACGACGTTGGGTGCGGTGGTGATTAAGTCGAGATTGTATTCCCGTTCCAGCCGCTCCTGAATGATCTCCATATGCAAAAGTCCCAAGAAGCCGCAGCGGAAGCCAAAGCCCAGCGCAATGGAGCTTTCCAGCTCATAGGACATAGAGGCATCGTTTAATTGCAGCTTTTCCAAGGCTTCCCGCAGGTCTTGATATTTTGCGCCATCAGCCGGATACACGCCGGAAAAGACCATCGGCTGTACCGGACGGTAGCCGGGCAGCGGCTCGCTTGCGCCATTTTCTACGGTAGTAACGGTGTCACCCACTTGGGTATCTGCCACAGTTTTAATGGAGGCGGTGATATAGCCAACCTCGCCTGCACCCAAGGCATCTGCAGGAATGAGACCCATAGGGCTCATAGTGCCTACCTCCACTACCTTGTAGGTCGCACCGGTGGCCATCATTTTAATATCCATACCGGCTTTTACGGTGCCGGCCTTAATGCGGGTATAGACGATAACGCCCCGGTAGGGGTCATACTGGCTGTCAAAGATGAGAGCTTGCAGGGGCGCACTCCGGTCACCGGCAGGTGCGGGCACGTCCCGGACGATCATTTCCAGCACATCGTGGATATTGATGCCGTTTTTGGCGGAAATTTCGGGGGCATCCTGCGCCGGAATACCGATAATATCCTCCACCTCGCTTTTTACCTCTGCGGGACGGGCGGCAGGCAGGTCTATCTTATTGATGACCGGGAGCACCTCCAAGCCGGCATCGATGGCAAGGTAGGTATTGGCAAGGGTCTGGGCTTCTACACCCTGCGAGGCATCTACCACCAGCACCGCGCCCTCACAGGCAGCAAGGGAACGGGAAACTTCGTAATTAAAGTCCACGTGGCCGGGTGTATCAATTAGATTAAGGGAATAGATTTCCCCGTCATCGGCTTTATATTTTAATGTAGCAGCAGTTGCCTTAATGGTAATGCCCCGCTCCCGCTCCAAGTCCATAGAGTCCAGCATTTGCTGCTCCATCTGGCGGGATTCCACGGCGTTGCAGGCCTCTAAAAGACGGTCTGCCAAGGTGGATTTGCCGTGGTCGATGTGGGCAATAATAGAAAAATTTCGAATTTTAGAAAGCTCAGTCATAGCTTGCACCTCAAGCACTACACAGTTTTTTCTAATTATACCGAATTTTTTGCCCGATGTAAACTGTATCTTTTCAAAAGTTCAGGGGAATAATGAAGAAAGATAAGGCGAAAAACGATAATTTCCACTTTTTTTGAAAAAATTTCGTGAAAACCCCTTGTCGAAATGCAAAAATCGCGGTATAGTTTAACGGTGTTGCGAAAAAAGCAAAATACCGAAAAAGAGGTAAAGGAAATGGGAAATACAAAAAAGCCCGCAAAGACCACAGAAGAAAATCAGGCTTCTGTACAGGCTTCCATACAGGCGATGATCGCCCAGGCGCGAAAGGACGGTATGATCCGTGCCACCGACCTGTCTGCGGCGCTGGAAAAACTGGATCTGACACCGGAGAAGATCGAGGAGATCTATGACCGCTTAGAGGCCATGAACATTCAGATCATAAGCGCAGAGCTGGATTTGGATCTGGGTGACGATCTTGATATCTTGGATGACGATCTTGCAGAGGGTGAGCTGGAAGGACTGGAAGAGGAAATTCTGGTAGACCCGGTGGACTTGGCGGCAGAATTTAATTTGGACGATCCGGTGCGCATGTACCTCAAGGAGATCGGTCAGATCCCCCTGCTGACTGCCGAGGAGGAAGTGGATCTGGCAAAGCTGGTTTCCGAAGGCGACCAAAGGGCGAAAAATAAGCTCACCGAAGCAAACCTCCGCTTGGTGGTCTCTATTGCAAAGAAATATTCCGGCCGCGGCCTGCACATTCTGGACTTGATTCAGGAAGGCAATACCGGTCTTATCCGGGCGGTGGACAAGTTTGACTGGACAAAGGGAAATAAATTCTCTACATATGCTACTTGGTGGATTCGTCAGGCCATTACCCGCGCTATTGCGGATCAGGCACGGACGATCCGTGTGCCGGTGCATATGGTGGAGGTCATCAATAAGACCACCCGCTGCAACCGGAAATTGGTGCAGGAGCTGGGCAGAGAGCCTACCGTAGAGGAGATCGCCGCTGAGCTGAACCTGCCGGTGGAAAAAATTATCGAGGCAAACCGTACAGCGGCAGATACCCTTTCTTTGGATACCCCCGTTGGTGACGAGGAAGATACCTCCATCGGCTCCTTCGTGGAGGACGAGCGCACCCCCGGCCCTGCAGATGCTACCTCCAATGCGATGCTGGCAGAAGCCCTAAAGGAAATTTTAGATACCCTGACCGAGCGGGAAGCAGACGTACTGCGTATGCGCTTCGGTATGTTTGACGGCAGAACCCACACCTTAGAAGAGGTGGGTCAGAACTTTGGCGTTACCCGTGAGCGTATCCGCCAGATCGAAAACAAGGCCATCCGCAAGCTGCGCCACCCCAGCCGCGCCAAGAAGATCAAGGATTTCTATTGTTAATAAAAATGCGTGCTGCAAAATCGCAGCACGCATTTTCGTATATATTTGCAAGGCGTGGCAAAACCCTCCCCTTTGGGGAGGGGGGACCGCGTAGCGGTGGGTGAGGTTTCTACCTCATCCGACCTCGCTCTCGGTCGGCCACCTTCCCCAAAGGGGAAGGTTTTTCAATGTTATTTCTCTAAAATAATGGGGCCTGCGTATTTACCCGCCAGAATGTGGGCAGCGGCTTCTTCGGCAGTTAAGAGTACCTGCTCGCCGCTTACCATATTCTTTACCGCACATTTGCCCTGACTGAGCTCGTCCTCACCCAATAAAATGACGAAAGGTACGCCCAGCTTATCCGCATAGGACATCTTTTGCTTAAATTTCTTCTGCTCGCCGTAAAACTGCACCCGAATACCGCTGCTGCGCAGATTTTCCGCCAAGGAAATGGCAGGGGCAATATCCTCTGTCATCGGCAGTACCAGCACATCGGCAGGCGCAGAGGGTAGGGCAGGATTCAGAAGCCCCTGCTCGTCCAGTACATAGAAAAGCCGGGTCAGACCGATAGAGATGCCTACGCCGGGAAGTACCCGGTCAGTGTAGTAACCGGCCAAATCGTCATACCGGCCGCCGGAGCAGACAGAGCCGATCTCGGGATGGTCAAGGAGTGTGGTTTCATATACCGTTCCGGTATAATAATCAAGGCCGCGGGCAATGGTCAAATCAACGGCAAAATTGCCTTCCGGCACGCCGAAAGCGGAGAGATTTTTGGTTACCGCCTGCAGCTCGTCAAGACCCTTGTCGAACAGCTCGTTTTTGCCGCGATAGCCCTCCAGCGCGGTCAGCACCTCTGCGTTGGTGCCCCGAATGGCGATAAAGGACAGCACAGCATCCGCTTTTTCTTCGGAGATGGCCAAATCCTCTACGAGAATTTTTCGCACCTTTTCTGCGCCGATCTTTTCCAATTTGTCCACAGTCCGCATCACGTCGCCGCTTTGCGCCCGCAAGTCCTGCATAGCGTAGAAGCCGTTTAGGATCTTGCGGTTATTGACCCGGATTTGGAAACGGGAAAGGCCGAAGCCGGTAAAGACCCGGTAAATGATAGCGGGAATTTCCGCTTCATTGAGAATATCCAGCTTGCCGTCCCCGATAATGTCAATATCCGCCTGATAAAATTCGCGAAAACGGCCACGCTGGGCACGCTCACCCCGGTAGACCTTGCTGATCTGGAAACGGCGGAAGGGGAACGCCAAGTCGTTATAGGAAGTGCCACATATTTTGCCAGCGGCACCGTCAAATCAAAGCGGAGAGCTAAATCGCTGTCGCCCTTTTGAAAGCGGTAAATTTGCTTTTCTGTTTCGCCGCCGCCCTTGGCAAGGAGTATTTGGGCGTCCTCAATGGCGGGGGTGTCCAGCGGTGCAAAGCCGTAAAGAGAGTAGGTGGTGCGCAGAATATCTGCCATCCGCTCAAATTGCGCTTGCTTACCGGGCAGAAGCTCCATAAAGCCGGACAGGGTCCGGGGTTTGATTCTTTCCATAAAATAACCTCCAAGAATAAGGCTTCCCCCTCGGGGGAAGCTGTCAAAAATCTTTGATTTTTGACTGATGAGGGGATGGTGCACTGTTAATGCAGTACAAATCTGTAAAAATCGGCATATTTTGCCCCTCATCCGTCAGCCTGTTCGGCTGACACCTTCCCCCGAGGGGGAAGGCATTGGAATGATTAATATCTCGTCTTGTTGCGGTACATTTCCCGCCAGTCGAGATCGCCCCGCTGCAGACCCATAATGCAGATCTCCGCACTGCCCAAATTGGTGGCAATGGGGATATTGTGCCGGTCGCAATGGCGGATGGTTTCAAGTATTTGATTGTCGTCCCACGCATCGATGGAATTGGGGTCGCTGAACAGGATAACAAGATCGATTTCGTTATAGGCAATACGGGCGTTGATCTGCTGATGACCGCCTTGCTTATGGGAAAGGAGCAATGTCACCGGAAGGCCGGTGTTGTCTGCAATCAGACGGCCTGTGGTGGCGGTTGCCAGCAGAGTATGCTTCATCAGCACGCTCTTATAAGCTGTGCAGAATTTGACAATCAGCTCTTTCTTTTTGTCGTGGGCCAAAAATGCAATGTTCATAAGAAGACTCCTTTCTGTCAAAGGCGGACGGGTACAGACTGCCCTGTAATTCTTTTGGCAATTCTCCGGCAGGCAGCGGCAGCACCACCCCGGGCGAAACGGATCAGCGGCTGGTTTTTTGCGGCGGCAAGGACGATGTTCACATCCTCCGGTACAATACCCAAAAGGGGAAGACCTGCCCGATCCATAATATCATCTACCGTAAGCCCCATAGCTTCGGCAGTTCGTTTGTGAATACGGTTGACCACCAGACGGATATTGGTTTTCCCCATCTTTTCCAGAACATCTCCGGCTGCCGAAGCATCCCGGATAGAGGCGGGATCGGAATTTGTCACCAAAATGATCCGGTCTGCATATTGGGCAGCCAAGGAAAAACCGGCTTCGATACCGGCTGGAGCATCCAAAAATATGTAGGAAAATTCCTGCCGCGCCTGCCGGAGCAGTCTTCCGAAGGCTTCCGTATCTATATCAGAGGCGATGCAGCCCATAGGGGCGGTCAGAAATTTAAGACCGGGGAAAAAGGGATGTCCCATAGCCATCTCCAAAGGGTACTGGCCGCTGTATATCTCAGCGAAGGACAGCGCGCCTTCCTCGGAAAGACCCAGCGCAATATCCAAATTCCGAAGCCCCACATCACAGTCGATGCAAAGCACTGTTTCTCCCAAATGGGCAAGGGAGGTAGCAAGTCCCGCAGTGAGAGAGGTCTTGCCTGTACCGCCCTTGCCGGACAGCACAGCGATCAATTCGCCCATAGCAATACCTCCTCATAATAGTTACAACGATTATAATGGAATAATCCACAAAAATCAAGACTTTTATAAGGTTTTATTCCACTTATTTTATGAAATATAACAAATTTTTGGTGGTGATTTTTATGTGTGCATAGTAAATTGATAAAATTTTATCAATTTTAATTTTTACTATTTACTTTTTATGGGAAATGGTATATGATAATCGGGAACAGAGTAGGAGATCTCGCGTCAAGTGCTGCCAAAATGGGGAGTTGTCTGGCAGACGAAGGACTTGTCCGCGATGAGGTTTCCGCACCCGCTGCACCATAATGGAGCCTTCCTTTATGAGAAGCGATACTCGGTCGGGAAAAGTCGGCCTTGGAAAACGCTGCCTTTTCTCTGTCGGTGGAAATAGTACTCCCTGTGCTTTCGCACGGGGATTTTTGTTTTCACCGGCACATATAGATAGGAGGCAATTTTTATGGCAAACAACAAATCTACAGCACTTTACCCCCATCCCTTTTCGAAGGCCTACTGGCGTGATGCTTTGGCAGAGCTCAAAGACATTAAGATGCTGGTGATCACCGCGCTGATGGTGGCACTGCGCATCGCCCTGAAGCCTGCGGCTATTTACATAGGCCCCCAGATGGCAATTCAGACCGCCACCCTTGCCACTGCCTTGGGTGCAATGCTCTTTGGCCCTGTGATGGCCATTCCGGCGGCTATGGTTTCCGATACCATCGGGTTTATGCTCTATCCTACCGGTGATTATTTCCTACCCTTTATGCTCACCGAGATTGCAAGTACGGTGATTTATGCGCTGTGCCTCTACCGGGCAAAGCCCAGCGCAACCCGGGTCATTATCGCCCGTTTCCTGATTTGCTTTGCAGTCAATGTGGTATTGCAGCAATTCATTATTGCTTGGCAGTACACCTATATGGGCAATCCCGAAAAGGCGAAGGACACCGTTATGGGTATTATGACCACCGCCCGGCTCTTTAAGAATTTGTTCTTCTTCCCCATTGAGACGGTTGTTATTACAATGTTCCTCAAGGTGCTGCTTCCCATCACCTCCCGGGCACGGCTGACCTTCGGCGGCAGCAAGGGTCTGGACTTTACCAAGAAGCAGATCGCCCTTTTGGCTGTACTGCTGGTGGTCGGCATTGGCAGCTCCATCAGCTATTTGGGCTACTATTATGACAACAACTCCATCACCAAGGAGTATTCCGATACCGAGGTGGTGGATATGAACCATATGGTTCACGATATGATTATGGAGCGGGAAGTCTTTGTGCCGGCAGACGAGACCGTTGCCGTTATCGAATATGCCCTTAAGCCTTTCTTTGGCGAGGAAACCACATATACTGTTGCTTTGTATCAGGCCAAAGAGGGGCAGGTTATTACCGATAAGATGTGGAGCTACAAAAAGACCCCTGCATCCAAAGACCAGACCATAGCGCGGATCGCCACGGTGACGATTGTGGTAAGCAATAAGACAGGCGATGTTTTATCCTATGAAAGTGTTCCGGTAAAATAAGCACAAAGGAGGGGGGCGCCCCCTCCTTTACAGATTGTAGGGGCGGGCTGTCCGTAATATGCGGTATCGATCGTGCAGTAGCGGACGACCAATGGTCGCCCCTACAGTTGCCGTTGCGAACAAGAAGAGGACAGCCCCTCCCTCTTGTTGACGAAAATCGTTTTTTCGGTTATAATAAAGAAAAAATGCAAAGGAGCTTTATATATGCATATTCATGAGGATCATACAGGCTGTCATTGCCACGATCACGAACATAGCCACACCCACGCGCATACCCACGACGGTGTCGTCCACAGCCACGAACATTGTCACGGGCATTCCCACGATCATAGCCATCCCCATGAGCACGACCATCTTCACGATGCGGATGCCCACCACGACCACTGCCATCACGACCATTGTGACCACGGCCATGAGCACGGTCACGATTGCGGCTGCTGCGGCGGCAAGTGCGAGCACACCCAGATGGAAGAGCTTTTGGCACTGATGACCTATATGGCAAACCACAATACTGCCCACGCAAATGAGCTGGCCGGTCTTGCCAAGCAGCTTCAGGAAATGGGCAGCTATGCGGCCTACGAGCAGGTACTGGCCGCCGTCAGCGATTATGAAAAGGGCAATCTGCGCCTGCGCGCTGTGCTGGCAAGCCTAAAATAAGGAGAAAACTATGTGTCTTTCTACGGTTTATAAGAATAACACCGCGCCTGAGAGCCTGCTTATGAAAAATGTAATGCGCATCGAATGTAAGGACGGCACGGTGGTGCTGACCGATCTGATGGATCGCACGGTTGCCATTGAAGGTACGTTGGAATACGCCAACTTAGTCGAGGGTGTCGTATTAGTAAAGGAAACTGCCTGATGACAAAATATTTGATCGTCATTTTCATTTCTATGCTCCCGATCATAGAGCTGCGGGGTGCGGTGCCGGTTGCCATCGGCTATGGTATTGATCCGCTGGCTGCGCTGGCCGTGTGTACGCTTAGCAATATGGTTCCTGTGCCGGTCATTTATTTCTTCGCCCGGAAATTCCTTTTATGGGGCAGTAAACAGCGGTTAATCGGCGATATTTGCACCTTTTTTTTGGAAAAAGGAGAGCGCGCCGGGCAGAAATTGGTAAAAAAAACCGGCCGTGGCGGTCTGTTTTTTGCATTACTGCTGTTCGTTGGTATCCCCGTTCCCGGTACTGGCGCGTGGACAGGAACGCTGGCCGCCAGCTTCCTCAATATGGGTTTTAAGTCTACTGTGGCCGCTGTTTCCTTGGGCGTACTGCTGGCGGGTATCATAATGGGAACGGCAAGCTTGGCGGTATTTGGTATTTTTTAAGGAGTTAGATTATGTGTATTTTTTGCAAAATTATTGCGGGAGAAATTCCCTCTACAAAGGTCTATGAGGACGAGACCGTTTTCGCATTCCGGGACATCAATCCCCAAGCACCCACCCACATTTTGGTGATTCCCAAGACCCATATTGCTTCCGTTGCAGAGCTGACCGCAGAAAATAGCCCTGTAGTTGCTCACATTTTCGAGGTGATTCCCCAAATTGCGCAGGCAGAAGGTCTTACAGGCGGCTATCGGGTAGTCTCTAACTGTGGCCCAGATGCCCGGCAGAGTGTGCAGCACCTTCATTTCCATATCTTGGGTGGCCGGGAGCTGACGGAACAAATGGCATAGCAGTTGATAATTAATAGTTGACAATTGTGGATTTTCGAGTATAATCATATTAAATCGCATAACAAATAGTCTTCGGGGGGCCGGATGCATCCGGCTGAGATTTGACTTGGTAGTCACGACCCGTGAACCTGATACGGTTAGTACCGTCGGAGGGAAAGATGCACATATGAGATGCCTTGGTATCGCATTGCACCCAGACGGTTTGCAATGCGATAATTTTTTGAGCCCAGCTCAAAAAATTCTCTTTCGGCTTCTCCGGTTCTTTTTCACCGGATTCGCTCCTTGCGCCCCTTGAAATACACAAAGTATTCCTGCGTATCGCAAGAAACGACCCGACAAAAAATTCCGCGGAGCATCCTGAAAGATAATTTTTATCGCTGGGCTCGGTATCAACCGAAATGAGGTTGAAGAAAGGAAGGCATTTTATGAAAAACAACGTAAACAAAAGTCACCTGCGCATACAGTCGTTATGCGAAGGCGCGATTCTGGTGGCAGCGGCACAGATCCTTGGCTACATCAAGCTGTTTCCGCCTACTTGGCCGAATGGCGGCTCTATCACCTTGGCAGCATTTCCCATTGCCCTTTATGCCGTGCGCTGGGGCGTAGGACGGGGTCTGCTGGCAGGCTTTGTCTTTGGCATTTTACAGCTTCTGATGGACGAAGCCTATGCTTGGGGCTGGCAGTCTATGCTGCTGGACTACTTGGTGGCCTTTACGCCCTTGGGACTGGCAGGCCTGTTTAAGGGCAAGAAATGGGGCATTTTCCCCGGCATTGTCCTTGGAAATATAGGCAGATTTATCGTTCATTACATCAGCGGCGTGACCATCTACCGCATTTATGAGCCGACCAATATTCCTGGCATCGGCACCTTTGACGGTGCAGAGCTTTACTCTCTCGTCTATAACGGCTCTTATATGCTGCCGTGTATGCTCCTTGCCTTGGCGGTGGCCGCGCTTCTTTATGTACCGATGAAGAAGTATTTCGCCGGCTACGACCTGAATAAGTAGGGACACCGCTCCTGCGGTGTCCGCCAACCCAACACCGTGTTTTCGGACATCCGAGGACGGGTGTCCCTACAATTAGACCCGGTAGATGGTTCTACCGGGTCAGAATTTTATCGATACACGGCTGCGCCGGCAGAAGAAGCGGATAAATGGCTGGCTTCATAGAGGATCTGGGACACATCGCTGCGGGTCAGCGCACCGGTGGCACTGACGTAAATGCCGTTATCCTCCAAAACAGACAGAGATACCGCTGCCCAAGCGGGTACAACATCTTCGGAAGCGGCAGACTGGGTAGTCAGCGCATCCTGCGAGATGGCCAAGTCCAGCGCGTTTTGCAGCATTACCGCTGCTTCTGCACCGGTAATGGTCTCAGAGAAGTTCGTTGTGTCCGGCCAGCCGGCAGTCAGACCCGAACGCAGCGCGGCCGCAAGGTAGGGTCGCATCCACTGAGGTGTGTCAGCGGGCAGAGAAAGGGTAGAAGTATCCTCTAAGGGGATATCCAGCGCCTTTACCAGCATAGACAGGAACTCACCGCGGCTGACCGTTTCCTCCGGACGGAAAACAAGCTGTCCGTTAATGCTGTCACCGGTGAAAAGGCCGGTGTGGCGCATCCACTCAGCAGTGAAGCGGCAAGCGGTATTTTGGGTATCCGAATATTGCTTACTGTCTGTGGGCTTCAAAATTTGTACCGTCACCGTTGCCACCCGGGACACATTCCCTGCGGGGTCTGTGGCACAGTAGGTGAAGGAGTCTACGCCTACCTTGTTTTTCTTGGGGGTATAGACAAAGGTGCCGTCGGCAGATAGCTCCACCGCGCCCCGCTTAGGACTGCGCACTAAGGTATAGGTCATTTCCTGCCCCTCCGGCTCGGAGACCTTCAGCGTTCCGTCCACCGCCAAATTTTTATAGGTTTCCAAGGAAAAATCCTGCGCCACGGGAGGGTTGTCAGCTTTTCCGCGAATGGAAATGGTGACGGTGGCGGCGTTTTCCACCCGGTTTTCATAGATGGGCAGATAGGAAATTTCTGCCACAGCGTCCTGCTGGGTCAGCAGCGGGGAGAAGGTAAGGGCAGAGAGCTGCTCGGCGGTGAGAATGTCACCGGTTTGCAGGATGCGCTTGCCTAAAAAAACGGTACCGCTTTCCGGCTCGGGCAGGGCGGTGATGCATACGCCCATAAGGGCCTGCTTCTCTGAGCTTTCAAAATCTGTGGAAGTAAAGCAGTAGATGGCATCGCAGTCTACCTCTGCAGCAAAGACGGACATAGGCAGAAGCAGCAGTGCCAGCGCAAGGGCAATGAGTGATTTGCGACACATAGAAATTAACCTCCTAAATTTGTGTTCGGAGGTATTGTTTGCCCCTTGTGGGAAAATTATGCAAAAACCGGGTAATTTCCTGAAGCGGCAATATTCAAAATAGGCAGGCAGTCCTGATAGATCTCCTCGAATTGGGAAAGAGGGAGGGGGTTAACGCCACGCCCAGCCTCAATAGTATAGCCCGGTCTGCGGAATTCCTGAATAAACCAGTCCTTATAGCCGGCAAAGGCGGAATTATAGGGCACATCTGCTAAGCGATAGCCGCTGGCGGCAGCCATCGCCTCGCCCAATTCCTTTGCGCCGGGAACCTCAATGTCAGAAAACGTCCAGTAGATTTCCTGCCCCTGCGTGTGGAACGCCAACACCAACGCCGGGTCTACTGCCTCTGTGTAGCCGGAGAGCGCTTGGGTCTCCAACTGGTTAAAGGGTGCGCGGCCCACATAATCCCGGGGGCCGGGGAGAGTATAGCCTTGAGAAAATTTGATCTCCCGTGCCTGCAGCCACCCGGCGGGGTAGTTAAGGTTCAGGTCTGTGCCTAAAAGGTTGGCCTTCCAGCCATCGGGGAATGCAATTTCCGGGTAATTCTCCGAAAGCCGCAGGGCAACCTCGTACTGTATTTCTCCCGGGCGGATGGCACCGGTTACAAGGTCTACGCCGTCCGGGTCTACCATTGGCACCATAAAAATAGTGGCGGCTTCGCTAAGGGCGGTCCCATCCTCGTCGCCGATTTGGCCGCCGGACTGGATAGCCTGCGCCAACTCCTCTGCCCAGCGAAGAAGGATATAGGCGGTGATCCATTCGTTTGCGTGGTGGGCGGCAGAAAACAGCACCTTGCGCTGGCCGTTTCCAATCACTAAGGTGCGGATCGGCCGCTGAAAGGCGGTGGTTGCCAGCAGCTCGGTGCGGCAAAAAGGGTAGGTCTGCACCAGTTCTAAAATGGCTTTGTCGCAAATATCGGATGTAATGGGAATTGTCGTATTTACAATAGACATAAAAATCGCCTCCGACTATACTATGTGTCGGAGGCGATATGTGTGTATAATTAGGCTTCCTGTGCGTTTTTCTTAGAAAGCACGGTATTCAGAACGCCGTTGCCGACGATCAGTACGAGACCTGCCACACCGTAGATGATGGCGAAGGTCACAAAGGTGGAAGCAAGGGCGGCAATCAGGGGCGTTGCCAAAGAGAGGACGGATGTAGGCAGGTCAGCAAGCAGCGCAAGGAAGAAGGGAGCTTGCAGAACATAGCCAAGTGCACCTACGAATACGGCACTAATAAGACCGTTTACACCCATCCAGCGCAGGCCGTTAAAGCTGGGTAGACGGAAGACAAACAGCAAAAGCAGAAGTGCGGCAACTGCAGCGATAGCAATGGTTTGCAGGCTGCCGGTACGGATCATTTTCAGGGCATCCAAAATCATCGTCAGTTCCTCGGGAACGCTCTGCACGATGGTCTGTGCAACCTCTTCGGCGGGGGGCAGGGTCTCCACGATGGTGGGGAGGGCGGTGCTGGTAACTTTTTCCACAGCCTGTGTCAGCTTTTCCTTGTTAACCTCTACTTCGGGGGGCAGGTTCTTTTCTACGATGGTGACGATCTCTTCCATATGGGGAGTCAAAAGCTCCAAAACGGATTCTGTGGTCAGCTTGGGGGCTTCACCGGAGCCGGTGGCGGCATTGAAAATGTCCTCTGCATAGGTGGAGACCAACGCCTGCACAGCAGAGCTTTGGGTCAGCTCCTGTACCATTTTGTCTGTATCCACAACGGCATCCTCGGGGATCTCCAGCTCGGTCATCAGCTCTTCCACATCGATGACACCGCTTTCCACCAAATCAGCCACAGCGCCGAACAGCTCCTCAACATCCACACCCTCAGGCAGTACATCTGTAAGACCGCTGTTCTCTAAATCCTCCACATCCAGATCGGGAGGCAGAGTAGTACCCTCGGGAAGGCTGTCGATGCTGACATCTGGAGGAAGTGTGCCGTCGATCAGATCTTCAAGATCTGTGCCCTCGGGCAGTTCACCGATAGCATAGTCGTTAGACAGGGTGATGGGAAGACGGCTTGCGGAGGGCTTACCCAAGTCGCTGAGAATACCGGACTCAAAAGCGGCCTTTACCAGCTTGCTGGGGTCGGCATTTTCCGTCAGAAAGGACACAACGGGCAGCAGCACAAGGGAAACCACCAAAACAATGCTCAGCAGCAGTGCCATAAAGGCGCTAAAAATTTTCCAAAAAACTTTCATAATTTTTCCTCTTCTTTATTTTTATAACTCCCTGCCCGACGGGGCAGGGAGTATGCTATATTAGGGCATCAGTCTTCGTCAGAGAAGAATCTGCCGAAGGTCAGGGCAAAGAAGCCTCTCAGAACGGTGGTTCCAAGAATAAGCGCCACACCAACAACTGCGTAAACAATAGCGCATACCTTGAAGGCTTCCTCAAGTCCTGCGGTGAAAGGAACGAGGACTTGGGTGAACAAATCAATGAATGTAGCAAATTCGGCAAACTCTGCGGAAAGAACGGTTGTAAGCTCAGGGAGCTTATGCAGCATCAGGGTGGCACCGTAGCACAGCGCACCGCCAATCACACCGCAGATACCTACGGTTCTTACACCGCGCAGACCGGGCAGACGGACGAAGCAAATCAGGGCGCACATCGCTACGACTACCAGCATAACAGCAGCCCGGAGGGCACCGGTACGGATAAAGCGCAGAGCACCGGTAACCGTAGAAATAACGGGATTATCGGACTGCAGAAGCTCTGCAGCGGCAGTGCCGAGATCGGGAAGATTTGCGACCAACTCAGGCAATGCCATTTCCAAGGCCTCACCCATAATTTCTTCCAAATGATCGCGATCCAGTTCGATACCCTCGGGAAGGCTGCCTTGCACAATGTCAGCCAGCTCACCCATATGGGGGGCAATGATGGTCATTGCTGTTTCGGGAGTCAGGGTAGGCTCACTCTCCACGCCCATAGCCGTGTTCATAACGTCGTTCATATAGGCAGAAACAAGGGCTTGCGCTGCACCGCTGGTTGCGAGTTGCTCGCCAAGCTTGCCTGTGTCAACCTCTGTGCCTTCGGGGAGATCTAAGAACTCGTTCAGGTGTGTGGTGTCGATGATACCTGTACCTGTTAAACTGCCCATAAAGCCTAAAAGGGAGTTGACCGCATTGTCTGCTTCGCCGGCATGGTCGGGTTCTGTAGGCTCGGTATTTTCCGGTTCGGTATTTTCAGGCTCAGTATTTTCGGGCTCGGTGTTCTCCGGTTCAGTGTTCTCCGGTTCAGTGTTCTCCGGTTCGGTATTCTCGGGTTCATTGACCGCAGCGGGGACATTTGCATTCTCCGGCTCAGTAGTACCCGGCTCGGTAGTGCCGGGGTCAGTCGTACCCGGTTCTGTAGTACCCGGTTCGGTGGTGCCCGGTTCAGTAGTACCCGGCTCGGTAGCACCGGGATCGTCTGTAGGCGTGGGTTCTGTTTCGTTGCTGCCGTCAAAAACACCGGATTCGAACAGAATACTTACCAGCGTTTCCGGATCAGACATATTGGTGACATATGTAGCAATGGGGGTCAGCAGCATAGACAGCACCAAAATGACGCTTAGCGTAGAGGTGATAGAGCCGCCGATCAGGTTACCGGCAATGCCGCCTATTCTCCGGGGGCGTCTTCTGCGCAGCTTACGGGCTGTCTTTTTTTTTTCTTCCCGCTCCAAGTCCATAACCTTATTGATACGGCGTTGGTGACGAACTTCTCTGGAGAAAGGTGTGCTGAGCCAAATATTTACGATATCAAAGGCCAGCTCCTGCCCCACAACGGAAGCACCCAAAGCCATCATATTGGTATCGTTGTGCATACGGGTCATCCGGGCAGATTCCTCATCGCACAGCAGAGCACAGCGGATGCCGTGAACCTTGTTGGCGGCAATGGAGACACCGATACCTGTGGTACACAGCACAATACCACGGTCACATTTGCCCTTGGCAACTGCCTTGGCAGCGGCAATGGCATAGTCGGGATAGTCACAGCTATCCAAAGAGTGGGTGCCGAAGTCTTCTACGCTGTGGCCTAAGCTTTTGATGTAAGGAATAAGGGCTTCCTTCAAAAGCAGTCCGCCATGATCGCAAGCGATCGCTATTTTCATATGTATAACCTCCTTGTGCCGGGGAAGCTGCTTTCCCAGCCATCTTTCGTTATAATATTTTATATGATGAAACCGCCGTTTACACCTAATATCTGGCCGGTGACAAACTGTGCATCTGCCAAATATAAGGCGGCTTGGGCGATATCTTCCGGATTTCCGTTTCTTCCTACGGGTGTTTCGTCGCGCAGGGCATCCAAAACTTCTCCCTCGTAACCGGCGCACATATCCGTTAGGATCACGCCGGGGGCAATGGCATTTACGCGGATGCCGCTGGGGCCTAATTCCTTAGCCAGCGCTTTGGTCAGGGCGATCACCGCACCCTTGGTGGCAGAATAGGCACTCTCATAGGAAGCACCTACCTGTCCCCACATAGAAGAAATGTTAATAATGGTGCCCTTATGGGTCTGCAAAAAGGCAGGCATTGCGGCTTTGACACAATGATAAATGCCCTTTACATTTACATCAAAAAGCCGGTCCCAATCCCCGGCGGGAAGCTGATGGATAAGACCGCCCCGCCAAATACCGGCGTTGCAGATAAGGATATCCACGTTCCCAATGGAACGGAAGGCTTTTTCTACCGCTTCGCAGTCGGACACATCGCAGCAGATAGCGGTGGCACCGGTGGCGGCACTGACGCGCTGCGCCGCATCGTGTTCTTTTTCATAAAGGAAAAAGACGCGGTCGCCACGCTGGGCGAAGGCCTTTACAATGGCAGCACCGATTCCCCGGGAACCGCCGGTCACAACACAAACCGCCATAGCTTTTACCTTCTGCGGCTTCTGGTGCGGTGGTCGGAGTACTGCCGGATAGAGGAAATTTTATTGTCTGACTCGCTCATAAACTGCTTGAGCTTTTCTTCAAAAAGCTGATCTGCGGTTTTGGGAGCGGGAGGTGGGGTAGGAGTCCGCTGGGGTCTGGGGGAAGTATTCTCCCGGCGGGGCACACTGCGCACTTCCCGCTGCGGTTTTACTTCCAAGCGCTTAATAGACAGATTGACCTTTCCGCCTTCGGCACCGATCACCATCACTTTTACTTCTTGATTTTCGGTCAAGTGCTGCCGGATGTCGCTGACGTAGGTGTTTGCGACCTCCGAGATATGTACAAGACCGGTCTTGTTTTCAGGGAGAGAGATAAATGCGCCATAATTGGTGATGGATTTTACTTTGCCATCTAAGACTGTGCCAACGGTCAATTCCATATAAATATTGCTTCCTCCAAAGGTTAGGGATTCGTGGTGCTGGGGGTAAAGAAACTTGCGCCGCCCTCTACAAGATCCAGCATTTGCGATGCGATGCGCTTGATGCCTTGCACGGTGCCCACTTCGGCAATGTTACGGGCAAGGTCGTGATTTTCCCGTTCTAACCGGGCGGCCTGCTGCCGCAGCAGCTCGGTCTCGGCCTCTACGCGGGTAATGGCATTATGGAGCGTTAAAAGAGAAACGGTACAAATTACCAATGTAACGATCAGAGCGATCTTTAGCAGAGGCGAACCGTGGCGAAACCGCAGACGGATCTTGGGCTTTTGCTTGCGGGCCATCGGGAAGGCCTCCTTTCTCAGGCTACTTTAATGCTATTATGGTCATTGTATTCTTATTGTACTCTATTTTTTTACTATTGCAAATGTTTTTTTGCAAAATCCGGAAATATTTTTCGATATTTTTCTGCAAAGTACCCAAAATTTGCCAAAAACACCCTGCGCAAACCCAAAGAGCATAGAAAGCAGCGGCCTTAGCAACCGCCCGAGGGTGTTGCGCCAAAGGAAAAAGCCTACAAAAAGTCCGGCACTGTAGGCGGGGCGCAAATCTCCCTCGCAGATGCCAAAGCCTAAATAAATGCCGCAGGCAAATAGTGCGAACACAAAAAGGGCATCTGTAAAATGGCGCACAATGCGGGGCAGCGGTGTAAAAAGATCGTAGAAAATACCTAAGCCGCCTCCCAGCAGACAGGCACTTAGAAAACGGGAAAATAAAAGAACGGGCGGTGTCATTTGAACAGCTTCCCTAAAAGCCCGCCGGAAATGCGGGGTTCTTCGTAGATCAGGGCGGAGATATGTCCGTCGATGGCTACCTGTCCGTTTTCCGGGGATAAGGTCTTTAGATGGAGCTGCTGACCTTGTACCGACAGAACGCCAAGACCGGTTTTGAGAATAACGGCATTTTCATCAAAGCTAACCACCTCTGCCGTGCCGCTTAGTAGCAGGCTTTTTCGGTCATTTAATGTGAGTTTGTGGGGTACGGGCATACGTTCTTCTGCCATAGAGATACCTCCTTATATGACAATGACTGTAAAATGAAGCCCTATTGTCATTCCGAGCCAGTTCGCAATGACATGAACACAGTTACAGGGAAATTCTATGCACGCAACAGCATTGACAGACCGAAAAAACCGAATTATACTGAATAAATAGGAAAGGGGTGTGGTGTGTTGCTGAAGATAGCAGGGGTTGAGATCCGAACAAATGACGGGCATACAGAAGCATATGCCCTTTTGCGCACCCTTTGGCGGGAGACGACCGGAAGACCCTTTCCGCAAATCGCCCGGACAGAAAAGGGAAAACCTTACTTTCCGGGAGAAGAGTTCCATTTTTCTATTACGCATACCAAGCATTATGCCTTTTGCGCCCTGTCTGACCGCCCGGTGGGTATCGATGCGGAGGAATTGGGCAGAAAAATCAAACCGGCTATAGCCGGGAAAATCCTTTCGCCCGGGGAACTGGAGCAATATGAGAACGCAGAAGATAAAAATAAGGCTCTGCTGACCTTTTGGGTACTGAAAGAAGCGCAGGCAAAATGCACCGGGGAGGGTATCCGCCTCCATCCAAACCATACGGATTTTTATTTGTCAGACCCGCGGGTGCAGGAATATATGGGCTGCCTTGTGGCGGTTATTGAAGGATAGGAGAAGAGAAATGCTTTTTGATACACACGCACACTTAAATGATGAAGCCTTTTATGAAGACCGGGACGGGCTGATTGCAGGGCTGGCAGAAAAAGGTGTTGGCTTTGTGATGAATGCGGGCTGCAGCTTGGAGACCTCCCGGGAGAGTATTGCGCTGGCGGAAAAGTATTCCTTTATCTATGCGTCTGTCGGCTCCCATCCCGATTCTGCGGGAGAGGTCTGCGAGGAATTGCTGGAGACTTATCTGCAAATGGCAAAGCACCCAAAAGTTAAGGCTGTCGGTGAGATCGGACTGGACTATTATTATGAGGGCTTTGATAAGGAAACACAGATACGCGCCTTTGAAATGCAGATGGAGCTGGCAAAGCAGACGGGGCTTCCTGCCATCATTCACGAACGGGATGCTCACGAGGATGGAATGGCCGTTGTGCGGCAGTTCCCGGAGGTGACGGGCGTGTTTCATTGCTATTCCGGCTCTGCGGAAATGGCGCGGCAGCTTGTGGATCGGGGCTGGTATATCGGTTTTACCGGCGTTTTAACCTTCAAAAACGCCCGAAAAGCGGTAGAAACCGCCGCCTCTATTCCTTTGGAGCGCATTGTGCTGGAAACAGACTGTCCCTATATGGCACCGGTGCCCCACCGCGGCAAACGGAACGACCCGGGCTATCTTTGCCATATGGCTGAGAGATTAGCGGAAATACGGGGTCTTCCGGTGGAACAAATTATCCAAATCACAACAGAAAATGCAAAGCGGCTGTATCGCATCTGATACAGCCGTTTACAAATTGATAATGGATAATTGACAATTGTCAATTAACGAGTGTGTATTACGCAGCCGTTTAACGAGGGGTCACGGATCGTTGACTATGCCGGCAAAGAGGGGGAGATCGTCCTGGCTGCTGACGATGAACAGGAACGGACGATCCAGCGTAAAGTCGATCTTCTGATCTGTCGGTGCGGTACCGGGCTCTGTCATAATGACAGTATAAGCCGCGCCTACGCAGCCCTTTTCGTCGATCGCTACCCGAACGGCGTGATCGATCTTGCTCACAAAAAGCTCAGGCGTGTCGGTGAGGGAAGTGAAATCCGAAATGCTGTAATCGAAAATGTCCGTCACACCTATGGCTTTTATGCCGTCACACAGATCCTTTTGGTCGGAAACATCAAATTTGGGAAGGCTCAATCGGATATTAATATTTTTCCTGTTTTGCCAGGCGCTGGGACTTAGTGTCATTTGCAGATATTCCTTGCTTTCCAATATTTCCGAGACAGTATGACCTTCGTCAGGCAGGATCAGCCACATACGGTTATTTCCTGTGAGCGACAGAGAAACAGCGGAAAAATTCTCTCCCCAGAAGTACGTATGGGTTTGCAGCGTTTTATGCATAAAGGGAACCTGCACATCCCCCTTCGGACTGTGGAAAAGCGCCTCATAGGTGTTGCTTTCGTTGAATTTTTCCTTCCAAGATGCGGTAAAGGAAACGGTCGAAGCCAGCGCGAAAACGGCATCGGGCTCCAATTGCACATTTCCTGCCTGTTCCTTCAGTAATCCGCCGGTATTCTCATTCAGCCAATATTGTAGCTGCTCGTTCATTTTCACGGTGCCCAAGTCACCGCTGAAGGAAGAGGCATAGTAGCGGTCGGCCAGCAGCTCAGCCGTTGCTTCCTTAAAAGAATAGGCATCATCCAGCCATAGGGAATTGGCTAAAAGCAGGGAGGTTTGTCCGTCTGCGCAGTAATGGGCGTTCCAAAGAAGATCGACCCGTGTCCGGAGCCGCTCGACGGAGCTTACCGCAAGCAGGTCCAGAATTTGCTGTCGGGAATTGCCGCTTGCGGTTTCTGCCAGCATTGCCAAAGCCAGATATGTATTCACGGGAGAGTAGGTGGCGTTGCCCTCTTCCTGCAGAAATTGCCGGATGCTGGTATGGAAGAACTCTCTTAAGCTGTTGGCGTATCCCTCCGGCTGGTCGTATTGCCGGCTCTGACTGTCACGCCAAGCATTATATGCGGCTTCGTAATCCTGCCAGTCGGGGTAGTCATCGTAATTGGGGTAGGCTGCCATTTCAGGATATACAGGCTCACTGAGCAGATTGCAAAGCTGTCCGATGGGTCGGATGATAGGGTCGGTTGGCGGCTGTGTCGGGTCGGTGGGAAGACCGGGAGAAGGACCGAGCTCGGGGGCAAAGAGGCTCAGACCGATCGCCAGCACCAAAAGGGCCGCTACCGCATTGACCCAATTAAGCCGGGGATGCTTTTTCTTTTGGGGTGTGGCTGCTTTCTCAATGAGATCGGCGTCGATATGCTCTAAAGCGTGCAGGATTTCGCTGTCCTTCATAGGGTATAGCCCTCCTTTTCGAGATATTTTCGCAAGGCATTACGGCAACGGAAAAGAATGGATTTTGCCTTGCTTTGGGTGATGCCAAAATGATGAGAAATATCCGCAATGCTGTCCATATACCAGTAACGGCGAAGAAATACATTGCGCGAAAGCTCGGATTGCTGCCGCAAAAAGGCGCTGATGGTCTGACTGAGCGCAATGGCCTCCATACTGCGCTCGGTATCCTCTGCGCTTGGGATGCACAGCAGCAGCTCTGTGGAAAGCTCCTGCACATAGGCACTGCGGCAAAGGCGCTGCTGATACCGGCAGCGGTCGATGGATATGTGACGGATGATGCGGGCAAGGTATGCAAAAAGATAGCTGTGGGGCATATGGGGCGGAATGGTGTTCCAAGCTTGCAGATAGGTGTCGTTTTCGCACTCCTCGGCGGTCACTTTGTTTTTAACGATGCCAAAGGATACGCCGCGCAGCTTCTCACCGTACTTTGCGGCTGTGTGTGCGATGGCACTCTCGCTGCGCTGTAGGTATAGTTCTACAATTTTATGATCCTCCATAATCTCCCTCCTTCACCCTATATAGCGATATTTTACAGCATTTGGTTGCACATAGCAAGAAAAACGGCTGTTTTGATACAGCCGTTTTAGTGGATAGTTGTCAATATTCCTTTGTGCTTGTCATCCTTCGATTTCGGGCCGATGGCTCTGCACTCAGGATGACAGCCTTAGCTTGATGGTACTTTCATAACAATGACAACCAAATTGTCAATTATCAATTATCAATTGTCAATTCATGATGGTGCGGTCATTGACAGCTCCTGAGCCTTCTTACAAGGTCTTCCACAAAGCCCCAAACCGGCGGCTCTAACCATTTGTCGTAGAGAATACACATATAAAACGCCTGATGCCAGTTTTCGATAGGTCGGAACGTAACGCCGGGGCGGGGCAGGGCGCATTTTTCGGACATCACGCAGATGCCGACACCTTCTGCTACAAGGGAACGGGCGGCACCGGCGGTATTGACGGTACAGACGATCTGTTCTTCGATAGGTGTACCGCTGGCCCACTGGCCAAAGCTGTTTTCTATGTCATAATTGAAAACGATTTGCGTTTCCCGTGCAATCTGCTGGGGAACAAGGGAAGTCTCTTTGGACAGAGGGTGTCCCTCCGGCAGGGCAACGCAGAAGTTTCCCTGCCCCAAGCGGCGGAAATGGAGGCTTCTGTCCCGGTTGGTGGTGTCCACGATGGCCATATCTAATTTTTCTTCCCGCACCAAGTCCATCAGCTCCTCGGCGGAGCTTTCTGTCAGCCGGAAGCGGATACGGTCGTTTTGCCGGATGTGAGATAAGATTTCCTTTGCTACAGTACTGTCCAAGGTGCCAGAGACTACGCCCAGCCGGATGACCACCGGTGCACTGGTCTTGCTGTCTCGGAGGGTGATGGAGGCATCGTTTAATTCCTTTAGCGCGGCATCTACCTTTTCCTGATAGAAGCGGCCTTCTTCTGTCAGGCGGATATTTCTGCCCACCTTTTCAAAGAGCTTTACATCACCCAATTCTTCCTCTAAATGGTGGATGGCACTGCTAAGCGACGGCTGAGAAATACCCAGCCGCGCTGCCGCCAAGGTGTAGTGCTCCAACTGCGCCAGTACGGAAAAATACCGCAAATAATTATAGTTCATATATGCACCTCTAAAATCTATAGATAGAAACTATAAATAAAATATCATAACTATATTGTTTTTACAAGAGAAATTTGTATAATGAGAGCGTTGCTTGAAAAATTACCGGAAAATGCCGTCTTTCGGGAAAAAGAAGGATTGCAAAGGTTTAAAAGGTATGGTAAAATGGCAGGTGGAAAACCTGCGTTTTTGCGCAGACCGAAGGAGAACAAAAATGGCATTTACTTACCTTGGACTGAAGGCCAATTATCAAAGACATATCGTTACGGAAGCAGAGGTCGACCGCCATATCGAGCGGCTGCAGCAGCAGTACCCCCGTATCGCGGTGATTAAGGATCGCCCCACCGAAAACGGGGATGAGATCGTGCTGGACTATGCAGGCTTCTGCGATGGCGTGCAGTTCGCCGGTGGTACCGCTGAGATGCAGACCTTGGTGCTGGGAAGCGGGATGTTCATTCCCGGCTTTGAGGAGCAGCTTCTGGACAAAGTTCCCGGCGAGGAAGTGACGGTAAAGGTAACCTTCCCGGCGCAGTACCATTCCGAGGAGCTTGCTGGCAAAGACGCAGAATTTAAGTGCAAGATCCATGAGATCCGGGTGAAGACCCCCTATGAGCCGGACGATGTATTTGCCAAAGAGGTCGGCGGCTGCGATACTTTCCCGGAAATGAAGGAAAAGCTTAGAGAAAGCCTGCAAAAATTTACCGACGAGCGGGGCGAAATGGATCTGCAGGATCGGCTGCTTCGCACTGCGGCAGAGACCTTGGAGTATACCCCCAGTGAGGGCGAAATTGAGGAAGCGGTGCAGGAGCAGATGAATAACCTGCGTGCCCAGCTCTCCCAGCAGGGTCTTACCTTAGATATGTATATGCAGTTTATGAATACCACCGAGGAGGCTCTCCGGGAGGAGGCAAAGCCTGCGGCTGTGGCAGCCCTTAGAAATGCGGCAGCCATCGACCGGGTGGTGATCTTGGAGGGGCTTTCCGCTACCAAGGAAGAGATCGGGGAGACACTGGCTATGGTCTGCCGTCAGAATGATATGACTATGGAGCAGATAAAGCCCTATTACGATGCCGAATTTGAAAAGGCACTGGAGAAAAGTGTACTGACCGGGAAGGCGATGGGTCTCATTCGGGACGCCGCCGTCATCACGGAGGTATAATAAAAACATAATTATTGTGTCAAGTGACACCGAAAACAAGGAGGAACATACTATGGCAATCGTTTTTGACGAAAATGGCAAGTACGTGGACGAAAAGGGTCTTGTAAAGCTGGATCCTACCAAGTTCGCTGACTGGCAGATCGCAGAAGAAGCAGAAAAGACTCTGCCTCCCGTGGATTATTTCCGTGAGAAGCTGGGCCTGCTGCCCGAAGAGATCATCCCCTACGGCAAGACCCCCAAGATCGACTTTATTAAGGTTATGAACCGTTTGGCAGATAAGCCCGACGGCAAGTTCATCGAGGTTACCGCGGTTACCCCCACCCCCTTCGGTGAAGGTAAGTCCACCGTTTCTCTGGGTCTGATCGAAGGCCTGGGCTACATC
>JAFQPB010000035.1 GCA_017411905.1 Oscillospiraceae bacterium
AAATGTAGGGGCGGCGTTTCGCCGCCCGCGGGACGGGGAACCCGTCCCCTACGATGCATTATCGAAAAGGGGCTGTAGGGGCGTGCATAGTATGTCCGCGGACGACCGATGGTCGCCCCTACGAGAGGGACGTGGTGCGGTGAGGCGGGTCGATGCCCACATCGATCCGCGGGCAGATGTAGGCCGCCCCCTACAAAACAGAAAAAAAGGGACTGTTGCAAAGCTTTCATTTTGCAACAGTCCCTTGCTATATAGGTGTGTTATTTTAACAAGTCATCCAGGAATGCAGCGACCTCGCTGCCAAAGACCTTTGCCATCTTCACATTGGGGTGCCAGCCGTCACCGCCCTGAGACTTGGGAACATAGGCAACGGAAACCTGACAGTAGTGGATATTGCTGTCATTGAGACCGTCCAAGGTGGCCTTTGTGGTTGCCCAGAAATCCTGCTCGTCGTCCCGATAGCCGTAGACCCAAACGATAGGAACGTCTGCACCGTATTTCTCCCGGAGATTTCCGATGAAGGCCGTAACACCGTCTGCATAGACTTGGGGTGTGGCGGAAAGGCCGCCGTTGGCATAGTCGTTGACACCCAGCTCAATGACAACGGCATCAGGCTTACGGGCGAAGTCGTACTTGGGCACATCCTTCAGCTTATTGCTGCCGCACAGATCGTAGATGTTCAGCATACCGTAGTTGGCACTGCCCTTTACAAGACCCAGACCACCGTGACCGACGATATTGCAGTCTGCCCCCAGCTCTTGGGCTGCGATCCAGCCGAAGGCGGAGGTGGCATCGGAGGTTTTTGCGCTGGTGCCGCCAAGGAAGACGTTGGAGCCGTTTAGGATGCTGTCACCGTAGAACTCAATAAACAGGCTCCGATCGGCGGGCTTGTCCTTAAATTCACCGGTAAGCCAGACCTCGTTCATAACCAGCGTTGCCATCGTGAACTGAGACTGGTTTACGACCATAATCGTGTGCTCGCCACGCTCCAGATCGGAGGCAATTTCTGCCAGCGCGGTGTCGGGGGTCACGCTGATCCTGCTGTCGGAACGCTCGCCGTCGATGTAGACCGTCAGGTAGGCTTGGGCAGTAGACTGAACATTCAGGTACACGTTGCCCTCACACAGGGCGGTAAATTCGATGCCCGTACAGGCAAAATCGCAGGCAAGACCGGTGTTTCGTTTGTAGGTTCTGCCGATGGTACGGAAGGCGGTGTCGGTGTTGTCTGCAATGGTGAGCGTCTGCTGGGTCAGCTCGATCTCCGGCTCTGTAGGCGGCTCCGTGGGCGGCTCGGTTGCTGCACCGGGCAAAAAGGGAAGTGCACAGCCTGCAAAACCAAAGAAAGTGGCGCAAAGGAGACACAGGGAGATAGTGCGGATAAGCTTTCTTTTCATAGTTTTCGCATCCTTTCTTATGTGATGGATTTATTATATAAGACCGGAAAACGAAAAACAATAGCCCCTGGGATTTTTAGCGGAATGCATAAAATAGGGGGTGGTTTCTCATATAACTTGCTAAGCATCCGGTGACAATGTCACTGCACATCGTTAATGGATCGTTGATAGTTGGCAATTCTCGTTGTCATTGCGAACCAGCGCGCACGCTGGTGTGGCAATCTCTCCCACCGCACCCAAAGCCTCCTCTGCAGACAGAGGATTTAACCTTCCCCTTTGGGGAACGTGGCAGCCCGAAAGGGCTGACGGATGAGGTTCGAATTCCACCCTCCATAAAAAGAAAACCATCCCCGATGGGATGGCTTTCTTTTGGCGGAGAGTTAGGGATTCGAACCCTAGGTACCTTTCGGTATCACTAGTTTTCAAGACTAGCTCCTTAAACCGCTCGGACAACTCTCCGTATGCAGAGACTATATCATTTTACTGAGGAAATGTCAAGTTGTAGGCAGCGGATTTATCTGTTCTCTTTGTGGAATGCATAAATGCATTCCCTACGGCATATACGAGACCATAATTGTCAACTGTCCATTGTCAATTAAAAAAGGACGGCTTTAAGCCGTCCTTTTTTTATTCCGTTGTATAGTTATCGAAATAACCCTGAATGTAGACGATGGGTGTGCCCTTGTCACCGGAGCCGGAGGTCAGGTCGCACAGAGAGCCGATGAGGTCAGTCAGCCGGCGGGGGGTAGTGCCTTGGGCGGCCATATTGCCCACTAAGGAAGAGCCGTCCTTTGCCTGAATTTTCGCCTTGATGGCATCCTGCAGTGCCTTGCCGGAAAGAGAGGCAAAGTCGTTATCCGCCAAATACTTCAGCTTCAGCTCGTTGGGTGTGCCCTCAAGACCGGGGGTATAGGCAGGGGAGACCACCGGGTCAGCCAGCTCCCAGATCTTACCCACAGGGTCCTTAAATGCACCGTCACCGTAGACCATCACTTCAATATGCCGGCCAGTCTTTTCCAGCAGCTTTGCCTGAATATCCTCCACCAAGTCCTGACAGGCTTGGGGGAACAGCTTTACCGTCTCATCGGTTGCCTTGTTGGAGCCGAGGAGACCGTACTTTTCGTTATAGCCGCTGCCATCTACAGGAGAAGTCATAATCTCGTCAAGACCGTACACACGCTCTGCACCGGCGGCAAGGAGCAGCCGCTTTGTCCGCGCACGGGTGTGAATGTCGCAGTTGAGGACGTTTTTGGTATAGGGCAGAACAGCGCGGGGGTCGTTGGCAAAAATGACCTCTACCTCCGCACCGCAAGCGCGGATCAGGTCGCTGTAGTATTCTACGTAGTCCACACCGGTAAAGGGATGTTTAACAGTGCCGAACAGCTCCCGGTACTTGCTTTCGGTGAGCACATCACGATAGGGGTCAACGCCCTTTTCGTCCAGCGCATCCGGGTCGATCAGGTGATTGCCCACCTCGTCGGAGGGATAAGAGAGCATCAGCACGATCTTCTTGCAGCCTTTGGCGATGCCCCGCAGGCAGACAGAAAAGCGGTTGCGGCTGAGAATGGGGAAAATAAGACCTACGGTCTCTCCGCCCAATTTAGAGCGCACGTCCTCTGCGATCTGCGCTATAGTAACGTAGTTACCCTGTGCCCGTGCCACAATGGCTTCGGTCATAGCAACGATGTCCCGGTCACGGGGCTTAAGCCCGTCATTTTCCATAGCGGAAAGAACAGTGTCAGTGACGATGTTTACAAGGTTATCGCCCTCACGGATGATGGGGGCACGCAGACCGATGGATACAGTACCAAATGTCCGGCTCATAATAACACATCCAATCAAAATATCAAAGTAGGGAATTTGCCGCAAGTATTATACTACAAATATAAGGATTTGTAAAATAGAAATTTTTATAAATTTGTCAGAAAAATTTGTTACAAAGATACCAAAGCCCCAAAAGGCCTGCGCCGTAGGGGATATAAAGGAGCAGGCTGCCCAGCGCAATGCCGATGGACGCGATACCTAACCTTTCAAGGCCAAAGACCAGCACAGTAAGAAGGGCAGTGGTAAGGGCACTGCGGGTAAGCTGCTTGCCAATGATATTGGCAAAGAAAAAGGTATACAGTGCGCCAATGATGGGATTGAGGGCACCCAGCGCAATGCCCACAATGAACTTCAGCGCGCCGGTGAGCAGCATAACACCCAAAACAACCAGCAAAATGGTGGAAGCGTACTGGGCAATGCCCTCGGGTACAAGGCTTCCGAGCAAAATGGTGACCAGCAGATGGGCGATCAGACCGAAGGCAACGGTCAGCACCCGGAACAGCAGCCAAGAAAAGAAATTCTTTCCCCGGGGCAGAAAGCGGTCAGCTAAGTTTACCACAAAGGCCAAAATAAGCATATTCACAAGCTGCACGGAAATGGCCGAAAAGTCCTTATCTGCAAAGGTGAAAAAGGTCAGCACATCTCCCTCCACCGTCACAAAGGGCAGCGGTGCGGTAAAGCGGGCGTATTTTGCGCCCAATGAAAGCAGCACAGCCGTCAGGGCATAGAGAAAGACGATGGCGATGGCAGATGAGGTGCAGGTGCCAAGGAGTGACCGCTTGCCAAATACAAGCCGTCCCACACCGCCAAGGATGGCAGAGCCAACGGTTAAAATGACACCGAAAATAAGAAAACGGGTCAGATTGCCGGAATCAAAAATACCGGCCAAAAACGGAAGGTGTACCATAGAAAAACCTCCTTAAAGAGATGGTGCGAAAGGCTGGGGAATAACCTTCCTCAAAGGGGAAGGTTTCATTAGAAAGCAAAAAGCCGCCAGAGGGTTTTCTCTGGCGGCCTTTATCTGCGTTGGAAGAAGTAAAATTACTTCAGCTCTGCGGTAGCGCCAGCTTCCTTCAGCTCGGCAACCAGCTTCTCTGCATCTTCCTTGGAGATAGCTTCCTTCAGGGTCTTGGGGCAGTTGTCAACCAGATCCTTAGCGTCCTTCAGGCCCAGGCCGGTAGCAGC
>JAFQPB010000036.1 GCA_017411905.1 Oscillospiraceae bacterium
GGGCGGTATTCAGGTGATGTCCATTAACCTTCTGCTGGATAACTCCACCGACCCGGTGGTTTGGCGTGGCCCGGTCATCGCCGGTGCGGTCAAGCAGTTCTGGACGGATGTTGTTTGGCAGGATGTGGACTATCTCTTTGTGGATATGCCCCCCGGAACCGGTGATGTGCCGCTGACCGTATTCCAAAGCCTGCCGGTCGATGGCATTGTCATTGTCACCAGCCCTCAGGATTTGGTATCTATGATCGTTACGAAGGCAGTGAATATGGCAAATATGATGCATATTCCCGTCCTTGGCTTCGTGGAAAACTACAGCTATTTGGAGTGCCCTGACTGCGGTAAAAAAATCGAGGTCTTTGGCAAGAGTAAGCTGGATGCAGTAGCAAAGAAGTTTGATTTGCCTATCTTAGCAAGACTTCCTATTGACCCTAAAGTAGCTGAAAGCTATGATGCCGGTAAGATGGAAGCCGTGGATGTCTCCCGTGTGGAGGGTGTTCTGCCGGCCATCAAAAATGCATAATAAATCGGGTGAGGAAAATCCTCACCCGATTAGCTCTTTTTATGCTTAACTTTTTCTTTTGTGCCGTCAGGGCGAACAATGTAGGTGTTCTCCAACTGACCGACCAAATTCTGCTTGACAGAATCAATGTAAATTCTGCGTAGCTTGTCCCGCTCAGTCAGCTCTTCGGCCGTTAATTCCCGGGTCTTTGCAAGGGCGGCAAGCTCGTTGATCCGGGCGATCACTTCGTTCATATTCATAAAAATCTACCTCACATAAATTTTTCTATTTTCACAAAAATGCGGTCTTTTTTTGACCTGTTACCAATTTCTGACAGTCGAATTTTTCCCAAGCCGCGGACAGATACGGTCATCCCCTCTGCGATGGCGCGGTCGGACTTCTCACAGGGCAGTCCGTCGATGGCGGCTTGGCCTGCGGCGATAAATTCCCCGGCGCGGCTTCGGGAGATACGAAAACCGGATGCGATCACACAGTCCAGCCGTAAAGATGGGAGAGTGTCCGAAATGGTTTCTGTTTTCTCCTCCGGGGGTAAAAACTCCTCAATGGGCAAAATTTGGAGTTTCACCTTTGTCCTTCCAACGTCTGTAAACTCCCGAAGCAGGTGGTCGGATATTTCCCTTGTAACAAAGAAATCGCAAAAGCCCTCTTGTACGCAAATATCGCCCACACATTGGCGGTCAACACCAAAGCCCATCAGCGCACCTAAAAAGTCCCGGTGGGAGAGTTCGTCTCCGGCATAATAGGTTGCTCTGAGGCAGACGATAGGGTCATCCTCGGGGATATCATACAGATAGTCGGGAAGATAAATGAGGCATTTGCGCTGTGCAGCATCATAACCGCCCCAAAAGTGCAGTCCACCCACGTTCCCGAAAAGAAACTGCGCCATTTCCTGCTCCCGCGGGGACAGAAAGCCGGAGGAAGCCAAGCGGTATTTGTGGATACCTGCGTTAATTTTATCCCAAATCCGGGCAAGCAGCAGACGATCATCTTCGGTTTTTGCGATTTTATCAATATTCTTCCTATCCAAATTTAGACTCCCAATCCTTATCGTAGGGAATACATTTATGCATTCCGTTTTACGGATCGGATAAATCTGTTCCCTACATTTTATTATAGCATATATAGCGGTTAATGCAAGTTTTTCTTGTAAAGAACACCATTATCCGTTATAATATGAAAAATGAAAGCGGGTGAAAATATGGTAATCGGTATTATTGGCGGCGGTGCATCGGGTATGATGGCAGCTATTGCCGCAGCGAAAAATAAAAAGGCGGAGATTTACATTTTTGAGCGGCAGGCGCGCGTGGGTAAAAAGCTATCCGCTACCGGCAACGGCCGCTGTAATTTAACAAACTGCAATCCTGCGCCCTATGGTGGTGAAGACCCTACCTTTGCGCAGTACGCCCTTTCCCGTTATAGCCCGGGAGAAATGCTGGGTCTGTTCGGTCAGCTTGGGCTCTATACGGTTATTGAGGAGAGTGGCCGCGTCTATCCCTACTCCGATCAGGCGAATTCTGTGGTTGATGTTTTGCGCCTTGCCTTGGATAAGGAAAATATTACCGTTTATTGCGGCTGTGAAGTGGAACAGGCAGTTAAAGCAGAGGACGGGTTTCGCCTTAAAACAGCACAGGGTACCTATTTTTGCCACAAGCTGATCGTTGCCTGCGGCGGCATTGCGGGCACGAAATTAGGCGGCACTATGAGCGGTTACCGTCTCTTGGGTGGCTTTGGGCATAAGACTACCCGCCTGCGCCCCTCTTTGGTGCAGCTAACATCCCACCATCCGGCTCTGCCATCCCTAAAGGGTGTCCGGGCGAATGCCAATGTAAAAATCTATCGGGAGGATACCTTATTTGCGGAGAGCACCGGGGAAATTCAGTTTACAGATAAGGGGCTTTCCGGCCCTGTGATTTTTGAAATCTCCCGGGATGTCTGCGAGGGAAGAGGAACATGGACGGCAAAGTTAGATTTATTGCCGATGCTTTCCAATGAAAAGCTTGTTGCAATGCTTACTGCCCGAAAAAATACCAATCTTACTACCGATGAGCTGTTTACAGGGATACTCCACAACCGTTTAGGCCGTGTGATTACCAAGGAAGCAGGCGTTGGCTTTTGTCCAATCTCCTATCTTTCAGAGCAGGAACTGCGCAATGTAGCCCATTATGCGAAATGCTTTACAGCAGAGCTGACAGGTACATTAGGTATGGATGGGGCACAGGTCACTGCCGGTGGCGTTTATACGAAGGATTTTGACCCTGAAACGATGGAAAGCCGCCGTATACCCGGTCTTTATGCCTGCGGTGAGGTTTTGGACATTGACGGGCCTTGCGGTGGCTATAATCTCCAATGGGCTTGGAGCTCAGGCTTCTTGGCAGGAGAAAGTGCGGGGAGGGAAAATGTATGATTCGCATTAAACAAATCACATTCCTTCCGGAGCACAATCCGGCCCAGCTTTCCTTTGAAGCAGCAAAGCTCTTGCGGATATCTCCCTCGAAAATTCGAAAGCTGTCTGTCGTTCGCCGGAGTATCGATGCCCGGAAAAAGCCGGATGTGAAGATCGTTTATACGGTGGACGTGCTTGTAGATGGCAGCGAGAAACGGATTCTCAAAGACAGCCGCTGCAAGCAGGCAGAACTTGTTTCCGCACCGCGCTATAAACCGCCCAAGAATATGGCGGCACCAAAGCTGCGTCCCGTGGTCATTGGCTTTGGCCCGGCGGGTATGTTTGCGGCTATGATTTTGGCATTGGCCGGACAAAAGCCTCTCGTCTTAGAGCGGGGCGACGATGCCGTTACCCGAAAGCAAAAGGTGGAAGCGTTCTTTAATGGCGGTGACTTAGACACCCGCAGCAACGTCCAGTTCGGTGAGGGTGGCGCAGGTACATTTTCCGATGGCAAGCTCAACACAGGTGTCAACAATCCCCGCCTTGACTGGGTATTGGAGCAGTTGGTAAAAGCCGGTGCACCGGAGGACATCCTTTTTGATGCCAAACCCCACGTAGGCACGGATGTTCTGCTGACAGTGGTGCAGAACATCCGAAAGAGAATCATTGAGTTGGGCGGTGAGGTGCGGTTTAACGCCCAAGTGACGGATATTTTTGCAGAAAATGGTTCTCTCTCCGGACTGGAAATAAACGGAAGTGAGAAATTAGATTGCCAAAAGGCAGTCCTCGCCATTGGCCACAGCGCAAGGGATACTTTTGAAAAGCTGCTCCGGCGTAATATTCCTATGGAAGCAAAGCCTTTTTCTATGGGCGTGCGCATTGAGCATAAGCAGGAAATGGTGGATTTCTCCCAGTACGGCTGCGAAAATCCTGCACTTCCGCCTGCTTCCTATAAATTGGTGCAGCATTTGCCGGACAGGACGGTCTATAGCTTCTGTATGTGCCCCGGCGGGTATGTGGTAGCGGCTGCCAGCGAGGAGGGCGGCATCGTCACAAACGGTATGAGTAACTGCGCCCGGGAGGGCGAGAATGCCAATGCCGCTTTGCTGGTGGGTGTTGCTCCCGGTGATTTTTCTGCAGATGGCCCTCTTGGCGGGATGTACTGGCAGCGGGAAATCGAAAGAAAGGCTTTTTCGCTTACCGGCTCTTACCGCGCGCCTGCCCAGCGGGTAGGAGATTTTCTTGCGGAAAAAACAACGTTAGAAGCCGGAGAAATCAAGCCCACCTACCGACCCGGTGTCCATTTTTGCGACCTTCACGCAGTACTGCCCCCGGTGATTACTGATGCGCTGAAAGAGGCAATCCCGCTTCTTAACCGTCAACTGCCCGGGTTTTCTGATCCTGACGCCATTCTCACCGCTCCGGAGACACGGTCTTCTTCACCTGTGCGCATTTTGCGGGGCGAAAACAGAGAGAGCATCGGTCTTTCCGGGCTTTATCCCGCCGGAGAGGGTGCAGGCTATGCAGGCGGCATTATGTCTGCTGCTATCGATGGGATTTTGACAGCAGAAGCAATGTTAGCAATTGACAATGAACAATTAAAGTGTCCGTGAAGCAGATGTCCATTAAAAAAGACCGCATAGGGAGACACTTCGTAAAAAAGTTTCTCCCTATTTCTTTTTATAACAAAATTGACACTTTCGGCTTGAAAGTGTTATGGTAGGTTACGTACTTTGGAATAAAACCTTACTCGAATATCAATGTAATGAGTGATATTGTGAGACAGGTCTCACAGTTTTATTTTGCCTTGCGACAAAGTGTTATTGAAACCTTACAGTTTTAGTGGTATTTTATTCGCTATAAAACTGCCGAAGGCAATATCACTCGGCGATAGCCGAATATAACTGCAAAGCAATATAACTCGCCAAAGGCGAATAAAACTGAGGCACACTTCCTTACGGAGTGTGCCTCTATGGCGGTCTTTTTTATGTACTTACATTCCCTCGGGGATATTGGGATTGCCTTCAGAGACCATTCGGTAAATGGCGTAAGCAAGCCAGCCGGCACCGTCTGCAACCAGCATAATCAGGGAAATAATCCACCAAACAAGCCAGCCTAAGACATCCCAGCCTTCACCAAAGAGAGTCATCATCAAAAAGCAGAAGAGCATTGCGACGAAGAATACAAAAGTGGGGGCGAGTTTTGCGAAGATGTTGTCCCACTTCCAACTGAAGAAGAACTGCAGGCAGGCAACACCAAAGGCAATAATGGCAATAACGATATCAGAACTGACACCATCGATAAATTCAGGCACAGAACATCCCTCCCATTACATAATTTTCTACTGCTTATTAAATCACATATTTTCTAAAATGTCAAATCATTCTTGCAGAAAAAATAGGAAAAGTGCCAAAATTACCTGCAATGCAAATAAAATCGGTACGCAAATGGAAAATCTGGGCTTTTTCGTCTTGTGCCGCGCCAGCTTCATACCCAAAAGAATGCCGAAGCTGCCGAAAAATACGGCAACGGTTAAAAGCCACCTTTCCGGGATCCGCCAAAGATTATTTTTTGCCCGTTGCTTGTCCGCAAGCATAAGGAAAAAACCGGCAGCATTTATTAAAAACAGATAGAGGAATAAGAAATCCATAAAATTACCTTTCCGGGAGGCTGACCGCTTTGAAAAAATGGACTGTACTTTTGACTTTACTGCTGCTTCTTTCCGGATGCAGCGCAGAAAAAGATTTTGAGACCGTAGGAGACGTATATGCGCCGGTAACGCTGACACCACGGGAGGTTATGCTGACGCTGCCGTCAGATGCGGCAGTCCAAACACTGGGCAGCGATGCCGGGAAGCTTTACCTGTGCGATGGCTATACCGTCACAGTGCAAACCCTCCAAGGGGGGAATTTAGAGGAAACGATTCGAAGTGTCACAGGCTTTTCTTCTGACCGCTTGACACTTCTTGAAACGCAGAAGGATGGCTTTTCCAGCTATAGCTGTGTTTGGTCGGCTGCCGGGGAGGGTGGAGATCAAATCGCGAGAACGGTAATACTGGACGATGGAAATTTCCATTATGCGGTGACCGCTATGGCAGACAGCAATACCGCCGGACAGCTTTCCGAAACTTGGCTAAATATCTTCCGTTCCGTTAGCCTTCGTACTGATTGACAGTTTCCTTGCACAGGGCAATACATTCCTCTGCTACCCATTGGGGGTGGAGTATCTTTGCCATCTTTCCGAAGCCGATGACCCAGCTTAAAAACATAGGGGATACTGCTACTTTTACTGTGAATACAAAATGCGTATCCCCATCGGGAATCAGCATTGTTTCCTTTCCAAATCGGTCAATGACCACGTTGAGAAGCGTTCTGTGGAAACGCATTTTTACATCTACCGTTTCACCGGCAAACATCTGGAACATCCGGTTTGCGTGCTGCTGCAAATTGGTATCCGCCAGCTCTGGGCAGGGGAGCCGTTTTTCTTCCAAGATAGAAATATTTGCCATCCGGTCTATTCGGTAAGAGGTCACACCGTGACGTTCTGAGTAGGCAAGGAGATAGCAATTCTCATTGTCCTGAGAGAGACCGTAGGGACTTGCAATATATGGCTTTTCCCGATATGCCCGCTGACCCTTTATGTCCCAGTCGAAGTAGCGGAAGGTAATCTGCTTGTTTTGGCTGATCGCCTCCTGAATGGCATCTACGTTATAATAAATAGACTCGTTCATACTTTTGACTCGGCCGGATACATAGACATTCCGGCGGACAAAACGGGCATCCTCTTCGTTGCATTGTGCACAGAGCTTTCCGATAAGCTCCCGGGATTTCTTTTCCGTTAAATACCGACTGGACTGGACTGCGTCGATAAGAAGCTTTAATTCCGGCAGTTCGAAAATGCGGGAAGCAATGTAGTAGCCGCCGTTTCGTCCCGGGAGAGTGACAATGTCCAAACCGTAGTCCTGCAGTGCGGCTATGTCCGAATAGACTGTCTTACGGTCACAGGAAATGCCCTGTTTTTCCAGCATTGCAATCAATTCTGATGCTCTCACGGGATTTTTCTCGTGGGAGTTTTTTAATAAATAGTCGTATATATAAAGAATCTTCAGCTTTTGATTATCCGACTTGGGCATAAATATCACTCCTTTTCTTTATTTTACCACAGGAAAAGATAAATTGCAATTACATCGGGAATGTGGTATAATAAAACAAATCTACGAAACAAAGGAGACACATCTATGCTCGCAATTGGTTGTCATCTTTCCATATCCAAAGGCTATGTCGATACGGTACGTATCGCCCATTCGATCGGGGCAAATACATTTGCATTTTTTACCCGCAATCCCCGTGGCTCGCAGGCACGGGCAGAAGATCCTGTCGATGCTGCAAATGCAGTCAAGCTGATGGAAGAACTAAACTTTGCGCCCTTGGTTGCCCACGGTGCATATACGATGAATTTGTGCACCGCGGAAGCATCAGCCCGCGCTTTTGCTGCATCTGTGCTTGCAGATGATCTTCGCAGAATGGCAGCACTGCCCGGTAATTTCTATAACTTCCATCCCGGCAGTCATGTGGGGCAGGGAACAGATACCGGCATCGCCCAGATCGTAGATGCTTTGAAGGCTGCCCTTGCGCCCGGCTATCCCGTTACCGTTCTTTTGGAAGGAATGGCAGGAAAAGGAAGTGAAATTGGTGGAAAATTTGAGGAACTTCGGGCAATCATAGATGGTGTAGGCGATCCCAATGTTGGCGTATGCTTAGACACCTGCCACGTTTATGATGCAGGCTACGACATTGTAAATGACCTTGACGGCGTTCTTCGGGAATTTGACCGTGTGGTAGGTCTTGACAAGCTGAAGGCCATTCATATCAACGATTCCAAGAATCCCTTTGCCAGTCACAAGGATCGCCATGAATGTTTGGGCGACGGCTCGCTGGGACTTTCTACATTCCAAAATGTGGTGAGTCACCCTGCACTGCGGGGAAAACCGATGATATTGGAGACGCCCAATGAGTTGCCGGGCTACGCGAAAGAAATCGCCCTTTTGCGAGGAATGGAACGAAAATAATTTTATAGAAAAGGTAGGTGCCACCAAATGCCTTCAGCAGCTATATACAGCAGCGTGCTCACTGCGGTTGCGCGGTATGTGGTACCGATCCTAACAGCAATTCTTTTATACCGCTGTATAAAACCCCTTGTTTCTTTTCATAGGGAAGCGGAAATTTGGGGCTGGCTTTATACATCTGATGGTAATAAACACCCGATCACCCATTGGGAAACCGTGATTGGCAGTGGAAAAAATTGTGACCTGCGGCTATCATCGGCCGGGGTAGAAAAACAACACGCGGTGGTTACCCGCTACGATGACGGAAGCTGGAGCGTCATTTCCCTCCACCATGCACCCATCCGGGCAAACGGCCACCATACGGAGGCTTTGGTTATCGAGTCCGGCGACTATATAAAGATTGGGGAGGAAACGGTGCGTTTTATACCGGTCACAGCGCAACAGGCGGATCATTTTTCCTATCTGCGCGACAAAGCACCTGCGGTATCGCATAGTCTCTTAACCCTTCTCCTGCTGACCGGACTGCAAACCCTCTTTGGGTTTTGCTATGCATGGGGTCAGCCCAAGGAAATTGCAGCCCCCATTCTTTTTGGCTTTGGCGGTTTGGCTGCTGCCGGTTGGCTGATGCTGATCTTATATTCTTTTTGGGGACGCACGGCTCTTGAAGCGGAAATTTTGGCACTTTATCTTTGCACTTTGGGTATGTGCGTGATCTGCGCAGTCTGCCCGGAGGAAACCTATAAGCAGCTTTTTGCAGTATTTTTGGGTATTGGGCTGTTTTTTGTTCTCGGTTGGATCCTTCGGGATTTGGAGAGAGCTAAGAGGCTGCGCTGTGTTTTTGCAATTGCAGGACTTTTGCTTTTGTGGATCACCTTTCTGTTTGGTAGGGCATTTAACGGTGCGAAAAGCTGGTTAATTCTTGGGAATTTCTCTGTTCAGCCCTCGGAACTGGCAAAAATTTCCCTCATCTTTGCCGGTGCAGCGGCGATGGACAGGTGGCAAAATAAATGGGGACTGCTGGCCTTCTGTCTATACGGAATCCTTTGCTGTGTATGTCTCGGGCTTTCCAATGACTTTGGCTCCGCACTGGTCTTTTTTCTTGTTTTTGCAGTTTTGGGGTTTCTCCGATCCGGGATTTTGGGAACGTGCGTTGCGGCAGGTGGTGCACTTGCGGGTGCGGCAACAGTGGCGTTCGTACCCCGTGTAAAAGAGCGCTTTTCCACGTGGGGGCATATTTGGGAAGATACAGCCGGCAGTGGCTTTCAGCAGACCCGGGCACTTTCCTGTCTTGCTTGCGGGGGACTTTTAGGACTTGGTGCGAACGAGAGTATGATGAAAAATCTTTTTTCCTCTGCTTCTGATATGGCAGCGGCTACCCTTGCGGAGCAGTGGGGACTGTTTTCTGTTATTGGGGCGGTGATTTCCGTTTTGACGATTGCGCTTTTTGCGGTTCGCGGTGCAGTTGTAGCACGCAGCAGCTTTTATGCCATCGGTGTACTGGGTGCATCTGCGCTCCTCACGGTACAGATGATGCTGAATTTTTTCGGTATGGTGGACATTCTGCCCCTGACCGGAGTGACATTCCCCTTTGTTTCAAACGGTGGTACGGCTATGCTCTGTACTTGGGGAATATTGGCGTTTTTGGTGGCAGCAGATACCCGACCCGGCAGCGGCTTTGGGCGCAAAGGGAGGGGAAATTATGGCTGAGCTTCGAAGAAGGAGCTTAGCCGTTTTGCTCCTTTTGGGGATATTTCTCCTATTATTTACCGCTTTTGTTTTACAGTATGGTTTTTCTGCCTACACATGGGCGGCCTTTTATGGGGATGATGCGCGCATTGACATCGTCACCGATCGGGAAGGGGAACGTTTGCTTATATTCGCAAAGGAAAAGACTTATTCAGAAGACCCTGTTTTGCGAAGTGCAACTGTCCATTTGCTGGGTGACCGTGACGGAAATGTGCAATCAGCTATCCTTTCTTCTTATAGGGGCAAAGGACGCTCGTATAGTCTTCTAAACGGTTTTTATTCCTACGGACATTCCCGTACCCGGGCACGGCTCACGCTTTCTGCTGTGCTGCAAAAGGCGGCACGCAGTGCCTTGGGAGATAAAAGGGGCACAATTGCGGTGATGAATTACCGTACAGGGGAGATCCTCTGCGCAGTCACAAGCCCTACCTTCGACCCGGACAATAAGGAAGAATTGGTTGACAGTATGTATGTAAACCGTTTCACAGGGGGGCTATATACAGCCGGCTCGATCTATAAGCTGGTGACCTTGGCGGTTGCCTTAGAGGAAATACCTGAGATCGAGAAACGTACTTTTTCCTGCACAGGAGAGCTGTATTTCGGCACAGACAAAGTCACCTGCGCAAAAGCCCACGGCAAGCAGACCTTGCAGGAGGCTTTTACAAACTCCTGTAACTGCACATTTGCAACTTTAGCTGCCGAACTCGGAGAGGATAAAATGGCTGCCTATGCAGAAAAATTTGGTTTAACCAAGAAGATGACCTTCGATGGAATTACCGCTGCCGCTGGCCGGTATGATGCAAAACTGAGCCTTCCGTGGAGCGGTGCGGGACAGGGGGATACGAAAATCAATCCCTGCAGTTTTTTGACCTTTGTGTCAGCAGTAGCGAGGGACGGGCAGGGAATAAATCCCTACCTTATGCACACGGTCCGGGATGGCTTTCAAACGTTATACCGGGCAAAACGAACGGAAAGAGAACGGATACTATCTCTGAAAACTACCGAAATTTTGCATGAATATCTCCGTAACAACGTGGCGGAAAAGTACGGAGATACGTATTTTTCCGGGTTGACAGTCTGTGCCAAGACAGGCACGGCAGAGGTAGGCACAGGAAAGCCAAATGCACTTCTTTGCGGTTTTGCCATAGATGAAAATTGCCCCATCGCCTTTCTTATCATCGTGGAAAACGCGGGCTCAGGCAGTTCCGTCTGTCTTCCCATTGCCGCGAGTATTTTTGGCTGTATAGTTGATAGTTGTGGTGCTGCTATGTGATGGATTTAAGTATAGCAGACACCATAATTATCAACTCTCAATTATCATTTCTTCCTCATATCTCTCTCGAAAAGAGCATAGGCTTTTTCGGGGGTGTTTTTATGTGTCGGCAAAATCAACTTTTTGGCTTCTGCCTGATGGCTTTCGGATTTGGTGTATTGGTGGGTCTTGGGTTGGAGGGCGGATTTCTTTGCTGGTGTCTTGGAATCGGTATGATTCTTGCGGGCATCTGCGGTCTTGGGAAAAAATAATGGCATATCCTTGTCCACATATGAATATTCTTTAATAGAAAACCGGATAAGGAGTGAGCCCACTATGGATATGCAATTTGAAAAAATGCCGCTGCAGTGTATGCAGTGTATCCTGAGCGAAAGCAAGTGCTGCGAGGAGACCCGTGAGATTCGCCTTGGAGAAAATGCCCCCGATGCTGCTTCGGTGATCGCTGCTTGGGGACAGGTGCTGCTGCGCAGTAAGGAATGGCGTGGCGGTGGAATGAATGTCAGCGGTGGGGTGCTGGCTTTTGTAATGTATAGTGTACCGGAAACGGGGGAAAAGCATTGCCTGGAGGAATGGATTCCCTTCAAAATGAAATGGGACTTTCCTGACCCGGGTCGGGAGGGAAAAATTTGCGCTTGGGGAAATCTTACTGATTTGGAGGCGCGGCTGATCTCCGATCGGAAGATTATGGTGCGTGCAAATGTCTGCGTGACTGCCCAAGCCTACAGTAAGCAGAGCATCGACCTTCCTCAACCACGGGATAACTGGGAGGATGTAGAGCTGCTGACAAATACATACCCGCTGACCCTTATCCGGGAAGCCGGTGAGCACGCCTTCACCATAGAGGAAGGGCAGACCCTGCCGCCTATGGATACGTGGATCCGCTACGAGGTTACACCCCAAATCACAGAAAAGCGGGTGATGGGGGATAAATTGGTGTTCCGTGGCAATGCAAAGCTCCATATGCTGGGCATACGCGACGGCAAGGTAGAAAGCTGGGATGGGGAAATTCCGTTCTCCCAGTTTGCAGAACTGGATCAAAACTATGAGGACACGGCGGATGCCTTTATTGTCCCGATGGTGACCTCTATGGAAGTAAACCGGGACGAAGAAGGGAAATGGGTTTTGCAATGCGCTATGACCGGACAGTATATGGTCACCGATCAGCAGTTTGTAACCATCCCAGAGGATAGTTACAGTCTCAGCCGGGAAACCAAGCTGCACAGGGAGGAAACGGTGATTCCTGCTGTGCTGCAAATGGGCGGGCATAATGCGTCAGCGGAAATCTCGCTTCCCATAGATGCGATGACGGTACTGGATGCGGCTGTCTATCCCGGACAGGGAATGATGGACAGATCTGAGCAGGCTTTTATCCAGCCCGGTTGGTGCCAAATTCTCTATACTGACCCGGAGGGTAATCTCCGTGGCGAGCAAGGCCGCTTCGAGAGCAGTATTCCTATGCCTGCGGATGATAGCGTTACACCTACCCTTGTGTGGGAAACTGGGGAAGCGCAGGCTGTGCCATCGGGCGGTGCGGTAACGGTGACAGGAACACTTACTGCCCAGGAAATGACAGTAAACGATTGGGCTGTTTCAGCTCTTTCCGGTATCACCTTGGGAGAGCCGATAGTAAAAGACCCGGATCGTCCCAGCCTGCTGCTGAGAAGATGCGGCACGGGAAGCCTTTGGGAGATCGCAAAGAATAGCGGTACGACTGTTTCTGCGATAAAGACCGCCAACAACATCGGTAATGACTATACGCCTGATAAAATGCTCATCATACCAATTAGTTAAAATATGGGGGCGATCTCAGTGATCGCCCCTGTTTTGCGCCAAATGTTGAGTGCCGCAGGCATCTGCCTGCGGCCTTTGCTATTGGGGAAAGAATAGACGCACAGTAAGTGCAGCGGTGAAAAAGCCGACAAAATCGGCGATCAGAGCAGCGAGGACGGTATAACGGGTTTTCTTAATGCCCACCGCGCCAAAGTAGACACTGATGGTATAGAAGGTAGTTTCTGTAGAGCCAAGCATAACCGCTGCGGTGCGGCCGATTTGAGAATCCACACCGTACTGCGCCATCAGGTCTGCACCCACAGCCAATGCCGCGCTGCCGCTGATGGGGCGCACAAGCACCAATAGGGCAGTTTCAGTTGGAATACCGAAAAAACCAAAGACAGGGGATAGTAGGCTGCTTAAAAGTGTCAGTGCACCGGATGCGCGGAGCATCGTCACAGCGGTCAGCAGAATGATAAGGGTAGGAATTAAGGTGACGAGCAGCCGTAATCCTTGAGATGCGCCTGTGAGCAATAGATCGTATGTATTCTCCTTTTTGCGAAGCGACCAAAGGGCGGTGGCAAGCAAAATAAGCGGTACGATGTAATCTGTCATTTCCGCCAAACCTTTCCCAGCAGGAATGCTGCGGCAAGTCCCAGTCCGGCAGAACAAAGGCTTGTGACCCATACCGCCGGCAGAATGTCAAAGGGCGTTGTGCAGCCCAGAGAAGCCCGCAGTGCGCCCACTGTAGAGGGAATGAGCTGAATAGAGGCGGTATTGAGGACAATGAGACGGCAAAGCTCATTGGTGGCAATGCCGTTTTTATTTTTGGCTAAACGCTCCGCCGCGGCAATGCCCATTGGGGTCGCCGCGTTTCCAAGGCCTAAGAAATTGGCGCAGATGTTGGCACTGAGACTGCCTGCAAGAGCAGTATCTGCCTTTGTGGATGGGAAAATACGATGCAGCAGGGGAGACAGGAGCTTGCTTAGTCCCTTGCTGATGCCGGTCTTTTCCATCAAATGCCCAACACCTGACCAAAGGCAGAGTGCACCTGCGATAGAAACGGAGAGGGTAACACCGCTCTGCGCCCCCTGAAATACCGCCGCCCCCAACGCCCCACCATTTCCCGTCAGCACAGCAGAAAAGATAGAAAGAATAAGACAGCCCGTAAAAATATAACTCATGATCATACGAATCCCTCCTACCATACTGTACGCAAAAAGGACCCTTTCAAGTACAAAAAAAGCCTTCCCCCGGGGGGAAGGTGCCCCGAAGGGGCGGATGAGGAACGCGGGAGATAGTCTTCAAAATACGCATTTGTGCTACCTTAGATTAAGTGCTTTTTTGGTGCTCCGCACAGTTATACTGCTATTACGCAAACAAACCCCAGCCGGGAAACCGGTTGGGGTTGTATCTTTTGTGTGGCAAATGACCCGACCGGGAACGGACACCCGAGGACGGGTGTCCCTACGAGATTTTTCGACTGTGCATTGTAGGGGTCGACCTCTGGACGACCCGAAAAGAAATCGGCGCACGATGCGCCGATTTCGTTGTTATATGACCATTTAAATTCACAGGTCAGGTGGTTATGATAGTTTCAGCGATATGTCATAAACTTCGTTTTTGGGGAGAGACAGCTCCGTGGCGGTCTGCTTAATGGCATCCTTTTTGGAAAGGCCGCTGTCAATCAGCTCCTGCAGGCGGGCGACGATCACATCCTCGGTGATGGCTTCTGCTTCCTTTTCCGGTGCGCCTGCTACCACAAGGACAAATTCACCTTTTGGGGGCTGCTCGGTGTATTTTTCGATGGCATCAGCCAAGGTGGTGCGGACAACTTCCTCGTGGAGCTTTGTCAGCTCCCGGCAAAGGCTGATGGGACGATCGCCACCGAAGACCTCTGCCATACTCTCAAGGGTTGCCAGCAGCTTATGGGGGGCTTCGTAAAATATCATTGTCCGTCTTTCGTCCTTCAGAGAGTCTAAATGCTCCCGACGGCTTTTCTTCGCCGTAGAAAGAAAACCCTCAAAGCAGAATCTGCCGGTGCTTTGCCCGGAGATGCTGAGCGCAGTAATGACCGCGCAAGGGCCGGGAATGGCGCAGACAGTAATGCCTGCTTCCGCGCACTGCCGCACCAGATCCTCACCGGGATCAGAGATAGCAGGGGAGCCGGCGTCGGAGACCAGCGCGCAGGTTTCGCCCGCTAAGATCCGCTCGACGATTAGATTGCCCTTTTGTGCCTTGTTATGCTCAAAGTAGCTGACAAGGCTCTTTTTTATGCCCAAGTGGTTCAGCAGCTTAATGCTGACCCGGGTGTCCTCTGCGGCAATGAAATCTGCCGCTTCCAAGGTCTCCCGGCAGCGGATGGAGATGTCACCCAAATTGCCAATGGGGGTGGGGACAAGATATAACATACCAGCCATATAGTACCTCCTAAATGTGATAGAGATAGCGGTAATAGTCAGTCGGTGTGCCGTCCTGACCGGAGAGGGCTTCCTCTTGCCAAATAAGACCGGGCTTTCCGCCCTTGCGGAATTGCATCAAAATCAGGGAGACCGGGCCATCTGCCTTGTGGCGCAGAAGAAGCAATTTTTTTGCTTCCAACTTATATTGCGCACCGCAGGCACAGAGTTCTGCCAGCCGTTCAGGACGGTGAACGATAAAAAAGTCACCGCCGTATTGCAGTGCCCAGCTTGCCGCTGTGAATAACTCTGTGAGGGAACAGCAGTCCTCCCGGCGGGCAAGGGGTGTCTTTTGGCTTTGTGGGCCGGAAGAAAAATAGGGAGGATTGGAAATGCAGCAAGAAAAACTCCCGGCGGGAAAAATTTCAGGAATGTTTCGTATGTCGCCGCATACACTATTAAGACGGTGGGAGATATGGTTAACAGATGCATTGTGCAGCGCCATCTGGTGGGCACTTTCCGTCAGCTCCAAGCCGCAGACGGTGCAGCTTTCATCCAGCGCGCATAAGTATAGCCCAAGCGTACCGCATCCGGCGCCTAAATCCAATACCCGGGCATTTTTGGGCAGCTTTACAAAATGGGCAAGGGCGATCGAATCGGTACTTAAAGGGAATGCATCCGGGGATAATTCTAAGGTATAGCCGTTATGCAGTTGTTCCATAAAACCTCCATAAAAAATCAGCCTGTGCGCACCGTAACCGGCAGCACAGGCTGAATGCAAAGTCGGAGAATCAGCCTTCCTCGATTGCTTCTACGGGGCAGTTTTCAGCGCAAGAACCGCAATCGACACAGATGTCGGGGTTGATTACGTACTTGTCTTCGCCCTCGGAAATTGCCTCTACGGGGCAGTTGTCGGCGCAAGAGCCACAGCTAACACAAGCGTCAGTAATTTTGTAAGCCATTGTATTCCCTCCAATTTATTTGTGTTATATTGCGTTTTCCTAAACGCAAGACTATTCTAACACGGATTTTTCAAATTGCAACCGCTTTTTTATACATATGTATATTTTTTCGCTTTTTTGGGAAAAATTTCCCGGGAAAAAGGGGGCGAGGGGAATGCAGTACGGCGCAGATGCCCAGGAAATTCTGCAAATTGCGGCAGAAAAAGCCAGAGGACTGGGGCACAGCTATGTGGGAAGTGCCCACTTGCTGCTGGCATTAGCGGGCTCTGAGGGCTTTGCCGGGCGGATACTTCGGGGCGCAGGCGTGGAGGAGGAGCTGCTGTGGTGTATGGCGGTGGTTTTATACGGACGCGGCACACCGGGTCTTCCGCTGCCTCAAGGCTTTTCCTTACAGGCAAGAAAGGTGCTGCGAAATGCTGCCCTCGAAGCAAAACAGCTTGGCCAGCGGCAGATTGGGACGGTGCATATTTTGCTGTCGCTCCTGCGGCAGGAGCGGTCTGAAGCAAGTGCACTGCTAACCTTAAGCAGTGTGGATACGCAGTATTTGTTTTCCAAAGCAGTCGACAGCCTGCAGCAGGAAAGAGAACCGGAAGTAAAACGCAAAAAGGAGGCGGTTACAACGAAATTATTGGAACAGTTCAGCGAGGACTTGATTAGCAAGGTGGCCAATATGGATCCGGTGATCGGCAGGGAGCGGGAACTGGATATGGTGGTGGGAATCCTTAGCCGGAAGAACAAAAATAACCCGGCACTGATCGGCGAGCCGGGTGTGGGAAAGACGGCCATTGCTGAGGGACTTGCCCAACGGATGGCCGCAGGCAATGTGCCGCCCCAACTAAAAAATAAACGGCTTATCAGCCTGAATATGGCAAACCTGGTTGCGGGCACTAAATACCGGGGCGAGTTTGAGGAACGGCTTCGGGATGTGTTGGCAGAGATCCGCCGCAGCGGGGACGTGATCCTTTTTGTAGACGAGATGCATACCATCGTAGGTGCGGGCGCAGCAGAGGGTGCTATCGATGCTGCCAATATCCTAAAGCCTGCCCTTGGGCGGGGAGAGCTGCAAATGTTAGGCGCAACTACCCGGGAGGAATACCGGAAGTTTATCGAAAAAGACCCGGCACTGGAGCGGCGGTTTCGACCGGTTTTGGTGGAGGAGCCGTCGGAGGAAGCCACAATGTCTATCCTGCGGGCACTAAAGCCGGGACTTGAGCAGCACCACGGATTAAAAGTGACAGAAGAAGCCCTCTCGGAGGCTGTGCGGCTTTCTCAGCGGTATTTGCCTGATCTCTATCTTCCGGATAAAGCGATCGACCTTTTGGATGAGGGCGCGGCCTATGCCCGTATGGAGGAAATGCGAAGCGGCAAAAACGGTATCCGACGCTGGGAACTGGAACAGGAGCTATATGAAGCTGTGCGGGACAGCCGCTATGAAAAGGCCGCACAGCTACGGGATAAAATGCAGCGTCTTGCTGCAAGGCCTGCCGAAACCCATCGTCCAAGGGCGGTTGTTGCCGGGGATGTGGCTTGGGCTGTATCGGCACGCACAGGGATTCCTGTGGGGCGGCTCACCGCAGATGAAAAACAGCGGCTTCTGAATTTGGATACCATTTTGTCGGCCAATGTGATGGGACAAGACCGGGCGGTAGGGCAAGTGGCAGAAACCGTGCGGCGGGGACTTTCCGGTCTGCGGGATGGAAGCCGCCCGGTGGCAAGTATGCTCTTTTGCGGCCCTACAGGTGTGGGAAAAACAGAGCTGTGCCGCACACTCGCCAAGGAATTATACGGAAGTAAAGAATCCTTTATTCGGCTGGATATGAGCGAGTATATGGAAAAGCAGTCTGTTGCCCGTCTCATTGGTGCGCCTCCCGGCTATGTAGGCTATGGAGAGGGCGGCAAGCTGACAGAGGCAGTACGCCGCAGACCCTACTGCTTGGTGCTGTTGGACGAGCTGGAAAAAGCCCACCCGGATGTGACGGGTATTCTGCTGCAAATTATGGAGGACGGGGAGCTGACCGACTCTACAGGGCGCCGGGTCAGCTTCAAAAATGCCATCGTTGTGATGACCTCTAATTTAGGAGGGGAACAAAAGAGCGACGGCCTTGGCTTCCAGCCTGCAGGAAAAGAGAAGCAGACACAAGCTGCCCTGCGGCAGCATTTTACGCCGGAATTTTTAGGACGGCTGGATAGGGTTGTATGTTTTGAACTTTTGGGCGCAGAGGCAATGGAACAAATTGCGAAGAAGTGCTTGCTGCAGCTATCCGCCAGGGCAGCAGAAAACGGCGTACAGCTTACTTTGCCGGAGGAACTGCCGGGACTGCTGTGCCGGGAGACAAGGAACCGGGATGGTGCCCGGCAAATACGCCGTTTGGTGCAGGAAAAAGTAGAAGGTCCCTTGGCTGCTTATCTCCTTCGATGCGGGAAAAAGCCTGTAAAAATATGGGGGAAATGGACGGAGGGAAGCCTTTCCTTTCGCAATTAAACACAAAAATGGAGAAATACCGGATATTTTATATAGAACAACCGTTCGAAAACCTTAAAAAACCGGTAATTTCTCCACTTTTTTTGAAAAAAACCTAAGAAAATGATTGATTTTTTGTTTTTCATAGGTTATACTGTCGGTAAAGGGAGCGAAATGGTAGTTAAGTGGAGTAAAATGGAGCAGGAGGTGGCCAAAGTGATCGGAAAATACCCGGCAAAGCTGGACGACAAGAACCGTTTGTTTGTTCCTGCGAAGCTTCGCGCCGAAATGGGCGAAGAATTTTTCGTCACAGTTGGTATCAACTGCGGCCGTAGCTGCCTGACCATTTATACTGCCAAGGATTGGGAGACACTGTCCCAGAATTATAACGCGCTGCCTATCTCTCAGCGTTCCGGTGCCACCAGTCTGCTTTTCAGCAATGCAGTAGAATGTGTTCCGGACAAGCAGTTCCGCTTCACGCTGACGCAAAATCTATTGGATTATGCCGGGATCGGCAAAGATGTTATGATCGTCGGCAGAGCAGGTCAAGCAGAAATTTGGAATGTAGATGCCTTTAACGCCTTTGAAAATGAAAACCTTACACCTGAGAAGCTGCTGGCTTCTTTGGAGGCCATTGGCTTATGAGTGATTTTTATCATATATCTGTGTTGTTACAGGAGTGTATCGATGGCCTTGCCATTAAGCCCGACGGTATTTATGTAGACGGCACCTTGGGCGGCGCCGGTCATTCCGGTCAGATCGTCCGCCACTTGGATAGAGGTCTGCTCATCGGCATTGACCGGGATCCGGTAGCATTAAAGGCAGCAGGGGAGCGGCTTTCCCCCTTCGCAAACAATGTGAAGTTAGTTCACTCCAATTTCTGCGAAATGGAGCAGGTGCTGAAAGAGCTAAATATTTCCGGTGTAGACGGTATTCTGCTTGACCTCGGCGTATCTTCTCCGCAGCTTGATGACAGCACCCGGGGCTTTTCCTACATGGCCGACGCTCCGTTGGATATGCGGATGAACGGGGAGGACAGCCTTTCTGCTTATGAGGTGGTCAATGCTTGGCCGCAGGAGGAGCTGAAGCGAATCCTTTATGATTACGGTGAGGAGCGTTATGCACCCCAAATTGCAGCAGCGATCTGCCGCCGCAGAGAAAACGCACCGATTAAAACAACACTTGAACTTGTGGATGTGATCCGCGGTGCAATGCCTCCGGCAGCACTCCGGGAAAAGCAGCATCCCGCCAAGCGCAGCTTTCAGGCTATCCGCATAGCCGTCAATGATGAGCTTGGCTCTGTAGAAAAAGCAATGAAGGCAGCGATCCCGCTGCTCAATAAGGGTGGACGGCTGGCAGTTATCACCTTCCATTCTTTGGAAGACCGCATTGTTAAAAACGCAATGGTGGAAGCCTCCAAGGGCTGCATCTGCCCTCCGAACTTCCCGGTTTGTGTCTGCGGAAAGAAACCAAAAGTGAAACTGATTACGAAAAAACCTATTATAGCTTCCCAGGAGGAGCTGGAGGTAAATCCCAGATCCCGAAGCGCCAAGCTTCGGATATGTGAAAAGCTTTGATATTCAGGAAGGAGACGAATCACGTGGCAAATCAAATCGACATCAGATATATAGATTTCAGCACTGAGGGAAATGCTGCCCGTAAGTTCGCACCTGCGCAAAAGAAAAAAGCGCAGCTTCCGGGTGTAAAGCGGAAAAAGAGCCGCGTATTGGTCATTGACCCTCTTGCGCTCATCGGTGTGGCTGTAGCGGTGTGTATGATCGTATTTATGGGCATTGGTATGTTTCGTTTGCAGGCAGCACAGGAGAAAAATGTGCAGATGGCACAGTATGTGGATAGCTTAAACGAAAAGAATACCGTCCTCCAGGCAGAGTTTAATGAGGTCTGCGATTTGGATGAAGTCCGGCAGCTTGCATTAGCACTGGGTATGATTCCTAAGTTAGAAGCCCCTCAAACCGGCATTACGATGTATGTACCTGAGGAGCCTGTGGCAACGCCCAGCCTTTGGGAGCAGATTGGAACATTTTTAGCAGGACTTTTTGCATAAAGACTGCCCCGGCCAATAGGATAAAGTAGTATAGATGGGCAGCGAGGTTTACCTTTGCTGCCCATCATAATCGAAAGGTCGGGGTTCTATGAAGAAAAGAAGGGAAAAAAAGGTATACAGCAGAGTCCGTGCAGACAGCGGACAACACCGCCGAGTTCTGGCTGTTGCCGCTGTTTTGGGCATTTTGGCTTTTATTCCGGCGGCACTGCAGCTATATAACCTGATGATCGTCAACTACGACTACTATTCAGACTTAGCACTGCGAAACCAAACCCGTACAACCCGGGTGATGGCAGACAGAGGTCTGATATATGATAGGAATATGAACGTCCTTGCTACCTCGGTGGGAGTGGAGAATATCTACTTAGACCCCCACGAGCTGAAGCAATCCAAAGCCAATTTGGAGGAGATCGGCCGTGTCCTCGGGGAAATACTGGGCAAAGACCCGGCGTGGATCATAGAGCAGGGGGAGGATACCACAAAACGCTATAAACAGATCGGTGCGCAGGTGGATGAAGAAACAGCAGCAAAAATTCGCCTGTTTATCAATGAAAACAATATTTCCGGCATCCATTTGGAGCCGAGTGCCAAGCGGTATTATCCGCAGGGTACACTGGCAGCCCAAGTGATCGGCTTTACTAATAACTCCGGGCAAGGCTCAGAGGGAATTGAGGCAGCCTATAACAGCTTCTTAGAAGGCGGAAGCAGCAAGGTCATTACTACAAAAGGCAATAATGAAATGGATATGCCCTTTTCCTATGAGAAATATGTATCGTCCCAGGCGGGATGCAATGTCATTCTGACCTTGGACGCAACGGTACAGACCATTCTCGAAAAGCATATGGAGGATGCCATTGCCAAATACGATGTGCAAAACGGCGCATTCGGTATGGTTATGGATGTAAATACCGGGGAAATCTTGGCGATGGCCACCTTGGGGAGTTATGACCCCAATAACTATCAGGAAATTGCTGATGAAAAAACAAAAGCATCTTTGGAGATTCTTCGTCAAAGTTATATAAACAGCCCTTCCGGCAGCACGGCTTATGAAAATGCAAAGCAGCTATATACAACTGCGCTGACAGAGGCACAGCTAAAGCAGTGGCGTAACCGCTGCATTTCCGACGGTTATGAGCCGGGCTCCACCTTTAAGGTCTTGACATTAGCGGCTGCGCTGGATTGCGGTGCGGTGGATTTGGAAACCGGCTTTCACTGCAGCGGTGCAGAGCAAATTCCCGGCAGAGCGCAGCTACTCCATTGTTGGCGTTCCACCGGACACGGCTCTCAAAAAACGGCCCAGGCTCTGCAAAACTCCTGCAACTTGGCATTTGCTCACATCGGCTTAAAGCTGGGCGGAGAGCGGTTTTACGAATATATCCAAAATTTTGGTATATTGGAAAAAACAGGTTTTGACCTAAACGGCGAAAGCAAGGGTGTGTTCTTTGATAAGCAAATTATTGTCAATACCGACAAATGGGGAACTGCCTCCCTTACATCCGCGGCCTTTGGGCAGACCTTTAAGCTGACACCGTTACAGCTTGTGCGAGCAATTGCAGCGGTTGTCAACGGTGGAAAGCTTTTGGAGCCATATATTGTATCCGAGGTACAGGATGCAGACGGGAATGTGGTTTTGCGGCAGGAGCCGACGGTGGTCCGACAGGTCATTAAAGAGGAAACCTCTATTAAAATGCGGACCCTTTTGCAGTCCGTTGTGACGGAGGGTACTGCGAAAAATGCACAGGTAGCGGGCTTTGCCATCGGGGGAAAGACCGGTACCAGCGAGAAAATCGATGTGTTCGACGAGAACGGTCAGCGGGTGCAGGATAAAATTGTCTCCTTTGTAGGGGTTGCGCCAATGGACGATCCGCAGTATATTGTACTTGTGGCACTGGATACACCTTCCCGTTCCACGGGCATCTATATTTCCGGTGGCGTGATGGCGGCACCTACAGTCGGTGCAGTTATAGCGGATATTTTACCCTATCTTGGGGTAGGACATAATTATACGGAAGAAGACGCGGCGGGAAAAATGGTAGCGGTTGCCGATTATACGGGACTAACTGTAAAGGAAGCAAACGCGCTCCTAAAAAGCCAAGGGCTGTCTGCACTTATGCAGGGTGAGGAGGAAAAGGTCACCGGTCAAATTCCGGCAGCAGGACAAAGCGTGCCGGGAGACAGCCAGCTTCTCCTGTATTTTGGAGAAAAAAGCCAAGTGACCTACACAGCGGTGCCTGACTTTCAGGGGATGAACCGCAGTCAGGCGCAGGAAGCGGCAGGAAAAGCGGGAATTTATATTTTGGTATCCGGCAATACGAGCTTGGAACCCAATGTGGTTGTGACGGCACAGTCGGAGCCGAAAGGCACAAAAGTAAAGACCGGGTCAACAGTCAAACTTACCTTTACAGATACACAGGCAAGAGATTAAAAAATACAGGGGAGAGACGATTATGAAACTAAAAGAGCTTCTGCAAGGCGTGAATGTATTGAAATCCAATGTGGATATGGAAACAGAAATCCGAAACGTCTGTTATGATTCCCGGAAAGTGGAGGAGGGTGACCTTTTCGTTGCGGTAACAGGCTTTGTTACCGACGGAAACCGCTATATCCCTATGGCACTTCAAAAGGGTGCGGTGGCGGTGGTGACTGCCATACAGCCTGCGGAGGATGTCCCCTATATTCTTGTGGATTCCGACCGTCTTGCTCTGGCACTTTTAGGGAAAAACTATTACGGAGACCCTGCTGCAGATATGAAGCTAATCGGTGTTACCGGCACCAACGGAAAGACCTCTACGACGCTGCTTCTCAAGCACGTTTTGGAAAATACAGTCGGTGCAAAGGTCGGCCTGATGGGTACGATGGAGAATATGATCGGCGAGGTACGAATGGAGGCCTCCCGCACAACCCCGGAGAGCTTTGACCTTTACGGATTGCTCCGGCAGATGCGGGATGCGGGCTGTACCCACGTGGTGATGGAGGTCTCCTCTCACGCAGTGGCGCTTGACCGCATTGCAGGACTGCACTTTGCCGTGGGCGCATTTACAAACCTGACAGAAGACCATTTGGATTTTCACAAAACGATGGAAAGCTACTGTGATGCCAAAGCAGAGCTGTTTTCCCGGTGCGATAGTGCTGCAGGCAATAGTGACGATCCCTGGTTTCAAAGAATGTTCGCAAAAGCTGCTTATCCGGTGCTGACACTTTCTGTAAAAAAGGAAGCAGGCATTTATGCCAAGAATATTTCCTTGCCTGCAGACGGTGTGCGCTTCACCGCAGTATGCGGCACGGAAGAAGCAGAGGTGCAAGCTGTCATTCCCGGCCTGTTTACCGTCTATAATGTACTGACGGTATTGGGAATTGCGGTCAATCTTGGGATTTCTCTGCGCTCTGCCGCAGAGGCACTGAAAACCGCGAAAAGCGTAAAGGGTAGGGTAGAGGTGGTACCAACCCCAGGTAAGGATTACACCGTCCTTATTGACTATGCTCATACGCCCGATGGCCTCCAGAATGTGCTGACTCTTCTGAAGTCCATCTGTAAGGGCAGACTCATTGCCGTTTTTGGCTGCGGTGGTGACCGTGACCCGGTAAAACGCCCCATTATGGGCAGGATCGGTACGGATATGGCGGATATTGCCATTATTACCTCCGATAACCCCAGAACAGAAGAACCGATGTCCATTATTCGACAAATTGTGGCAGGCGTGGAAAAAAATAATTACAAGATCGTGGAAAAACGTCCACAAGCCATCAGACTGGCTATGGACATTGCCAAAAAAGATGATATAATTGTACTGGCAGGAAAGGGCCACGAAACATATCAGGAGATATGTGGCGTAAAATATCATTTGGACGAAAGAGAGATCGTCGCAGCTTATTTAGAGGAAACGAGGAATTAAAATGGGCAGGATCACCTTACAGCAGGCCGCCGAGTGGTGCGGCGGCAAGATCGACCCTAAGTATAAAGATGTCACTTTTTTCGGTGTAAATAATGATACCCGGAAATTGCAGGAGGGACAGCTCTTTGTTGCCCTCAAGGGCGTTCGGGACGGGCACGATTATATTCCGGCAGCACTGGAAAAGGGCGCGGCAGCCGTCCTTTGCGCCCATATAGACGGGGACTATCCCGCAATCGTTGTGGAAGATACCCGTATTGCTCTGGGTGACATTGCCCGCCATGAGCGGGAGCGGCTGAATATGAAGGTCGTTGCAGTTACCGGCTCTGTGGGTAAAAGCACCACAAAGGAAATGATTGCAACGGTACTGGAGGGCACATATAAGGTGGCCAAAACACCTGTCAATCACAATAACGACATCGGTATGCCGATGGCCATCTTGGGAATGCCGGAGAACACAGAGGTCGCAGTGCTGGAAATGGGTATGAACCATTTTCGGGAGATCGCTTATTTGACACAGATCGGTAAGCCGGATATTGGCGTGATCATCAATATCGGCACGATGCATATTGAACATCTTGGTTCCAAGGAAGGTATTTTGCAGGCAAAGCTGGAAATTCGGGAGGGTATGCCGGAAAACGGCGTTCTGATACTGAATGGCGATGACAACCTTCTTTGGGGACAGCGGATGAATCAGGATTTTCGCAAGGTTTATTTCGGACTGGATAATCCGGAGGCTGCTGTACGGGGAAGTCAGGTCACAGAATGTGACGGCAGCACCCATTTTGCTGTATGGGTGGGACAGGAGGCTTTTACCGTCACACTGCCGTTGGATGGTATTCACAATGTTTCTGATGCTCTTGCGGCAATCAGTGTCGCTCTTGAGATGGGTGTTACGCCGATGGATGTACAGCGCAGACTGGCTGCTTTCATCAATATGGATGGCAGACAGAGCATCTACAAGATCAAAGACTTTACCATTATCAACGACAGCTATAATGCAGGTCCTGAATCTATGGCGGCTGCGCTCAGTGTGCTGGGCAGTAAAGAGGGCAGACGGATCGCGGTTCTGGGTGATATGCTGGAGCTTGGCGTAAATGCTCAGGCAGAACATTATAAAATTGGCAGAATTGCCGCAGAAAAAGCAGACCTGCTCTTTGCTTACGGCCCTACCGGTGAGCGGATGCTAAACGGTGCTGTCACCGGGGGAATGGTTGGTAAAGCCAGAGCATTTACAGACAGGGAACGTTTGGTGCAGGCACTGAAGCTTACTGCAAGACCCGGCGATGTGCTGCTTTTCAAAGGCTCCCGGGGTATGCGTATGGAACTCATTTTGGAGGCCTTTTTGCAGGACTAAAGAAAAACGGAGGACATAGTAATGACACGAGTACTCATCACCGCCCTCATTGGCTTTATCGCTTCGGGTGTTTTGGGATATATTTTGCTGCCCCTTTTGCGGGCATTAAAGACAGGCCAGTCTGTCCACGACGTTGGCCCTACATGGCATAATACAAAGGTGGGTACACCGCTGATGGGTGGCCTTATGTTTGTGGGCTCTACCGTTTTGTGCCTGCTTATCAACTTACCGAAAACAGAGGAATATACTGCCTTTTATGTACTGGCGGTCAGTTTTTGCTTCGGTCTTGTAGGCTTTTTGGATGATTTCTGCAAGGTGAAATTTAAGCGGGATCTTGGCCTTACCGCATTTCAGAAAGCGGCACTTCAGATGGCAGTTTCTGCCATCTATCTGTACGCGCTTTATAAGTCCGGTGTTATGACCAGCAATCTCTATATTCCTTTTTTTAATATTTCTGTGTACATCCATCCGATTGTGTATATTTTCTTTGCGATGTTTGTGATGGTAGGCTGTGTTAATGCCGTGAACCTTACCGATGGCGTGGATGGCTTGTGCGGAACCGTTACCGTTCCCGTAATGGTGTTTTTTGCGGCAGCTTCCGTTGTGATGAAGCGGTGGGATTTGGCGATTTTGCCCGCTTCCTTGGTGGGCGGATTGCTTGCTTATCTCATTTATAACTGGCACCCTGCAAAGGTTTTTATGGGGGATACCGGCTCGCTGTTTTTAGGCGGTGTGGTCTGCGCGATGGCCTTTGCGTTGGATATGCCCCTTGTGCTTATTCTGGTAGGCTTCGTGTATATCGTGGAAACACTCTCTGATATTATCCAGATTGCTTATTTTAAGCTCACCCACGGTAAGCGTATTTTCAAAATGGCACCTATCCACCATCATTTTGAGATGTGCGGATGGAAAGAGGTCAAGATCGTTTTGGTGTTTTCTGCTGTGTCTGCACTTATGTGTGTAATTGCTTGGTTTAGTATTTCCGGAATCATCGGATAAGGAGGATTTATGGCTGCGGAGCGTCTTTCGTATGCCAAAGAGAACCGCCGCCGGCTTTTGCATCCGGTGGGTGAAAGCTTCGATATTCCTTTTCTTATCATTCTTTTACTTCTGCTTGCGGTTGGGCTTTTGATGCTGTACTCTGCAAGCTATGCCCAAAGCGAATATGATACCGGTTATACGGTATCTACCCGCTACCTGCAAAAGCAGGGTGTATGCGCGGTGATCGGCCTTGTGGCAATGGCGGTACTGTACCGCGTTCCGGCTTCCTTTTGGCTGAAAATGGCGTGGCCAATTTATGGAATCAGTATTTTGCTGCTCCTTTCGGTGCTGGTATTTGGTCAGTCAGTCAACGGTGCAAAGCGGTGGATCAATATTGCAGGGCTTCAGTTTCAACCATCGGAAATTGCCAAATTTGCAATGATCGTCCTATTCGCCAAGCTGACAAAGGGATTTGGACAGGAGGCGAAAAAATTCCGCTTCGGCGTCTTGGGCTTCGGCGCAGCACTGATGGGGATTCTCGTTCCGCTGGCACTGGAAAAGCACTTGTCTGCTATTATGCTGATGGGAATGGTGGCAGTTGTAATGATGTATGTAGCCGGCACAAATCCCAAGTGGCTTTTGGCCGGTGCAGGTGCGGCGGTTGCATTTCTCATCGTATATGTTAGCTTTATGGGATACGCCGGGGACAGAATTACCGCTTGGCTCCACCCGGAGCAAGACCCGGGGGATACGGGTTATCAGATATTGCAGTCGCTGTACGCGATCGGTTCAGGAGGCCTTTTTGGCCTTGGTTTAGGGAAAAGCAGGCAGAAATATCTCTACCTACCCTTTCAGTATAATGATTATATTTTTGCGATTATTTGTGAGGAATTAGGCCTTGTGGGTGCGCTGCTCATTATGGCATTATTTGCTGCGCTGATCCTGCGTGGTTACTGGATCGCGCTGCGGGCACCGGATAAGTTTTCCACGGTGCTTGCAGCAGGACTTGTGACACTGATTGCCGTGCAGACGGTGCTCAATTTAGGTGTTGTATCGAACTTGCTCCCATCTACCGGAATTGCTCTGCCGTTTTTTTCCTACGGCGGTACGGCACTTGCGGTGAATTTAGGGGAGATGGGGATTGTACTGGGTATTTCCCGGTATCGGAACCGGGCGGCCGTACAGGAGGAAAAACTATGAATGTGATATTTACCTGCGGCGGAACAGGCGGGCATATTATGCCGGCTATCTCCGTGGCGAATATATGGAAAGAACGTTATCCGGACAGTAATATACTGTTTATCGGCGCGAAGAACAGCATGGAGGAGGAGCTTGTCCCGAAAGCGGGATATGCGCTTAAAACCATCGATGCCTACGGTATGCGCCGTGGCTTTAGCTGGAAAGCCATTAAGCGAAATATTTTGGCTGTGCGCTGTGTAATGGCTTCTGTGCCTGCCTGCAAGAGGATTATGAAGGAGTTTCAGCCGGATGTGGTGATCGGTACCGGTGGTTATGCCAGCTATCCTGCGCTCCTTGCAGCTCATCAGATGGGAATTCCAACCTGTGTTCACGAAGCCAATGCCGTTCCCGGGCGCACCACGAAAATGGCAGCGCAGTGGGCGGATAAGGTTCTTGTCTGCTTTGAGGAATGCAGGAAATACTATAAACACCCTGAGAGAGTAGAAGTTGTAGGTATGCCGGTGCGGCGGGAGTTTATCTTCTCCGACCGTGAAAAGGCGCGCCGGGAATTAAAACTGGACGAACGCCCGGTCGTTGTGACTGCATTTGGCAGCCAAGGCGCAAAGGCTATGAATGAGATGACGGCTGAACTGTTTCGGTTGGAACAGGAGACCGGATTTCCGTTCCAGCATATCCACGCCGTGGGCAGCTATGGTTGGAGCTGGATGCCGGATATGGTAAAGGAAAAGGGCGTAGATCTGTCTAAAACGGAGGATATCCGTATGGTGCAGTATATCTACAATATGCCTACCGTGGTGGCTGCAGCGGATGTGTTTATTGGCCGCGCCGGCGCATCTACCTGCAATGAGATTGCCGCTTCCGGTACGCCCTGTATCTTGATCCCGTCCCCAAATGTGACCAATAACCATCAGGAAATGAACGCCCGGGTTTTGTCCGATAACGGCGGCGCAACGCTACTGCTGGAAAAGGACTGCACAGCCCAAGGTGTGTTTGATGAAATTAAAAATATTGCAGAAAATAAAGAAAAAGCATCCGCTATGCGTTCTGCACTGCTGAAGATCGCCGTACCCGATTCTGCGGAAAGACTGTGCGATATTATGTATGCGCTGGCAAAACAGAGGAGTAAATAATGGATAAGAATACCAATCGAAGACCCAGACGACCCAGTCGGCCTGCGGGTAAGCCCCATCGGGAGGAGACGGTCTATACAGAGGCAAAACCCGTCAATATCAGCCGTTTTTTCATCCGCATTGTCACAGTTATGGCGGTTGTATTTGCCATTGTGTTCGGTATGTCCATTTTCTTTAAGGCAGAGAAAATAGAGGTTGCAGGCGTAGATAAATATACCGTCAAGCAAGTGCAGGAGGCTTCCGGCATTATGAGCGGAACCAATTTGCTGACACTTAATAAAGGACAGGTGGTTGGACGTATCCTAACGAAGCTTCCCTATATTAAGGAAGTCCGCATCGGGATCCGCTTGCCGGACACGGTAGTTATCAGTGTAACAGAAGCTGCTGTAGCATATGCGGCAAAGGATACAAACGGCGGCTGGTGGGTACTCAACTGTGAAGGTAAGGTGATGGAAAGGATCGATGCATCTACCTCCGGAAATTATCCCCGGATTTTAGGCGTTCTGCTGGAAAACCCTGTGGCAGGTAAAAATGCAGTTGCCTATGAAAATTCCGCGGATACGAATGGAGGGGAAGCGGCAACTGTACCGGTTACTGTCTACAACCGTGAGCGTTTGGCAGCTGCTTTGCAGATCGCAAAAGAGATGGAGTTAAATGGCGTACTGGGGGATGTTGCCACCATCGATGTGACAGACATGGGAAATATTGAGGCTTGGTATGGTACACGCTTCCAAATTCTCTTGGGGGACAGTACCGAAATTCCCAAGAAGGTATTCTCTGCGGTACAGGCAATTTATCAGCTTGGCCAGTATCAGTCCGGTGTGCTTGATGCGAGCTTTACCACTTGGCCGGAGGAGGTTTATCACAAGGCATTTGACTAAAATTGCAAAAACAATAAAATTTTTCGAAAAAATCGCAGAATTTCTATTGACCGAATGGTATTTTCACGATAGAATATAGAAGCAACATTGTAATTTGGGCAGTTGTGCATCTGTCAATACATAGGAGGATACGGAAATGGCTGAGACTTTCCAGGAACGCGTAGTTAAAATTAAAGTAATCGGTGTCGGCGGTGCCGGCAATAATGTTATCAACCGTATGATCAGTGCGGGTGTCGGTGGTGTGGACTTTGTGGTCATCAACACCGATAAGCAGGACCTTAACAAGTCTGTTTGCCCCAATAAGCTGCAGATCGGTGAGAAGCTCACCGGCGGTATGGGCGCAGGCTCCAAGCCCGAGATCGGCAAGATGTCTGCTGAGGAAAGCAGAGCCCAGATCGCCAAGATCGTGGAAGGCGTAGATATGGTATTTATTACCGCAGGTATGGGCGGCGGTACCGGTACCGGTGCTGCACCTATCGTTGCTGACCTTGCCCGGGAGGCAGGTGCGCTGACTGTTGGTATTGTAACCAAGCCCTTTAAGTTTGAGGGAGCAAACCGTATGCGTCAGGCTGATGCCGGTATTGAGGCGCTGAATGGCCGTGTGGACTCCTTGGTCATCATCCCTAACGATCGACTGAAGTATGTGACCGATCAGAAGATCACCTTCGCCAACGCATTCGGCATCGCAGACGATGTACTTAAGCAGGCAGTCGCCTCCATCTCTGAGCTGGTTGGTTACTCCGAGCGCGTTATTATTAACCTTGACTTTGCTGACGTTTCTGCTGTTATGAAGGATGCTGGCCGTGCCCATATGGGTGTGGGTGTTGCCTCCGGCCGTGAGAAGGCTGAGCAGGCTGCGCTGGCTGCTGTTGCAAGCCCCTTGCTGGAGACCTCTATTAACGGTGCTACCGGTGTTCTGGTCAATGTCTGCGGCTCCTCTGAGATGACTCTGGATGATGTTGAGACTGCCGCTGGCATTGTGCAGGAAGCTGCAAATCCGGATGCGAACATTATCTTCGGTGCTACCTGCTCCGACGATCTGGAGGACGAGATCCAGGTTACGGTTATTGCTACCGGCTTTGACCACAAGGAAGAGCCTCAGCCCAAGAAGAGCTTTGTTTCCGGTTTCGGTGAGATGACCGACATCGACGATGTCTTGGACGTTTTCAAAAAGAAATAAATAAGGGCATCCCGGGCAGTGCCCGGGATGTTTTTTGTGAGGTAAATTATGGATGCCTACGGTGCTTTGGCGGAAAGCTATGACCGCCTGACAAATGATGTGGATTATGGCCGCGTGGTGGCCTTTTATCGGGAAATATTAGACAGGGAAGGGCTGCACCCCAGAACGGCGGTTGACCTCGCCTGCGGGACAGGCTCGATTTCTGTGCTGCTTGCACGGCAGGGACTTTCTGTGATTGGCGTTGATCTGTCGGAGGATATGCTGGCTGTGGCATCCAGCAAAGCAGCGGAAATGGAAAATGCCCCGCTGTTTGTGTGTCAGAATCTCACACAGCTAAAGCTGCCGCGGGGCGTAGATCTTGCGGTTTGTGCGCTGGACAGCTTGGATTATATTATTGACCCTGCGGATTGTAAAAAGGCAATTTCCCGTATTTATAAGGCATTAAACCCCGGCGGATGCTTTATATTTGATGTGAATACCCCCGAAAAGCTGCGGGCAATGGACGGACAAGTCTTTTTGGATGAGGATGATGATGTATACTGCATATGGCGGGGAGAATTTGACATGGAGACCAACATCTGCACCTACGGGATGGATATTTTTCATCGCCGCGGTGAATTATGGGAACGCAGCGGGGAAGTCCATCAGGAATACGCCTATTCGCAGGAACAACTGATGCAGTATTTGAAAGCAGCCGATTTTACCGATATTGCGGTATTTGGCGATGGCCGTATGGAGTCGCCTGCCGCAGGTGAGCAGCGAATTTACTTTAAGGCAAGAAAGGGAAGAGTATAATGCAGGACTATTTAGTACGGGGAATGACCCTTGACGGATATGTAAAGGCTGTGGCGATCTGCTCCACACAGACGGTACGCCGCGGCGCGCAGATACAAAAAACTGCACCAAATGCGACAGCAGCCTTTGGCCGTGCCCTGACAGCAGCTTCAATGATGGGCAATATGCAAAAGGTGGAAGATGGGTCAATGACCTTACAGATCAAAGGCGGCGGCCCTATCGGCTCGATTGTATGTGTTTCTGACCCGATGGGCAATGTCCGCGGCTATGTAACCAATCCGAATGTTCCGTTGGTGGAGAAACATCCCGGGAAATTGGATGTAGGTGCCACAGTGGGCACAGACGGCACTTTAACTGTCATCCGTGACTTGCAGATGAAAGAGCCTTATGTGGGCTCTGTGCCTCTTGTATCCGGTGAGATCGGTGATGATGTGACCCGCTACTTTGCCCAAAGCGAGCAAACACCCACCGCCTGTGCGCTCGGGGTACTGGTAGACAGAGACCAGTCTGTCAAGGTGGCAGGTGGCTATCTTATTCAGCTTCTGCCCGGTGCACCTGATGAGACGATTGACATTGTTGAGCGGGGGATTCAGAAGGCTGGTGCCGTGACAGCGATGCTGGAGCAGGGAATGACGCCGGAGGACATTCTTGGCGTCGTGCTTGGGGATTTGGGTGTTGCCTTTATGGAAACTACACCAATTGAATATCGGTGCTACTGTTCCCGGGATCGGGTAACCGCCGCACTTATCAGCTTAGGCAAAAAGGAACTGACCGAAATTATGGAAGAAGGAAAAACCTTCCCGGTAGAGTGCCAATTTTGTGATACGGTGTATGAATTTACACCGGAGGATGTAAATGGCATTCTGAAAAGTCTGTAAAATAGGGTTTATAGCCCGGAAATCAGCCGTTTTTCCGGGCTAAAAATATCTAAAAAATTTCCCGAAAAAATTATA
>JAFQPB010000037.1 GCA_017411905.1 Oscillospiraceae bacterium
ATGTACAACGCCTTTACCTATGGCGCACCTCCCCACGCAGGTGCAGCTCCCGGTGTTGACCGTCTTGTCATGCTGCTGACCGGCGAAGAATCCATCCGCGAGGTCATTACCTTCCCTATGAACAAGAATGCCCAAGATTTGATGATGGATGCCCCCACCACTGTTTCTCAGAAGCAGCTTGACGATGTGCATATCCTCATCAACGAAGCCCATTTATAAGAAAAACCGCCCGATGGACATCCACCGGGCGTTTTTTACGTATTATCCCTTCCCCCGGGGGGAAGGTGCCCCGGAGGGGCGGATGAGGAATGCGGGAGTCAAACTGTAAGTTACAAACAGATTACAGACTTTTTCTGCGCGCCGTTCCTCTCCCGACTCGCCTGCAGCGAGCCACCCTCTCCCCGGGAGAGGGAATGAGGTTTTAGCGGTTACGAATATTGGCAACGACCCAGTCACCGAGGTCGAACAGCCGACCCATAATCCAGTAGACCACCGGTGTGGCCGCCAAAAGGATGCCAAGGATAGGCAGCGTGGAAAGTGCCACAATCTGCAGCTGGAAGATGCTGCCAAGGAACAGGAAGCTAAAGATCAGGGAAACTGCCATCATCACCCAAATAAACAGCCGGAACTTGCCCATAGGCTGGGAGGCGGAGAACAGCACCAGAAGGCCGGTCACTGCCAAAATGGCGGTGCAGACGGTCTGTACCTGCGCCATCGGTGCACCGGAAATGCCGAGGAGGATTTGGGCAATGACTACCATGATGATGTTGGTCAGGCCACCGGGGAATGCCCGGCGCAGGACACTGACGATAAACCGTCCCTGCACCCGCTCATAATTGGGCTCCAGCGCAAGGAAGAAGGAGGGCACACCAATGGTCAGCGCGGAGATCAGGCTCAGGTTAATGGGGGCAAAGGGATAGGGCCAGTCGGCAAGAACGGCAATCAGCGCAAGGAACAGGGAGAAAATGTTCTTTACCAGGAACAGCGCGGCAGCCCGCTGGATGTTGTTAATGACCCGGCGTCCCTCGTCCACAATGCTGGGCATTGCGGAAAAATCTGCGTCCAGCAGCACGAGCTGGGCAATTTGGCTGGCAGCTTGTGCGCCACCGGCCATGGCAATACCGCAGTCGGCTTCTTTCATAGCCAATACATCGTTGACACCGTCACCGGTCATTGCTACCGTGTGTTTTCTCTGCTTCAGAGCCCAAATTAGCCGCTTTTTCTTATCCGGGGTCACCCGGCCAAAGACGGTATATTCCTCGGCGGCCTTCAGGAAATCCTTGTCTGTCTCTAAGGTGGAGGTATCTACGTACCGCTGTGCATTTTGGATGCCCGCCCGGCGGGCAACATCGGAAACGGTAGCGGGATTGTCGCCGGAGATGACCTTGATGGTCACACCTTGTTTTTCAAAATAGGAGAAGGTCTCCGGGGCTTCGGGACGAATGCGATTGGTCATTAAGATGAGTGCCTCCGGGTGGAGCTTGGAAGCCGCCAGCTCGCCCGGACGGGGCGTGCCCTCATAGGCGGCGACAAGTAACACACGGTAGCCAAGGGCTGACCAATGGTTGGCGGTTTTCAGAACCTCCGGGAAGAAGCTGCTTAAGATGGCGTCCGGTGCGCCCACTACAAATGCGCCGGTATCTGCAAAGACAGCACCCTTCCACTTATAGTCCGAGGAGAAAGGAATTTCGATATTTTTCACCCAAGTGGGTTTTCCGGGGAACAACTCCTGCAGTGCCCGGGCAGTCTCGTTTTCCGGGTCTTCATCGCCGTAAAGGTTAACAATGACTTCCTCTAAGTATTCCGGGCTTTGATGGGAGAGCGGGAGGACGTTTTCTACCTGTATAGTGGGCTCGGTGATGGTGCCGGTCTTGTCCACACACAGCACATCTACCCGGGCGAGGGTCTCCACGCAGTGCATATCCTGCACCAAAACCCTCTTTTGGGTCAGCTTGAGAGAGGATACCGCCAGCGCAATGCTGGTCAGTAAGTACAGCCCTTCGGGGATCATACCCACCAGCGCGGCAACGGTGGCCTCTGCGCTGGCCTGCAGTCCTAAATCTTGGGACTTATATTGGTTATAAAAGAGAAGCAAGCCAATGGGCACAAGCGCAATGCCAATAAACCGAATCAGCAGGTCTAAAGAGCGCATCATTTCCGAACGGGCAGCCCGGGGATTATTTTTTGCTTCCATTGCCAGCTTCACGGCAAAGGCTTCGTCGCCCACTCGGGTCAGTTGCATTTTGCCGCTGCCGGTGACCACAAAGCTGCCGGAAAGGAGGGTGTCACCGGGATGCTTTTCTACCGCGTCTGCTTCGCCGGTAAGTAAGGATTCGTTCACATAGATATGTCCGGCGCGAAGGACACCGTCTGCGCTGATCTGATCGCCGGGAGCGTAGAGAACGATGTCGTCCCGCACCAGCTCGTCAAAGCGAATTTCTGTGAGTTTTCCGTCCCGGAGCGTTTTGACGGTATGGGCAGACAGGAGGGATAGTTTATCTACCGCCCGTTTTGCGCGGATTTCCTGAAAACAGCCGATGACCGCGTTAATGATGACGATGACCATAAAGGTCATATTCACAATGGAGGAGCCTGCTAAAAACAGCGCGACGGCCATAATAACAAACACCAAATTAAAGAAGGTGCACACATTTTCCCGGATGATCTGCCCTTCTGTCCGTCCGGTTTTGGCGGAGGGCTTGTTCGTTAGACCCTTTTCTGCCCGGAGGGCAGCTTCCGCAGAGCTAAGGCCATATTCAGGGTCGGCATTGACTACAGGAATTTTATTTTCTTCGATCATAGCGCATCCTCCCTTTTGGGCAGTCCGTTTTCTCTGTTATAAAGCAGCAATAAACTGCCGTTATTGACGGATATAGTGGCTTTTTCGCCTATAAAATGATTGCTGACCCCTAAGGGAAAGCCTGCGCTCAGAACCCCATCCGTCAGTGGGTATTTGAGTCCGGTCAGAGTCACGCCCTGCGCATCCTGCCCCATACAAAAGACGGATAGGATGCCGGCTGCTTCCTTGGGGAATGTAAGTGCGCTGTTTTTAAGGGTGGTGGCGATGTATTTTTCGCCCACCAGATAGCCGACCCCGCCCCGGTCTGCAAGGAACTGGAGGGTCTGCAGATTGGCCAGCGTGTGATCCAGCCGTGGGCCATCCAATGCACCGTAGAGAAGAAGCTCCCGATAGCCCAGAGAGAGGGCTTTCCGAATGGCGAGCACACTGTCGGTGTCGTCTTTTTCCACAGGAAAGATAGTGGCATCCTGAGGTGTATAGCCCAAGGAATCGAAATCGCCGATGACTGCATTGGGAGTAATTCCTAACTTTTCCGTATGCTTTAGTCCGCCGTCGGCAGCGATAATAAAGTCCTCTTTTTCAATTGGTGAGAGTAGTCCGGTAAAGCCACCGGCGCAAAAGATAATACATTTTGCCACAGTATTTCACCTCTTTTTCTATATTTACACTATTTTATACTAAAAACGCCCTGCTGTAAAGCAGGGCGCAGAAAAATTACAGAAGATTCCAAAAATTCAGCGCGTGGGCATCTGCCATATTTTGCACAGCCGATGCAAGCTGGGCGCAGCAGGCGGCAAAATGGGGCTTTTCTTCCGCCATAGCATAGATTTCCACTTCAGTAAATAGCTGATCGATCTCCTCCATAGGGGTGTGATCTGCCACGGTGGCGGTTTTTTCTTTGTGCTTTTCCCATAGCTCTTTTGCTTTTTGTGCCTGTAAAACGGCATCTTCGAAAGAACCGCTTAGCGCGGTGTCTGCAGCTTGTTCCAAAAGTGTCACCACCGGTTCATATGCCTTGTCGGTGGCGGTGGACACAAAAAGCCCCACAGAAAAAAGCAAGGTAAGGGTTACAAGACCAATAATGAACCGTTTCATTTCGCACCCTCCTTTAGTAAAAAGAGAATGTGATCCCGCCCGTCTACCGTTAGCAGCCAAGTGGTTTTCTGGGTGGCGTTGTGACTTTTCAGAACTTGCTCCACCCAAGCCATATCTTTTCCGGCTTTCTGCAAATTATCGTGGGAGAGATAGCCGTCAGAGATGATGGTCAGCGGAATGAATTGGTGTGAGGCCTGTATGCCTGCGTCCTTTGCACTGGCGGGAGCGTGCTTGGGGTAGGGGAAGACGGAGAGATTGCCGTTGGTCTCCAAAATGGCGTACTGGACAGTCTGCAGATCCAAAATACCCTTTTCTCGGAGATGTCCAGTCAGTTCGTCCAAGGTAACGCTGGTTTTTCGGAGGTTATCCTGCAATATATTGCCGTTTTCCATTAAGATGACCGGTTTGCCGCAAAGCAGCTTGCGGACAAAAATACTGCGAAGGGATAGAAAAGACAGTACCAGCTCCACGCCCAATACCGTTAAAATAGGCACAAGGCCGGAGTACAGCGGGATGGCCCCATCCTGCATAGGAATAGCGGCTAAGTTTGCTACCAGCATAGTCACAACAAACTCCGACGGCTCCATCTGCCCGATCTGCCGTTTGCCCATCAGTCGAATGACGAGTATCAGAATAAGATATAAAATAATAGTACGAAAATATGATAAAATCAAAACTGCCACCTCTTATGGTGGCAGTTTTCCCTCTCAGTAAGGGGATTATACAATTAACCCAGTTGGTTTTCGAAAACATCGCTGCTTCCCAAAGAACCAATCTCAAAGAATTTATCGAGGACTGCCTTTGCAACCTTAGACATTTGGGCACCGCTGGCGGTTTTTTCACCGTAGACCGACATAGCGATCTGCGGGTCTCGGGCGGGGGCAAAGCATACGAAAGAGCCGTTGGCGGGCATGCCGTTGCCGATCTGGGCAGTACCGGTTTTGCCGGCTACTTCAACGGGATAGTCCCGAAATACGCTGTATGCCGTACCGCCGCTGACGGAAGTGACGCGAAGCATACCGTCAAGATAGGTTTCGTAGGTCTCATCGGAAATATCCAAATGATCGGCGATCTGTACTTGATTTTCTGAAATCACATTGGAGAAGTCCGAGGATATTACCCGCTTTAAGAAGGTGGCTTTATACCGGGTGCCTTGGTTTGCTAACGTGGCGGCATAGTTACAAAGCTGGATGGGAGTGAACTGGTTATCGTCCTGACCGATGGCGGCAAGGATCTGGTTGCCCTTATACCAGTACTTGTTATCACCCGTGTGCAGAAGCTCCTTGGTGGCCGCATTTGCCCGGTAGCCTGCCTGTTCCGACAGCTCCACGCCGGTTTTGACACCCAAACCCAAGGCAGCGGCGGTAGAGTCCATTGCCTCCAAGGTAATGTTATCACCCATTTCATAGAAGAAATAGTTACAGGAATACTGAAGTGCTTCTGCCGCATTGATAGCACCGTGGGTCTGGTGCTGATTTGTCCATTTCAGGCAGTTGGCGTGGAAACCAGCATATTTGGTGAAAACACCTTTATCCACAATAATAGATTGGGCATTGTAAAGCTGCGATTCAAAGCCTGCGATCAGGGTGGACATTTTGTAGGTAGAGCCGGGAGCGTAAAGACCGTTAAGGGCGCGGTTAAAGAGGGGATTAAAATCCGCATCCTTTAGCTGCTCATAATTTTCAAAGTAGGTGGAAAGGTCATAGGTGGGGTTACTGGCGCAGACCAAAACCTGACCGGTTTTCGGGTCAATGGCCACCACCGCGCCACCCTCTGCATCCTTGCCTGCATCACCGCTGAGACGTAATTCATTCAGCAGTGTGTTCAAAGTTTCTTCTGCTACGCCTTGCAGCGTAATATCAATGGTCAGCTCTACATTGGAGCCGGCCTTTGGTTCAACAAGATACCGGGAGGAGATCAGCGTACCGTCCTTGGCTACCACGTCCTCCCGCCAGCCGTCGATGCCGTGGAGGTACTCCTCAAAGGCAAGCTCAATGCCCGACTGGCCGACCAGCGCATCCATTTCATAGCCGTCGATGTCCTTATAGTATTCCCATTGCGCAGGCGTAACGGCACCGATATGACCCAAAATATGGGCAGCATATTCCGTATGGTACTGCCGCACCACGGAGTTTTCTACCTGCAAGCCGGGGATATTCAGCTCCAAAATAGCGGCCTGCGCCTCGTCACTGGCATCGGAGAGCACCACGAAGTTGGAAAGGTTGTACACGCATCGCCGCAGATCCAATTCATACCGCAGACCGATGACCTGCCGCGCTTCGGTATCTGTCCAGGAGGCGGGAATCTTATAGCGTGTCCGCAGAGTTTCGATGAGCAGCGGCGCGGTAATATCCGAGTCGATCTTGCCCATAAAAGCGATATATTTTTGGAAGTTGTTTTGCCAAGAGGAATTGTATTCGTCCAGCGTATAGACAAAGGGACGCTCTTTAGAGACCGGGAAGTGCTCAGTATATTCGATACCCAGCTCCTCGCACTGCTTGACCAGCTTATAGAGGTATTCGTTGGTACCCTCTGCGCTGATAAGCACATAGTGATTCAGCACCAAATCGAAGGTAGCGCGGTTACTGACAAGGACCTTGCCGTTCCGGTCTAAAATATTGCCCCGGGCAGCCTTCACCCGTGTTCGGGTGGTAAAGGTGGAGGAATTATCGATATTGCCGCCGGTTTGGATTATTTGCAAATCATATAAGGTCAGGGCAAAAATACCCAAAATGACCGCAAAAATCAGCAGCACCCAGCCGACGCGGATGCGGGTTATTCGTTCCATATGGAACCTCCAATCGAGCCGATGAATAAAACAATGGGGTACAGCAGGGGAATACTGACCAGTGTCAGCCCCCAGGTGATCAAAAAGCCGATTATTCTCTCCGGGTAGGTGACATTGAGAAAAATGCCAAATAGGAAAATAAGAAGCTCATAGAGAAGAAAAGCACCTGCAGTGCAGAAAAAGGCAGCACCGAAGCCCTTTTGCAGATAGCTTTGCCGGAAAATGGCAGCAATAATCGATAGCAGGGTAATAAACACCATTGCATACATACCCGGCGCGCTGCCGGAAAACTGGTAAATGAGGGAAGACACAAGGGCGAATACACAGCCGTTTTCCACGCCCTCCATAATGCAGATGAGAATAATCGCGCAGGGGACGAGGTCGGTGGCAGCACCAAAGAGCCGGAAACGGCAAAGCACCACATCCTGCAAAACGGAGAGCAGCAGCAACACAAGGCCGATGAGCACCCATTTGAGGATGGAAAGCCGCTGCTGCGCGGTGATATAGAGCTTGTTTAAGATGCCCGAATGGGGCTTATCTGCCTGAAAATCCTGTTTTTTTGTCATACAATCACCCGTTATCGTATGCAGTTACGATAAACACCTGCTCCAGCGAACCAATGTCTGCCGCCGGACGGAGGAGGGCATACATTGCAATGCCCGTTTCCTCATAACCTGCGTCCATTACATAACCGAGGATCAGTCCCCGGGGATAGACCGTAGAGCCGGTGGTGACCACTTGGTCGTTATTGTGAATGACGGAGTTGCTGGGCAGGTAATTCATACGCAAAAGCCCCGAAAGACCAGAGGCATAGCCGCCGTTGACAATGCCGTTGTAGCCGGTGCCGCCGGTGGAGGAGAGTGTGGCACTGATCTCAATGGAGGAGTCCAATACGGTCTTAATAACAGCATAGTTATACCCTACCTGACTGACGAGACCCACTACCTGCCCGTTTGCGGTGATGGCGCACATACCTACATCCAGACCGTCCCTTGTGCCCCGGTTTATGGTGACGGTACTGCTCCAGTCACTGCTGCTCCAGGAGATGATATAGCCGTCTACAAGCTGGAAGTCCTCGTGGGCCTCTTTCAGCTCCAAAAGCTGACGGAGCCGTTCGTTTTCCCGGGCAATGGCACCGGCCTCCCGGGCATCGTCCTCTAACTTTGCAAGCTGTTCCTTCAGTGCCGTATTTTCCGCAGAGATGAGCTCAAAACGGAACATATAGTCATAAAGCTGCCGGGCACTGTCGGTCAGCGAGCTGATGCCCGTGCGGATGGGTGTCAGCACCCCTTGCACCAGTATATCCGGAAGATTGATCCCGGTAAGGCCAATGACAACACTGAGGCCAACGGCCAGCAGCAGCACCAAGGCCACAACGACCCGGACACGGGTAGTAAATAAATGCTTCATTGGGTTTCCTCCATAAATCTTTGCAGTACCGTATAAAGACGGCACACAGGCAGACCTACCACGTTATAGTAGTCGCCAACCAGCTTTTCCACAAAAATGCAGGCATCGCTTTGGATACCGTATGCGCCTGCTTTGTCCATAGGGTCACCGGTATGAATGTAATTATAGATTTCAGTCTCCTTTAACTTACGGAAATACACATCGGTAATTTCCGTAAAGCTGACAGATCTTTCACCTTGCAGGACAGTCACGCCGGTCATCACCTGATGGGAACGGCCGGAGAGCATTACGAGCATCCGAAAGGCATCCTGTTCATCCTTGGGCTTTCCCAAAACCTCGCCGTCACAGACCACAATGGTATCTGCACCGATGACAATATCAGTATCCGTTCGTTCTACGGCATAGGCTTTATTGCGGCTGATGCGTGCCACCTCATCTTGGGGCAGCCTGCTGCTGTCCATTTTTTCATCCGCCTGCGAGACCCGGACGGTAAACGGGAACGGGAAAAATCCCATTAGTTCCTGGCGGCGGGGGGACTGGGACGCAAGAATGATTTCCATAAGAAATTCCTTTCAGGTTTTATTGCGCAGACTAAGCTGAGGGGAATTGAACACCGACAGATCTTGGCTTATCATTCCACACCCCGCAGGTAAAGTCCACGGGTGCAGGCACCGGGATCGAAGGGGGCGGAATTTTGGAGGGAGGAGAGAACGTTGTCTACCTCCCGGGGATTTTCCGTGGTGAAATAAAGGCGGGTAGCCCAAAGCCCCAAGCCTTCCAGCTCATCCCGGCGATCCAGTAAGCTCAGCTTCTTGCCGTTGAGCAACACACTCCGGCAGGATGCACCGTCTTTGATGATGGGGAAATCTGCACCGGTTTTATCGGTGAGCTTGGTGGGCGTATGGCAGGTGCACTGGCCGTTGCGGTTGCGAATGAGACAGTTCTCTGTCACCATCAGCGGCAGTCTGCCGTAAATAAGCATTTCGCAGGGTACAGCCTTGCTTACATCCCGAATTTGGGGCAGAGTCATCTCAAAGCTGAGGCAGGCAGAGGAAAGCTCCAGCTCCCGGGCGGTGTTCACAGAACCGGAATTGAATAAATTGAGTCCAAAATCGCCCCGAATGGCCAGATCACATTCACGTACCGGCAGAAGCTGGCCTAAATTGCCGCAAAGGGCAGAAGCAACGCCCAAGCTGCGAACCAGCCGCAACGCAGCGGAAATTTCGGGCAGTTCCCCGTCGTGGATGATCCGGGGCATTACTGCGCAGATATTCTGACTGCGGCACAGCTCCCGGAAATAGACCGGCTCAGCCGCCAGAATGTGCAGCGGGATATACAGAACCGCAGGCCGCAGGCGCAAGAGACTGGGTGTGAGCTGTTCCTTTTCGGTAATCTGCACCGTAATGACCGGGGCGCGGCGGTTACCGGGGAAACGGGTGGGAAGCTTGGGCTTTCCAAGAGCCACATTTTCCCGGCGTGCCCGCTGAGCGGTGAGCATACTCAGTACATCCCGGCGCATACCGTTGATGGTTGCGGCGGAAAGGGTCAGTCCGGGGGCAATGTCAGCTTCGACAGCCTTGCAGTAATAGGGGGTGCCGCCGGTTTTACTGAGACGGGCGGTGAGGGTGGTTTTGTCCAGCGGCAGATTTCGCGCCTGCTCGGGGGCGGGGCCGGAAATGGTGCATACGTGTCCTTCCGGGTCAATGGCGGAAAGAGACACACTGCTGGGCAGCACCGTTGCCCGGAAAATAACAGGCACTAAGGGATTTTCAGCTGTCTCGTAGCTTTGCTGCATTTCCTTCAGCCAGGGCTTGTTTTCCGGGGTCTCCTCCCGAATGCCAAACATATCTTTCCCCAAACGCTTATCATAATAAGCATCTGTAAAGCCTTGGCGGTTAAAGGCGGTAAGAAGCGTTTCTTCCATATCCCGGCGGACAAAGCCCCGGTCCATTGCCTGCCGGTACACACCGGTAACGGCGGCTACATATTCTGCCCGCTTCATCCGACCCTCTAATTTGATAGAAGTCACACCGATAGCCTCTAAATCAGAAAGATGGTAAACAAGGCAGTTGTCCTTCAGACTCAGGGGATATTTATTTTGCCAGTTGCCGTAGCCGTAGCTTTGGCGGCAGGGCTGGGCACAGCGGCCGCGGTTGCCGGAGCGAGAGCCAATGGCGGCAGAAAGGTAGCATTGACCGGAATAGCTCATACACAGTGCGCCGTGGGCAAAAACCTCGATCTCAATGGGGGAGTTTTCACAAATATAGCGGATCTCCTCCCGGTTCAGTTCCCGGCTGAGAACCACCCGGGAAAGCCCCCAACCGGCACAAAGCTGCACACCGGATAGAGAGTGGATGGACATTTGGGTAGAGCCGTGGAGGGGAATGTGGGGGGCAATCTGCCGGCAAAGCTGCACTACGCCTAAATCCTGTACGATAAACGCATCTACACCGCTTATGGCTGCGTGACGGATCGTTTCCATCACAGAGGGCAGCTCCAAATCAGAAACAAGGGTGTTTAATGTCAAATGTACTTTTACACCCCGGACATGGCAGTATTTGACTGCTTCCGTCAGGGCTTCGGGGGAGAAATTTTTGGCACTTTGCCGGGCGTTAAACTGCCCACAGCCAAGATATACGGCATTTGCGCCATTTTGTACAGCGGCCTTTAGGGCATCCATCGAGCCGGCGGGAGCTAACAGTTCCAGCATAGCGATCTCCTTATAG
>JAFQPB010000038.1 GCA_017411905.1 Oscillospiraceae bacterium
CAGCCGCCTTCGATCTTCAGCTCCCGGATCAGCTTGATGGCGCTGCTCTGCAGCATTTTCTGATCCTTTTCAGACAGAGTCATAATGGGTGCGACTACGATAGAGTCACCGGTATGGACACCAACGGGATCGATATTTTCCATACCACAGATGGTGATAGCGTGATCCTGAGAGTCACGCATAACCTCAAACTCGATCTCCTTATAGCCCTTGACGGACTTTTCGATCAATACCTGATGGACAGGAGACAGCTTAAAGGCATTGATACCGATCTCGATGAGTTCTTCCTCGCTGTAAGCAAAACCGCCGCCGGTACCGCCAAGGGTAAAGGCAGGACGCAGAACTACCGGGTAACCGATCCGTTTTGCCGCTTCCTTGGCCTGCTCCAAGTCATAGGTGATCTCAGAGGGAATGGTAGGCTCGCCGATAGACTGGCACAGCTCCTTGAAAAGCTCCCGGTCTTCTGCCCGCTCGATGGACTCACTGCTGGTGCCCAGCAGCTCTACATTACATTCCTTCAGGACACCCTTCTTTTCAAGCTGAATAGCAAGATTCAGACCTGTCTGTCCGCCAATACCGGGCAGGATGGCATCGGGACGCTCATAGCGCAGGATCTTCGCCACATACTCGAGGGTCAGCGGCTCCATATAGACCTTGTCTGCAATGGTGGTATCCGTCATAATAGTGGCAGGATTGGAGTTACACAGAACCACCTGATAGCCCTCTTCTTTCAGGGCAAGGCAGGCTTGTGTACCTGCATAGTCAAATTCTGCGGCCTGTCCGATGACGATGGGGCCGGAGCCGATGATTAAAATTTTCTTTAAGTCCTTACGCTTTGCCATAATGTTCCTCCTGATTATCTTCTGTATACAATTTTTCCGTCACAAACTGTCATTACACACGCGCCCGCAAGCTCCCAGCCGGTAAAGGGCGTAGCTTTTCCCATAGAGAGAAAATCCGCTGGGTCTACTGTAAACATTTTCTCCAGATTCCATATGGTATAATCCTCACCCAGCGGGATGCCAAATCGTTTTCTTGGGTTATTGGCAAGCAGATCGATCAGCTTTTCCAAGCTTAGAATACCGGTCTTTACAAGGTAGGTATACAGCACCGGGAAGGCTGTCTCAATACCCACAATGCCAAAGCTGCTGCCTGCCAAGCCCTTACTTTTTTCCTCTGCGGAATGGGGGGCGTGGTCGGTAGCGATCATATCGATGGTGCCATCCAAGATTCCATCAAGCAACGCCTGACGGTCCTCCGAGCCTCGAATCGGAGGATTCATCTTAAAACGGCCCTCCTCCTGCAAGTCCCCGTCATCCATCACAAGGTAATGGGGGCCTGTCTCTGCCGTCACATTGACGCCCCGTTTCTTCGCCTGCCGGATCAGCTCCACACTTTCCTTGGCGGATACGTGGCAAATGTGGTAGGCCACGCCGGTCTCTTCCACAAGGCGCAGGTCTCTTTCAATCTGGGCGTATTCGCTTTCGCTGCAGATGCCTTTATGACCGTGAAGCTTTGCGTACTGCCCGTCGTGGATGTAGCCGCCGCGGAGCAGGCTCTCCACCTCACAGTGGGCAACGATCATCTTTCCAAGTGCCTTTGCCCGCAGCATCGCCCTGCGCATCATATCGTCGCTTTGCACGCCCTTGCCGTCGTCTGAAAAGGCGATGATGTTCTCCGCCATCCCTTCCATATCCGAAAGCTCCTGTCCTTTCTGCCCTACCGTAATGGCACCGTAGGGGTAAACGTGGATACAGGCATCGGTCTCGATGATGGAAAGCTGCTTCTCAAGATTCTCCCAGCTATCCGGCACTGGGTTCAAATTCGGCATAGTACATACCGCCGTGTAGCCGCCCCGTGCAGCGGCAAGGCTGCCGGATTTTATGGTTTCTTTATAAGAAAATCCCGGCTCACGGAAATGCACATGCACATCACAAAAGCCGGGAAAAACAACATATGAAGAATTTTGAGAAAGCAATTCCATAGCCACGGGAGAAGAAAAAACACCACCGCTCGGAAATCCAACGTACTGTTTCTTGTCCATCCCATACTGCATTGTATGCTCCTCCTTCGTAATTAAAAACTCATCTGGTAGATACTACCACAGGCATCGCCTTTTGTCAACAAAGTTCTTGCATATTTTACGACAAAGGCGTGTATCTGTCAAGAGGAATCTGCGGAACATCCAAATCTTCAAAGGGGTATTTTCTGACTGTGCCGACGATGGTGCTTTTATGGGCAGAAAGCAGACACACAATGTTATAGACATCGATCCAAATCTCCGACTGGCACTCCTTTTGGCTTTCGTCAAAAACAAGCTGCATCCCAAAATGCAAATGGACTGTTTCGATATTATTGACGTTTTCCTTATCCGAGTAGCCGGTACGTCCCATATAGCCGATGAGCTCGCCCGCCTGCACCGTATCTCCCTGCTGAAGACCGGGCGCAAAGGGTCTGTCCTTTTGTAAATGCGCATAATAATAGTACCGCTTACTGTCAAAGGAACGGATACCGATGCGCCAACCACCGTAGCGGTTCCAGCCCATTGCCTCTACCACGCCGCCCTCCACAGCCACGATCGGTGTGCCAAGCCCGCCCATCAGGTCATTGCCCAAATGCTTCCGTGCAAAGCCAAAGGAACGCTGTGCGCCAAAGTCGTCATAATGGCTGTAGCCGTAGCCTGCGGCAACAGGCGAAAAGGCTTTCAGTCCGTAGGTGCTTTTCCACTGTCCATCCACCTCAATGGCATAATTCCCCAAAAGTCCCCCTAAAACAGCGCTGTAGGCTCTGTGATAATAGCTGTAGTATTTATACAGCTCCCCCAGCAATTCCTCCGCAGGCACATCTCCCTTTAGCTCTGTTGCCGCCTTTTTCACAGAGGCAAGTCCGCATTTGCCGCCTGTACGGCAGGCGGAAAGTGCCAAAATATCGATCCAAGAGATATGCTTTTCCTGTTCCGCTGTGGCGATATCCACATCCATTGCATATTTCAGCGATTCGTAGGGTACGTTAAAATCCACCCAGCGAATGGTTTCGCCCCGTACAGGGAATACCAATATATAAATAAGAAGTATAAGCAAAAATGTCCGCCGTTTCATATTCCTCACCTCTTCTGTAGGATGTGAAACCGCGGACAAAATATGCACTTTTACGTCAGATCGCGACAGATATCTTTCGCAATACGGTAGATGTCTTCCATAGAAGAAATGGCAGAGATCTGGGTCTTATAGAAGCTGCTGTGGGACACGCCCCGCAAGTACCACGCAAAATGCTTCCGGGCCTCCAAGCAGGCAATATGCTCCCCCTTTTCTTCCCTTGCAAGGCGAAACTGCTCCACCGCCACCGCCACTCTCTCGGAAAGAGGCGGCCGTGTGTATCCCCCATTGCCGTCAAGGGCGGCTTTGACCTCTGCAAAGATCCACGGGTCACCGAAGGTGGCTCTGCCGATCATCAGACCGTCTGCGCCCGTCCATTTAAGACACCGCAGCGCGCTCTCGCCGTCTACCACATCGCCGTTGGCAATGACCGGCACGCGCCGGGCATCTTTTACCTTTGCGATCATATCCCAGTCGGCTTTGCCGGTGTAGAGCATACTGCGGGTACGTCCGTGGACGGTAATAAGGGATGCGCCGCAGTCCTCCATCCGGGCGGTGAAGTCCAAAACATTGATACTCCCCTTGTCCCAGCCAAGGCGGCATTTGACCGTCACCGGCACATCCACAGCTTTTTTAACCGCTTTTACGATCTCCCCTGCCAGCTCCGGCGTGCGCATCAGGCCGCAGCCATCACCGCTGTTTGCGATTTTGGGCATCGGACAGCCCATATTGATGTCCAAAAAGTCACAGCCGGAAATTTCCAGTGCCAGCCGCGCACCCTCTGCCATAACAGCCGGGTCATTGCCGAAAATCTGGGCACCGCAAATACTGCCCCCATTTTTCTGCAGAAGGGCAGCACTTTTCTTATCCTTATATACAAGGGCGCGGGAGGATACCATCTCCGTCACCGTCACATCTGCGCCAAGGGATGCGCAGGTGGTGCGAAAGGCCCAGTCTGTCACGCCGGCCATCGGCCCCAAAAACAGCGGCTTTTCTATTTCTTTCTTTCCGATAAACATACCTTTTCGCCCCCTTTTCGGGGCATTATACCATAGAAAAAGCCGCTATGCAAGTCACAAAAGCAGGCTCATCAGCCACGCGATCCCCACGGTAAGGCCGCCGCACAGTGCCCAAATCGCCCCTTGCCAAGGCTTTTCTTCTCTGGGTGCGTGGAGCAAATGCTTTGCTTCCTTCAGCAGGGCTTCATCGGTAATGCCCGGGGTGTCCTCCTTTAGTATAAAGATAGCCTGCTCAAAGAGCTTCGGCTCCGGTGCGTCCACCACAATGATCTGCTTGGATATGCCTTTTACCATAGAAACGCCTCCTTTTCAGGATTATGTTTCCCAAGGTTTTACATATCATACATCTTTTGGCCGGTTATATCTGCCCTGCGGCTCCCATTCGGTCAGCGGCAGCCGCTGCATTGCGCCGAAGATGCGCTCCTTGAGATCGGGATACTGCGCAGAAAGGTCGTAGACAAGCTTTTTAATCTCCTCACGCTTGGTGCGCTTGTCCACAGGACAGCGGTTCTGGACGATAGGCAGATTCATTCTCTTAGCAAAGGCCTCCACCGTCTTTTCGTGGATGTAGAGCATAGGCCGGATCTGAACGATGCCGGTACGGTCAAGGTCGGTCACCGGCTGGAAGCACCCGATCCGTCCCTCATAGATAAGATTCATCACAAAGGTCTCCACCGCATCGTCAAAATGATGACCCAGTGCCAGCTTATTCAGCCCCCTGTCCAATAATGCTTGATTCAGCGCACCACGGCGCATTTTGGCGCACATTGAGCAGGGATTTTTCTCCTGCCGGTAATCGAAGATGATCTTGGAAATTTCGGTATTTACCACAGTCAGCGGAATACCGAGACTGTCGCACAGCTCCCCGATCGGCGAAAAATCCATTCCGAAGCCCAGATCCACCGTAACTGCCTCCAAACAAAAATTGATGCCGCAGTGGCGCCGCAGCTCTGCCATCAGCTTAAGCAGTGCCAACGAATCCTTGCCACCGGACACACCCACACCGATCCGGTCACCGTCCTCTATCATTTTATAATCCTCTACACAGCGGCGCATCAGGCCAACTAACTTCTGCATAGCATTTCCCTCCGTTTATTGCAAAAATAGAAAGTGAGTATTTGAGAGCATTTAAGAGAAATACGGAGATTTTAAGAGTTTATCTTGTATTTCATAAAATTTCTTAAAAATGCACTTGACAACGGAATTTCTATATGGTATAAAAATCAAGCGTTTGCGGATATTGTACCGCAAGGACATAAGTTTGTCAAAATATTTTAACCTATTGGAGGAAAGCATAATGTCCACTACTCTGGCAAAGAAGGAGACCGTCGAGCGTAAGTGGTACGTCATCGATGCAGCCGGCAAGCCCCTGGGCCGTACCGCTGTGATCGCTGCCAACCTGCTCCGCGGCAAGCACAAAGTTGATTTCACCCCCAACGTTGACTGCGGTGACTGTGTCATCATCATCAACACCGACAAGGCTGTTCTCACCGGCAACAAGCTGGATCAGAAGTCCTACTACCGTGTAACCGGTTGGATCGGCGGCCTGAAGGAGACCAAGGCTCGCATCATGATGGAGAACCGCTCCGACTATGCTGTTGAGCTGGCTGTTAAGGGTATGCTGCCCAAGAACACCCTGGGTCGCAATGCAATGACCCGCCTGCATC
>JAFQPB010000039.1 GCA_017411905.1 Oscillospiraceae bacterium
GCGCCGGACGTTCCGGAGTATGTCTCCATTGATTTCGAAAAGGGCGTTCCGGTCGCGATCAACGGCGAAAAGATGGACGCCATTTCCCTGCTGGAAAAAGCCAATGAAATCGCCGCCCGCAATGGCGTTGGCATCGTGGATATGGTGGAAAACCGGCTGGTGGGCATGAAGAGCCGGGGCATTTACGAAACTCCCGGCGGCACCATCCTTTATAAGGCACACAGTGTTTTGGAAAGCATCTGCCTCGACAAGCTGACCCTTCACGAAAAGCAGAAGCTGTCTATCACCTTTGCAGAACTGGTCTATAACGGCCAGTGGTTTACTCCCCTGCGGGAGGCACTGTCTGCCTTTGTGGATAAGACGCAGGAGCGGGTCACCGGCAAGGTTCGCCTGAAGCTCTATAAGGGCAATATGATCAACGCCGGTGTTTGGAGCCCCTACACGTTGTACTCTGAGGAGATCGCCACCTTCGGTGAAAGCGATTACAATCAGGCAGATGCTGCCGGCTTTATTAACCTTTACGGTTTGCCCATCCAGGTACAGGCTATGGTAGACGGTAAGTAAGTATGGCAAAGATGTGGGCAGGCCGGACGGACGGCACAACTGAAAAAATCGCGGATGATTTCAATTCCTCCATCCGTTTCGACTGCCGAATGTACCGTCAGGACATCACCGGCAGTATGGCTCACGCGGCTATGCTGGCAGCCAAAGGGATCATTACGCAGGAGGAAGCGGATACCCTGATCGCTGGCTTGGAAGAAATCCTTGCAGATTTAGATAGCGGTGCACTCTCCGTGGATATGGCCAGCGAAGATATTCATATGTTCGTAGAGCAGGTGCTGACGGAGCGTATCGGGGATGTGGGCAAAAAGCTCCATACCGCCCGCAGCCGAAACGATCAGGTGGCACTGGATCTGCGGATGTATCTCAGAAGCGAGATCGATGAGATCATCGCCCTTACAAAGAAGCTGATTTCTGCGGTTGCAGACAAAGCGGAAGAAAATAAAGATGCTATTATGCCCGGCTATACCCACCTGCAGCGGGCGCAGCCCATCACCTTTGGCCATCAGCTTATGGCCTATGGAATGATGCTTTTGCGGGATGTGGATCGGCTGGAGGATGGGCGTAAGCGTATGAATATGTCGCCCATTGGCTGCTGTGCGTTGGCAGGTACGACCTACGTTACAGACCGGCGTTTTGAAGCAGAAAAGTTAGGCTTTGACGGTATTTGCCTCAATTCCTTGGACGGTGTGTCCGACCGGGATTTCTGCGCAGAGCTTCTTAGTACACTATCCATCCTGATGATGCATCTGTCCCGCTTTTCGGAGGAGATCATCCTTTGGGCAAGCTGGGAGTTTAAGTTTATCGAGCTGTCGGATGCCTTTACCACCGGGTCTTCCATTATGCCGCAAAAGAAAAACCCCGATATGGCGGAATTGGTCAGAGGCAAAACAGGCAGAGTTTACGGTGACCTGATGGGCTTGCTCACCACCCTCAAGGGCCTGCCTCTTGCCTATAACAAGGATATGCAGGAGGATAAGGAGAGCGTATTTGATGCCTGCGATACAGTAAAGATGTGCCTGCAGATATTTGCACCGATGGTGGCTTCGATGACCGCCTTGCGGGACAATATGAAGCAGGCCGCCCAAAAGGGCTTTATCAACGCCACGGATTTGGCGGATTATCTTGTGAAGAAGGGAATGCCTTTCCGTAGTGCCTATAAAATTTCCGGACAGATCGTTGCCGATTGCATCCGGGAAAATTTGGTACTGGAAACCTTCCCTTTGGATAGATATAAAAGTTATTCAGAGCTGTTTGCAGCAGACCTGTATAACGAAATCGATCTGCTGACCTGTGTGGAAAAGCGGATCAGCGAAGGCGGCACAAGTGTTGCCTCCGTGGAAAAACAAATAAACTACGTAAAAAACAATTTGAAGTAAGAAAGGAAAATGGTTATGAAAAAGATTATTGCACTGGTTCTCGCTGTTATGATGATTGCTCTTTGCTTTGCTGCTTGCGGCGGCGAGGAGGAAGCCAACAACACGAAGGTCGCTGTCCAGAAGGGCACCACCAGCCTGATGTATGCACAGGTGCTCAAGGGCGTAGAGGCTGTGTCCTACGACACATTCGCACTGGCTGCCAACGATATGAAGAACGGCAACGCAGACTACGTTTTCGTGGATAAGACTACTGCACAGGCTCTGTGCAAGGAAATCTCCGGCCTCAAGATCGTTGACATCGCTCTGTCCAGTGAGAACTACGGCATCGGCATCGATCCCGCGCAGGCCGACCTGAAGACAAAGATCGACAGCATTTTGACCAACAAGGAAGCTGAGATCAATGCGATCAAGGAAAAGTATATGAACAGTGACAAGGAGAAGTATGTTGGTGTTACTTCTGCTGCCAAGGATGTCAGCCGCGCCGATGCACAGTTGGTAGTTGCAACCAACGCAGAGTTTGCTCCCTGGGAGTACAAGGAAGGCAACCAGTACTACGGCATCGATATGGAGATCGCCCAACTGATCGCAACCGAGCTGAATTTGGAGCTGGTCATCGACGATATGGATTTTGATATGGTCGTAGGTGCTGTTGGCAAGCAGGGCGTGGACATCGCAATGTCCGGTATTACCATCACCGCAGAGCGTATGGATGTCATCAACTTCTCCATTCCTTATTACACCGAGTCCATCGTGGTCGTATGCAAAGCAGACGACACCTCTTTGGATGCTGTGGGTACTGTTGTTGATATGCTGAATGTCTTCTGTACTGCAAACTAATAAAATAAAGGTTAGCAAGGGCTTAGTGCTTGTTACACTAAGCCTTTGCTTTGGTTAAGAATATGAATGATTTTACACAGATGTGGAATGAATTTATCAAGCAATTCATTACCCTGCGGGGCTACGAAAATGTCCTTAAGGGCTTATGGGCAACACTGCAAATCGCGGTGATCGGATTGCTTATCGGCATTGCGATCGGCACCTTGATTGCCGTGGTAAGAGTGATGCCGAAATATAAACTGCTGCCCAGAATTTTAGATAAGATATGTGTGTGCTATATTGAGCTGTTCCGCGGTACGCCTATGGTGGTACAGCTTCTTATTGGCTATTGGGTACTGCTGCCGATGATGGGCATTACCGTAAATTCCGGTATCCCTGTGGCGGTGATCGTGTTTGGCCTGAACAGCAGCGCATATGTCAGCGAAATTATGCGTGGCGGCATTAACTCGGTGGATGCAGGCCAAATGGAGGCCGGCAGAGCGGTGGGTCTGACCTACGCAACGACAATGCTGAAGGTCGTCGTGCCCCAAGCGGTCAAGAACATTCTTCCCACCTTGGGCAACGAGTTTATCGTTTTGATTAAGGAGACTTCCATCGTAAGCTTTATCGCAGTAACAGACCTTTATAAGTCCTTCAAGCAGTTGGGTGACCCTACCTATAATTATACAATGCCTTATCTGATGCTGGCACTGACCTACTTGGTTATGGTTCTGCTGATCTCTTGGGGTGTCAGACTGTTGGAAGCAAAAATGAAGAAGAGTGAAAGATAATATGGGAAAGCAGTTAATTTTATCAGTAAAAAACCTCACCAAGAAATTTGGCGAAATTGAGGTTCTAAAGGGCGTCAATCTGGATGTATATGAAGGCGATGTAGTCGCTATCATTGGCCCCTCCGGCTGCGGTAAGTCCACGTTTTTGAGATGTGTCAACTGTTTGGAGGATCCCTCCGGCGGCACGATTATGTTCCAGGGCGAGGATTTAGCGGATATGAAGGTGGACATCAATATTCACCGCCAAAAAATCGGTATGGTTTTCCAGCAGTTCAACCTGTTTAATAACCTGTCCGTGCTGAATAACATCACCCTCGCTCCTATTACCATTGCAAAAAAGAATAAGAGAAAGCTGCAGCGGAAAAACCTATGCATCAAAGCGGGCAACCTTTTCAGCAAGGAGAAGAAAGCCCTTTTGGATGAAGGCTGTGCCCTTGCCGAGGTGAAGAAGCAGGCCGAAGAAAAAGCAATGGAGCTGCTGCGCACCATTGGCCTGGAGGACAAAGCTGCCGCATATCCCTCCCAGCTTTCCGGCGGCCAAAAGCAGCGTGTTGCCATTGTCCGCACTTTAGCTATGAATCCCAAGGTGATCCTGTTTGACGAACCCACCTCTGCCCTTGATCCGGAAATGGTCGGAGAGGTTTTGGATGTTATGAAGAGCCTGGCAAAAGCCGGTATGACGATGGTGGTCGTCACCCACGAAATGGGCTTTGCCCGCGAGGTATCCAACCGTGTGCTCTTTATGGATGACGGTATTATTGCCGAAGAGGGAACACCTGCGGAAGTTTTTGGCACACCTAAGTGTGAAAGATTGCAGAATTTCTTGGCAAAGGTGCTGTAAGGAGTAGGTATGAAACTGAAAAACAAGCACTTTTTGAAGCTGCTGGATTTAACCAGCGAGGAGATCGCAGGCCTTTTGGCTGATGCGGCAGATTTTAAGGCAAAGAAAAAGGCGGGTATTCCCCACCGCCTTTGCGAGGGCAAGAACATTGTCCTGCTCTTTGAAAAGGACTCCACCCGCACCCGTTGCGCCTTTGAGGTGGCCGGTGCGGACTTGGGAATGGGTGTGACTTATTTGGGACCCAGCGGCTCCCAAATGGGCAAGAAAGAGTCTATCGCGGATACCGCCCGGGTCCTTGGCCGGATGTACGACGGCATCGAGTACCGTGGCTTTGGCCAAAGGATCGTGGAGGAGCTGGCGGCATATGCGGGCGTTCCCGTGTGGAATGGCCTGACAAATGAATTTCACCCTACCCAAATTCTTGCGGATTTCCTGACCATTTGGGAGCATTTTGGGGACTTAAAGGGCAAAAAACTTGTCTATATGGGCGATGCCCGGTACAATATGGGCAACTCCCTGATGGTCGGCTGCGCCAAAATGGGTATGGATTTCGTGGCCTGCGCCCCGGAAAAGTATTTCCCCAATCAGGGGCTGATCGCGAAATGTCAGGCGATTGCTGCGGAAACCGGCGCAACGCTCCGGTTTATTACCGATCCCGATGAAGCCGTTAAGGATGCCCACGTGATCTACACCGATGTGTGGGTATCTATGGGCGAGCCCGAGAGCGTATGGGCAGAGCGGATCGCAGAGCTGTCCCCCTACCGGGTGACAATGGAACTGATGGAAAAGGCAGGCGAAAAGTGCAAGTTTATGCACTGCCTCCCCGCATTCCACGACCGCAATACAGTCATCGGAAACGAGATCGGCGAAAAATTCGGCATTGACTGTATGGAGGTCACCGACGAGGTCTTTGAAAGCGACCGTTCTATTGTCTTTGACGAAGCGGAAAACCGGATGCACACCATCAAAGCCGTTATGGCCGCAACCCTGTAAGAAAACCGGAGTCACGAGACTCCGGTTTTATCAAATAATATTGTATTTACAAACTGTTTATGATATATTCATAGATATTTCAGTATGAATTAAGCAACCTTTGGTAGAATAAAATTACAAAAGCCGGTATTCGATTCCCCTCGGCTTAAAAGCAAAGGAGTATTTGCTATGGATAACGAATTTGAAAAAGAACTGTACCCCGAGGAGCCGGTGACCCCGCCCGAGGAGGACACTACCTATCACTGCAAGCCGGAATTTTCCGCAGAATACGTGGCCACACCGATCCCTGAGCCTGCGCCGCGGTATAATTCTGAATACCGCTATAATCCACCCCCCAAGCCCAAAAAGAAGGGTCACGGCAAGCGGATGGTGGCCTTGGGTCTGGTGTGCGCCATCATCGGCGGTGTCTGCGGTATGGGCGGCACATTGCTTGGTATGCAGCTTTTGAGCAAGGGAAGCGGAAAGACTACGGAGTATATTTCCGGCGTACTGCAGGGTCAGCGGGAGAACTCTGTGATTAAAATCGAGGAGATCGATACCAGTAAGCTCCTCACCCCCGCAGAGGTCTATGCTGCCAATGTCAACGCCACTGTTTCCATCAATGCCACCGGCAAGGTCAGCAGCGGCTTTTGGGGCGGCACACAGACCGCCGCCTCTGCAGGCTCCGGCTTCATCCTCACCGGAGACGGCTACGTGGTGACCAATTACCACGTGATCGAAAGTATGGATACCATCACCGTTACCCTGTACGATAAGCGGCAGCTTTCCGCAACCCTTGTGGGCTACGATGAAAGCAACGACATCGCGGTGCTGAAGGTCGAGGGCGAGAATTTGACCCCTGTGGTGCTGGGCGACTCCGATAACCTGAATGTAGGCGATAACGTGGTGGCCATCGGCAACCCCTTGGGCGAGCTGAGCTTCACGCTCACCGCCGGTTATATCAGCGCGAAAGACCGGGCGATCAGTATGTCCAGCGGCTCTGTAATGACCCTCCTGCAAACGGACTGTCCCATTAACTCCGGCAACTCCGGCGGCGCACTGTTTAATATGTACGGTGAGGTCATTGGCATTACCAACGCCAAATATTCCAATAACGGCAACAGCAGCGAGGCATCTATCGATAATATTGGCTTCGCCATTCCGATGAATAAGGTCAAGTCTCTGATCTTCTCCATTATTGAAAAGGGCGTAGTCACGAAGCCCTATATCGGTATCAGTATTCAGAATGTAACTTCCCAAATGCAAAGCTGGGGCATCCCCAACGGTGCGTGGGTCGTAGAGGTGGAGACCGATGGCCCTGCCGCACAGGGCGGCCTGCGGGTGGATGATATTATTACCCATATGAACGGCGAAGCCGTAACGGATAACAGCGAGCTGGTGGCCGACATCGGCGCCTGCACACCGGGCGAGAGCATCGTGTTCACCGTCTACCGCGGCGGCAAAACAATGGAGATCACCGTCGTCGTCGGCGAAAAAGTCCAAGCTACAAGTTAATATAATGTAGGGGACGGGTTTCCCGTCCCGCAGATAAAACCTCCCTCGATTTTTCGAGGGAGGTTTTGCGTGGTCACGCCTGCCGTCGGGGACGATGTGGGCATCGTCCCGCCAAAGCCTCCCCTGTGTACGGGGAGGTGGGTCGCGGGCAGCGACCCGGAGGGGTTGTCTCATTGCAAAAAGATTGCCGCAATAGAATAAAATCGCCGCATCGAGCGGCAATTTTATTTCGGGTCGATGTGGGCATCGACCCCTACGAATGCACCCCGTCACCGCCTCCCGTTAAAACCTTCCCCTTGCATTGTAGGGACACCGCTCCTGCGGTGTCCGCGAAAATGGGAAATGTAAACGGACACCCCTCCCGGGGTGTCCCTACGGCGCACCAACGACAGACCCCGTAGGGGACGATGCCCACATCGTCCCGTTAAACGGATGAGGTAAAAAACCTCACCCACCGCTAATAAATCAATGTATGATTGCCACCGGCAATCATTGATATTTTAGATTCGCTGCGCGGAGCACCACGGTCCCCCCTCCCCAAAGGGGAGGGTTTATTGCTCCCTGCGGAGCACCACCCGGGGGAAGGCTTTGGCACCCCCACCGCAAAGAAAAACCCCGGGGTTCGAAAGAACCCCGGGGGAGAGAGTTATTTGCTTTTTGCACAAAGAGAAGATTACTCAGCGTACACAATCTCAATGGACTTGATGTAAAGAGCCTTGGAAGAGGTCTGGGTGTAGGTAAATACGACCTCACCGGTTAATGCTTCATCGAGGGTAAATGTATATTCTGTAGCGGTTTTGGTGAGGTCCGCAGAGCCTACCTGTGTGCCACCGACAGAAACGGTGAAAGAAGCCTTGATATCAGAGGCACCGGATGTATTAATCGTAATCGACTTGACATTGCTAAAGGAGGCAGAAGTGAGGGTCAAACTCGTATAAGTGCTATTTTTGGAGCCAAATTGCTGACCTTTTGTGCTATCATAACCCCAATAACCGCCATTGCCAGCAAGAGTCCATTCTACATCGCCTAATTCCTTAGTTCCGTTTGCAGTATACTGCTTAGCGGCAAAGGTGTAGGAATAGGTTTCCTCGGTTAGGGCGGGAGCATCGCCACCAATTTCTTCTCCACAACGTCCGCAGATGCCATCAGTAGTGTCGTGACCCAACTTCTCAGTCTCATTACCATTATATGTATCGCCGCAGGAACAGGTGTAGGTCGTGTAACCATTATCTGTACATGTAGGAGCGGTTACAACAGCAGTATGGCTATGTTCGTGAGCGGATACAAGAACGAAGGTACAAGCGGCATCAAACTCGACAGTACCCTTATAATTCTTGATGGTACCGGTAACAGTAATGACATCGCCAACCTTTAGAGAAGCAGCACCATCGCCTGTCATGCGGAAGCAGAGAATGGGTTTATCTTCACAGCCCTCGATTACAATGTCAACAGAAATGTTTTGGTACTGGGTGCTATAGGAGTCCTCGATCTTAGTGATTGTGCCTGTCAATGTGTATTCGCCTAAGGTTGCATCCTTTTCCAATGCATAAGCTGCCTCAACTATCTCCTTGGGCGTGTAAGCAGTCGGATTTTTAGCACCGCAGGAGCAGAGGTTGGTTTCTTCATCGTAGTCGTGATCTGCCAACTCGCCGTAGGCATTGTCACAGTCGATGCAGACAGCTTTTTCGGTGCAGGAAGCAGTGCCACCGTGGTGGTCACACTCACCGGGGAGAGGTGCGGTTACTACGATGGAGCTGAAACGAGTTTGAGCCATCATAGTGGCTGTAAAACTATCAAAAGCTTCTTCGCGAAAAACAACGGTAACAGTAGTGCTCTCTGTGGTAACGTCATATTCTGTACTTTCGGGAAGAGATAAAACATAACCGCTTGTGCAATTAAATACAATCTTGGTCATACCCGATGCTTCAACAACAATTTCGGAGCTCTTGTAGAGACGGACGGGGTCGGCATAGTCGCCTACATTTGTAGTGGAGCTACTTTTGTTGTTAGTTAATTTGATGCCGTTCTGTTCCCAAACTTGTTTAGTCGTGGAGTACTCAGTACGCTGTGCTGTGTCAGCGAAGCTAAGCGTGGCATCTTTTTCTTTTGGTCTAAACCGAGTCAGAATGTTCTTAAAGCGTGCATAACCGTCTTTGTCAAACAGTTCTTCTATTCTGCTCATCTGATTAGATGTGGGAATAACTGTTACATCTTTGTTGATGTCTTTCAAAACCTCACGGGGTGTAACCTCAACAGCGAGGTTTGTGATTTCTGTGCCGTCGATGACCATATAGGCCTGAACGTTATATGTCTCGTCAATGTTACCAGTGAGGGAATTTTTCAGATCGTAGTAGGCTTTTACACCGTTGGAATTGCCAAAACGATATTTCTCATTCACTTTTGCAGAGCCAACGTCTGTTTCATCGCTGTTGAGAGCTGTTACATCGGGATTCTTTAGACCGTAGTCATTTCCTTCTTCATTCAGCTTTGCCTTTACCACATCATTGGCGATAAATGTAACCTCAATGCAAACAGCGGGGTTCTCGTTATTCTTGCCGATGGTATTGAGACCCAATCTGGTAATGCCAAGGTTAAAGGGATGGAAGTTATAAGTGGTGACTTCGTCGACAGTAGTGGCAACAGCTAAGTACTGGAATTTGCCATCAGTAGCGACAGGGTTAACTGAACCGCCACCTGTAATGGTCAAGGAACCAGCGTGCGTGCCATCCAGCAGGAGACCGCTATTTGTTATAAAAGAGGTGTTGATAACAGAGATGGTGGCATCTGTTTCGACTGTGACTTTATGGCCGTTCAGGTCGAGAATGTTTTTGCTAACATCAAAGCCTTCGGGCAATTTGTCCTCCGTTGCCTGAACAACAGTCATCGCATCCGCCTTCGCTGTGGGCGCAACCACAAAGGCCAGCGCGACCACCAAGGCCAGAGCAAGGAAAATAGCGAACAAGTTTCTTTTCATTTTGATTCTACCTCCATAAAATCATTTAATAGCCCTTTTTGGGCTAAATTTACAGGTTTATGTGCACCAACGATGGTGCTGTAGGGCGGGGGCGCGCCAAGGCTCCCCTGTGTAAGGGGAGCTGTCAGCCGAACAGGCTGACTGAGGGGTTGTGATCCCCAAACAAATAACAATCCCTCCGGGTCGCTGTTGGCGACCCACCTCCCTTTACACAAGGGAGGCTTTTACGGGATACGTTCCCTACAATGTGTGTTTACGGGCATCGTCCCCTGCGGGGGACGGTGGTACATTCGTAGGGGTCGATGCCTACATCGACCCGAAATAAAATCAGTGCTCGATGCGCTGATTTTATTGCAGTACCGGGAAAATGGAAAACGTATCCCGGGAGATTGCCGCGTCGGCCTTTGGCCTTCCCGCAATGACACGCGGGGGTGCGCCAAAGATAAATTACCACTCATAAGATGATTATACAGGCTTTGTCAATTTTTTCAAGCCCTTTTCAGCAAAAAATCCCCTTTTTTTCTTATTTTTTATTCTGTTGACGGCCTGTAGGGCGGGGGCTTGCTCCCGCCGGTTGATTTGCCTGCAAATCAATATCGCCGACAGGCGATATTTCAGTTATTTTTGTGGGAGCAATTTAATTATGGTATGATTGCCACCGGCAATCATTGATATTTTAGATTCGCTGCGCGGAGCACCACCCCGCCCTACGATATGGTTAATCGTTGGAATATAATTTGTCTAATTCCCATTTCTTCGGGTTATTTGCGATATATTCGGCGATTTCATTATAATCCTGCTGATTGCGAATAACGTGGTCGTAATAACGGGATTGCCATATGTTCTTACCGTATTCTTTATTGCAATATCGCTTAAATGTACCGACGAACTGCGCAACTGCCGATGTCTTCGTAGGGACACCCCTCACGGGGTGTCCGCTGATCCGGACTAACAAGTGTATGTGATCTGGCATAATCACATATTGATCCACCGATATATATTCATAGAATGTATGTATCTGCCGAATATATTTATCTGCAACCTTTCCGTGGGGCAATAATTCCACACAGGGTTCTTGCGGACACCCGGGGACGGGTGTCCCTACGGATATTTTCGACAATATCCGCCTCCTGTCTTGGGTGCAAATGGTGATGAAATATGCGCCGGGGGTGCTGTAATCGTAATCGGATAGGCGGGGATGTTTTCGTTTTGGCAATGTGTTTTCCATTTTTTCAAAGTCTTTCTTCCCGCAGACCGTCGGGAGAGAGGACAAAGGCGGTGGTATAGCCGCAGGATCTGGCCAGCTCCGTTGCCAGATCGTAGGCGCACAGCAGACTGTTTGCGCTGTGGCTGTCGCCGGAGAGGATGATCCTGCCGCCCATATCATGGATCTCTTTCAGGATAAAGGGCGCGGGGTAGGGGGTGACACGGCAGCGGCGGCTGATGGCACCGGTATTGATCTCAAAGGGCTTTCCTGTGGGGATCAGGGCTTCTACCGCCTGCAGCGCGGCCTTGCGGTAGCGGGGGTGGCTTTCGTCAAAGTGCCTGCCGCCCTCGTTGTATTTCGCCACCAAATCGATATGTCCGAAGAAGGTGGGACTAAATTTATTCGCTGTCTCCGCCACCGCCCGGAAGTAGCTTTCCGCATAGGCGTAGTGATCACCGCCGAAGCAGTCCCGGACAGTTTCCAGCATCGTCTGCTCATTGTAATCCACCGCACGGTACTGTCCCTGTACCCAAATGCCGTGGATAGAGCCGATGGTATAATCATAGGGATAGGGTGTGCAGGGAGAATTGCTGTCCTGTTCAAGACCGAGGTAAACGGACAGGCGGTCGGCATACACCTCTTTCAGACGTAAAACCTCCTGCCGGTAGGCAGCTTCCTTTTCGAAAGCCATACCGGTGGTGCCGGTACATTCTGCCCCGATAGGGGAGTGGTCGGAAAAACCGAGGGCGGTCATACCCAAGGAGATGGCATGCTTTACCATTTCCTCCGGGGTATTTGCACCGTCTGAGAAGGTGGAGTGGGTGTGGAAATTGGCTTTTATCATAGTAATAAACCCCTTTTATCGTCATTTATCCATAGTATATTTTATCGGGCGTTCTATGTCAATGGCCAAGGACTTGACAAATGGGGATAGGTGTGCTAATATATGAGCCGGTATTCATATGAACAAATATTCATATAAGGAGCGGCTATGAAACACGATCACGAGGCGAAGCTGTCCTATGTCCGTGCGGATATGCCCACGGAGGAAAATTTAGGGAAGCTGGCGGAGCTGTTCAAATCCTTTGGAGACGAGACGCGGATGCGGATTTTATATGCGCTCTCTCTTTCGGATATGTGTGTCTGCGCCATTGCGGAGCTGCTGCATATGGAGCAGTCTGCAATTTCCCATCAGCTAAAAAAGCTGCGGCAGGCAAAATTGGTCACCAGCCGGAAAGAAGGACGCACGGTATATTATATGCTGGACGATGACCACGTCCGGGAACTGGTTGCGGTGGGCTTTGCCCATCTAATGGAGGAATAATTATGGCGCATCAGCACGAACATGAACACGAACATTGCCATTGTCACGAACATAAACACGACCACGGGCACGAATGTCATTGCGGTCACGACCACCATCACCATCACGAGGAGAGTGGCTGCGCCTGCTGTGAAAAGAAGCTCCGTGGCGAACAGAAATTAGATAATTGGATATTGGTGCGTATCGGTGTATCCGGTCTTTTCTTCGTGTTGGGCCTTTTCCTGAGCGGTTTTCTGCGGGCGGCCTGCTTTATGGTATCCTACGGTGTGATCGGCTGGGATATTCTTTGGGCGGCAGTGCAGAATGTCCGCAAGGGCCGGGTTTTTGACGAACAGCTTTTGATGTCCATCGCCAGTATCGGTGCTTTCTGCATCAGGGAATACCCGGAAGCGGTGGCAATTATGCTGTTTTATCAGATCGGCGAAACCTTTCAGACCATTGCGGTGGGCAAGAGCAGAAATTCCATCAAAAGCCTGATGTCTCTGCGCCCGGATTCTGCCACCGTCATCCGGGATGGGAAGGAGTATATCCTTGCGCCCGAAGAAGTGGCGGTGGGAGAGACCATCATTGTCCGTCCCGGTGACAGGATTCCGCTGGACGGCATGGTAGCAGGCGGCACCTCCAATATCGATAATTCTGCCCTGACGGGAGAGAGCGTACCGCAATATGTGGAAACAGGCAGCCGGGTTCTCAGCGGCGGTGTCAACCAGTCCGGTGTGCTCTACATCCGCACGGAAAGTGTCTATAGTGGCAGTACCGTGGCGAAAATTTTGGAGCTTGTGGAGCACGCGGAGGAAAAGAAAGCCAAGTCCGAGCGGTTTATTACCCGGTTCTCCCGGTGGTATACCCCTTGCGTGGTGACTGTTGCGGCAATGCTTGCCTTTATTCCTCCGATTTTCCTGGGGGATTTTGCCGGCTGGCTGCATCGGGCACTGGTATTTTTGGTAGTGTCCTGTCCCTGCGCGCTGGTGGTCTCTGTGCCGCTGAGCTTTGTGGGTGGCATTGGCGGCGCGGCACGGCGGGGTGTGCTCATTAAGGGCGCAGATGCGCTGGAGGCGCTTGCCCGGGTCAATACTGTGGCCTTTGATAAGACAGGTACGCTCACAAAGGGCGTATTCCTGCCTGCGGAAATCTGCCCGGTGGAAATCTCCCGGGAGGAGCTGCAGACTGTAGCGGCGGCCCTGGAAAAGCACTCCAACCACCCCATTGCCCGGTGTTTGGCTGCATTGGGTGAAAAGACGGCAGAAAATGTGCAGGAAATGGCCGGTGGCGGTATATCCGGCTATGTGGACGGAAGGCTATGTTACGCAGGCTCCCGCCGTTTCTTGGAGGGGATTGGCATCGAAGTTCCCCACGCAAATATTGCCGGAACGGCTGTCCATATTACCCGGGAGGGAGCCTATTTGGGCTATATTACCGTCCGGGATGAAATCCGCCCGGAGGCAAAAGAGGCGGTATATCTGCTGAAAACCGAGCGGATCGAGACGGTAATGCTCACCGGTGACCGGCAGGATATTGCCGACCGGGTGGCGCAGACCATCGGCATTGAGGAAGTTTGCGCCCAGCTCCTGCCCCAAGATAAGGTAACTGTTTTGGAAAGCAGGATGGCCTGCGGCCGTCATGTGGCAGTAGTTGGCGATGGCATCAACGATGCACCTATTCTCGCCCGGGGACACGTGGGCGTTGCTATGGGTGGCATCGGCAGCGATGCGGCTATCGAATCTGCCGGTGTGGTGCTGATGGACGATAATCTGGAGAAAATTCCGGCGGCCATTGCTTTTGCCAAAAAGACGATGAATATCGTGCGGCAAAATATTGTATTCTCCCTTGCGGCCAAATTGTTTATTATGCTTTTAGGTGTGATGGATATTCCCAATATGCTGTGGATCGCGGTGTTTGGCGATGTGGGCGTGATGATCCTCGCAACGGTGAATGCACTCAGGAGCTATGCATGGAAAAAATAAAGATCATCGCTATGGACTTGGACGGTACGCTTTTGGATTCGGAAAAGCGGCTGTCGGAAGAAAACCGGGCGGCACTCCAACGGGCGGCAGATATGGGGATTGAGATCGTACCGACGACCGGGCGCATCTACAAGCTCATTCCGGAGGCAGTTCGGGAACTGCCCTTTGTTCATTACGCCGTCACCGTCAACGGTGCAGAGGTCTATGACGTAAAAAATGACCGCGTTCTTGCGAAAAGTGAGCTTGCCTATGAAAAGACTGTGGAAATTATGGCCTATTTGGACGGCTTTGATGTGGTTTATGACTGCTATCAAAATGGCGGCGGCTATATGACAAAAGCCTTTTTGGAAAAGGTGGGGAATTATCTCACAAGCGATTATTTCGCATCACTTTACCAAAGCTCCCGGCATCCTGTGCCGGAGCTAAAGGCCTATTTGCTGGAGCAAAAGCAGGGGGTTCAGAAGGTGCAGTTTTGCACCAAGGATCTGTCTTTGCGGGCGTTTCTTTTGGAGGACTTAAAAAACCGGTTTGACGGTGTGGCGATCAGCACCGCACTGCCGTATAACGGGGAAATTAACGAAAAAAACGCCCACAAGGGCGGCGCACTCCAAAAATTATGTACCCATTTAGGCTGCACGATGGAAAATGTAATGACCCTCGGTGATGGGCTCAATGACATTACGATGCTGGAATTGGCGGGCATTTCTGTAGCAATGGAAAATGCCGCCCCGGAAGCCAAGGCGGCAGCAAAATATGTAACCGGTAGCTGCGACGAAAGCGGCGTGGCGCAGGCAATCAATAAGTTTATTAATTGACAATTGATAGTTGATAGTTGACAATTATGGTGTCTGCTTCGCAGACAGATTAAAACAATCCCCTTGGGTGGCGATGCACTGCCCAAGGGGATTCGTGTTTTTATTTTAAGAGGATATCCGTAAGCCCTTGTGTGGTCAGCCCCGAAATGCAGGCAATGTCTGCTTTTTCTGCGACTGCCTTGAAGCCCTCCGGTGTGGCAGAGTGGCCGATAAAGCTGCGGGCGAGGGTTTGGGGATCACCGGCAGAGAAAAAGTCGCCGTAAAGAACGGCATCAGTGATAAACCCTTTTTCCACACGGAATTGGAAGCTGAGGTATCCGCAGCCTTCCACGCGCCCTGACAGGGTCATATCGCAGGCGGGGGATGCGCCCCAGTTCCACGCCCACGTGCCATAGCGTGCTTCTTTCAAGGCAGAAATGGCGGCAAGATCAGCATCGGTAAGGGAATAGGTTTCCATCTGCTCATTTTCAAAGAGGGCATTTCGCAGCGCATCCCGAAAATTTTCTAAGGTGGTGCCCTTGGGGAGCAGCGGCTTTAGGTTGGTGATGCGGCTGCGGACAGAGGCGACACCCTTTGCTTTTATCTTCTCCGGGTCAGGGCGAAGTGCTTTGGCGGCAACCTCTAATTGGGAATCGAAAAGGAGCGTGCCGTGGTGCATAACCCGGCTGTTTTTTACATACTGGGCGTTGCCGGAGAATTTAAGTCCACCGATAGTAATGTCGTTTCTGCCGTTGACCTCTGCTTCTGCACCCAAGGTGCGAATGGCCTGCGCCACCGGGCGGCAGAATAGACCTAAATCCGGCTCTTTGCCCGCGGCATCCTGAATAAAGGTAAAATTCAGATTTCCCAGATCGTGATAGACTGCGCCACCGCCGGACAGCCGCCGGACAACGGTGATGTTGTTATCCCGAATAAAGGCCTCGTCCACCTCGTTAAAGGTGTTTTGATGGCGGCCTACTACCACCGTAGAGGCATTTTGCCACAGGATAAAATAGTTATAGTCCTTGGAAAGACTTTCAAACACATATTCTTCCAGTGCCAAATTAAAGGCCGGGTCGGTAGTCTCCACCTGAATATAACGCCAAGGCATAGCCTGCCTCCTTTTGTAAGAGAATATCTATAGTATATCCAAAATGCAGGAAAATGCAAGCGGCGATTCCTGCAATCCCTTCCCCCGGGGGGAAGGTGCCCCGAAGGGGCGGATGAGGAATGCGGGCGGCAGACTTCGAAATAAGCATTTGTGCAGACTTATTCTGCACGCCGTTCCTCACCCGTCTTTTGCTCGTTCCTTGCAAAATCCACCCTCCCCCCGGGGGCAATGTCATTAAGTTAAGAAAAGCTGGACTTCACAAAGATGTGGAGTCCAGTTTTTTCGTAACAATTTCAGAAATAATGCTTGACAAATGATGAAAAATGTGCGGCCTTTTTGCTAACTGCGGTTAGCAAA
>JAFQPB010000040.1 GCA_017411905.1 Oscillospiraceae bacterium
ACTTCGGGGCAGTAGGCGGCGTTTCTCTTTTTTTGCGTGTCAAATATGCTTCAACATCGTGATTGGAAAGAAATTCATCACGCATATTGTATACCGCTTGAACGGATATTTGCGCATATTCCGCTGTTCGCTTATATCGCACATGATCTGTTTTGCCGGTTCGATCCAGCATTAAGAGAACCCTCGCTCGGGTAATAACATGAGCGTTGTGAACACCCTTGCGGACGATTTCTTTGAGCTGAATCTGTTCCTCTTCGGTTAAATAAATCTCTTTGTTTAACATTGTGGTATGCCCCTTTGCTGTTTTCTTTTAGTATACCACACATTGTTTGAAAAGTAAAGATTAAGATGTTACAAGATACTACAATCCCTATCGATTGTGCAACTATCAATTCTCAATTCTAAATCACTCCCTTGTCCCATACCATAAGACAAAGGGGTGATTTTTTTGCGTAAGGCAATTCCTATATTTTACAATGCGCTGCTGCTCACAGGGGTGAATTTACTGCTGCGGTTCGTGTCCACATCCTTTCAGGTCTTTGTATCTGCCCAGATCGGTGCGGCGGGTGTGGGGCTATTGCAGCTTGTCCTTTCGGTCGGTGCTATGTCGGTCACCGCCGGTATGGCGGGCGTGCGTACCACAACTATGTACCTGACCGCCGAAGAATTAGGCAAAAAACGTCCCCAAAACGTCCGTTGGATTCTAAGAGCCTGTTTTTTGTTCAGTATCTTAGCCGCCGGAACGGTGGCAATGCTTCTCTATTTTTTCGCACCCCAAATTGCCGAAGGCTGGATCGGAGACGAGCGCACCGCCTCGGCACTTCGGCTTTACGCCTGTTTTCTGCCGATCACCTGCCTTTGCGGTGTGATGACCGGTTATTTTACCGCTGCCAACCGCATCGGCACATTGGCTGCAGTAGAAGTCGCTGAGCAGGCACTGTCACTGACTATCACTATGGGTCTTTTGACCCTTTGGGCAGAAAATGACCCGGTAAAAGCCTGTCTTTGCATTATTTTCGGCAGCGGTCTTGGAAACATCCTCACCCTTGTAACGCTCCTTATTCTTCGGGCTCTGCAAAAAAATCCCTATGGCTCTCCCATTCCGGTTCGCAGCCGCCTGCTGCGCTGCGCCGTTCCCCTTGCCCTTGCAGACGACCTGAAAGCCGGTATCTCCACCACAGAAAACCTGATGGTACCCAAACGGCTGGCTCTTTTCGCCGGGGATATGGCGCCCCTTGCCGCATTCGGTACGGTATCGGGTATGGTGTTTCCGGTGCTGATGTTCCCGGCTGCGATCCTATTCGCCCTTGCAGAGCTTCTCATCCCCGAGCTTGCCCGGTGCGATGCGGCAGGCAGCCGCAGACGAATCCGTTACCTCACCGGCAGAACACTAAAGGTTGCGCTGCTCTACGGGCTTCTCTGCGGCGGTATTTTATATCTGCTGTCCGAGCCGCTGTGTCTCTCTCTGTACGGCAGCCCCGGAGCCGCCCGGGAGCTTAGACGTTACGCGCTGCTTGCCCCGATGCTCTACTGCGATGCGATGACCGATGCGATGACCAAGGGCTTGGGGCAACAAACCGCCTGTGTGCGCTATAATATTTTTACATCTTCTCTGGATGTTCTGTTTTTGTACCTGCTCCTTCCTCGCTACGGAATGGACGGATACTTCTTCAGTTTTTTAATAACCCATCTCATTAATTTCTTGCTCAGTCTGCGGCGGCTGTTGAATATCTCCGGGCGACATATCCGTCTGTCCCGTCCGCTCCTTTCCTGTCTTTGCACCGTTCTTGCCGCCGTTCTTGCCGGTTTCGCGCCCCATCCGGCCGTCCGAACAGTGGCATTTCCTATGCTCCTTGGCTGTCTTTTGACTCTTTGCGGTGTGATTGGAAAGGCAGACATCAAATGGCTGCAAGGCCTTCTCTACACCCGCACCAGTGCATAAACGCACCGCAGGCTTTCCCTGCGGTGCGCTCTTATGTATGTACTTAGGTAAACAGGCCGACGATCAGCATCACAATATCCACAAGAAGCTGAATCAGCGTTGCAAATAAGCCGATGATGCCCTCACAGATCATCACCAGACAGTCAAGAATGCCGGTAAAGAAATTGGAGATACTGGAGCCAACATCGCCGGCACCGGCAGCATATGCCACTGTGGGATAGCCAAGCAGGAAGCCTGCCACAAGCAGCATCACAAGGAGTGTACGAATGATTTTTTTGTTTTTCATAGGTTTTCGCCCCTTTCAATTATTCACAATGTATAAGTCTTTAACACTGTCAAAGTTACTTTACCACATATTCCCATAAATTTCAAGTACTTTTTAGCGCATTTCCAAATTTTTTAGCAATAATAAGGGACATACTCATACCGATAACAGTTTTTTATATTCGTGTTGTCTACGAATATATACGATAGCCGTTCCAAGACAGAGAACCCCTGTCTTGGAGCCTTCTCCCGGGAGAAGGTGCCCCGAAGGGGCGGATGAGGGGATAAATTGGTGCAGATCGACCCTCATCCGTCAAAAATCAAAGATTTTTGATACCTTCCCCCAGGGGAAGGCTTTGGCGGAGGATGCGTGAATGGCCCTACTTGTAGAATGTATTTCCCCCAATAAATTCACGGAGCAAACTGGTGGGTGGGATCTCGTCGTCCACATCGGCTTCCTGTACATAGTTGAGGATCTTCACTAAGCCGCGAACCTGCTCGTAGCAGCTTTCCTCCGGCTGAACGGCGGTCAGCAGGGGGAAAATGTGCTTTTTAATTACCGCCAGCTCATAGAGGGTGGAGGTGTTGAAGATCACATCTGCCTGCTCCCGGAAGGGGAATATCCACCGCTTTTCGCCACGGCGGACAGAGTCCCACATGGACATAGTCCGTTGCACCGTTGCGCCGCGTCCCTCTAAATCTCTTACAATTCGCCGCAGCAGCCGCAGGTGGCTGGCAGGGATCCGGTTATGATCGTCAAGGCTCAGGGGGATCAGGGGGCAGATATAGAACTTAAAGATGCTGTTTTTATCCAACTGGGGTGGAATGAGCATGGGATTCAGGGCGTGAAGTCCCTCCACGATGATGACCGTATCGTCACCCATTTGGAATTTGTGTCCCTTCCACACTCTCCTGCCAGTCTTAAAATCGAAGGTAGGAATCTCGATCTCCTTGCCCTCCAAAAGGTCGGCCAAATTCTGCCGGAAAAGGTCGGTATCGATGGTGTTGATATGTTCAAAGTCGAAGCTGCCGTCGGGGCCGGGAGCGATTTTGTCCCGGTCGATGTAATAATCATCCAGCCCCATCAGCACCGGTTTTTTGCCGTGGACACGAAGCTGGGTGGCAAGGCGGTTGGCAGAGGTGGTCTTGCCCGAGGAGCTGGGACCTGCCAGCATCACGGCTCTTGCGCCCCGCTGGCATACCATATCCGCCACTTGGGCATACCGCTTTTCGTGGAGGGCTTCATTGACCCGGATCAGCTCCCGGATTTTTCCGTTTTCCGTCAGGGCGTTCAGGTCTGCCACCGTCTCGCACTCCATCAGCTTGCACCAGCGGTCTCCCTCCATACACACATCAAAGACCCGGGGTGTAGCCTTATATTCCGCCACCTGCTCCGGGTAGGCATCATCGGGGTAAATAAAGACGAAGCCACCCTCTGCGGGGAGAATTTCCCACACCTGCACATAGCCGGTAGAGGGTGCCATTTCTCCGTAATAGTAGTCAAGGAAATCCCCGTAGCCGTAGCAGCCGAAGGTTTCCTCTTTCCGCATAGAAAGAAGCTGCGCCTTATCGGTCTTGCCCATTTTGGTAAAGGTCTCCACCGCGTCTGCAGTGCTGACCATTTTACGGTTCAGAGGAATATCCTTTGCGATCAGATCGGCTACCTCCCGGCGAAGGCGCATCCAAGAGAAGTTTTCATCTTCTACAGAGATATAGGCCGCAGAACCCAGCGTTGTGCCCATTTTTGCCCGGGCATTTGGCCACAGGCGGTGCAGTGCCAAAAATACCACAAAACGGGCCGTGCGCTCATAAACCTCTTTGCCTACCGGGTCGGTATAGCGAAGAAGCTCCACCTTTCCGTCGGATGCCGCCATAGCCCGGCGGATGGAGCTGCGCTCCGAAACGTCCTTTTCCCGCAAGGGGATATAGTTTAAGTTAAAGACCTCGCCTGCGATCTTTGCGGCGATGGGACGCCGGGAAATATAGGTGCTGTCCAGTCCCATTTCCTCCACAATTTGCCGCAGGGACTGACCGGTCTTTGCAAATATCTCACGGTTTTCTATACATAATTTCATGGGGATTCCCTCCACCTAAATCTACTGTGTCATTTGGGACAGCTTAAATTCCAAAATACGCAAAACCGTACCATCCAGCCATTGCTCCGTAAGTGCGCCGCTTTCCAGTGCTGATTCCACAGCTTCAAAACAGGCCTTCAAATCTTCGGGCATCAGCACCATATCACAGCCAGCCTGGAAGGCCATCACAGCCGCTTCGCCCACACCGTAGCTGTTACAAATGGCATCCATCTCAAAGGCATCGGTAATAATCAGGCCGGAAAAGCCGCATTTTTGCCGCAGGCACTCCGTCACCAGCGTATACGACAGCGTTGCAGGGGTCATATCGCCCGTAATATTCGGTGCAGCTATATGACCGAGCATCACTAAGTCCTGCCCGGTGGCTTTAAGAAAAGGCAGCCACTCGCTTTCCATCATCTCATCTGCAGTTTTATAGGTTACCGCCAGCTCGTAGTGGCTGTCCTGCGCTGTATCTCCGTGGCCGGGAAAATGCTTGTAAACAGGCGTGATCTGCTGACTGCGCAGTCCCTTTGCCATTGCCGATGCCATATTTGCTGCCCTTTGTGCATCGGAGGAAAAGGCCCGGTTGCCAATGACTGTATTTTGCGGATTGGTAAATACATCCGCCACCGGCGCAAAGTTCATATTAAAGCCGTATTCCCGCAGGTATGCGCCGATGGTCCTGCCCATTTCCTCTGCCTTGGCGGCATCCCCGGTTGCCCCTACTGCCGCCGCGCTTTTGTATTTGGGAACGGAAAATCCGCTATGGTTTGCAATGCGCGCTACTGTGCCGCCTTCCTCGTCCACGGCAATAAATAAGGGAACTTCAGAAAGCTGCTGCAAATCTTGGTTAAATTCTGTGATCTGCTGGGGCGACTGCAAATTATGGGCAAACATAACGATACCGCCAACGGGATAGTCCTTTAGGCCATTTTTCAATGCTTCCGTCACTGTCTTACAGCCGGTTTCCCATTGCGGCACTCCCGGCTGGGTATGCTCCAGCGTTTCCGGGCGCACCACAAAAAGCTGGCCGATCTTCTCCCATCGGGACATTTCCGAGAGCATTTGCTCCGCCTCAGACTGTTCTTCAGTCGGTAAGGTAAAATCCGGCTCTGTTGCTTGCGGGATGCTTGCTTTTTCTTCGTCCTGCAGGGCAGTATCTGTACCGAAAAGCAAGGAAAAGCTAACAAAAAACGCCGCACCAATCACTATCAGAACACAAACAGCTATTCTGACAAATATACGGTAAATATGGTTTTTTTGCTTTTTTTCCATAGCTTCTGCCCCGTTAAATTCTCGTTTATCCCTGCTCCTGACCGATGGTCATAATATCGTAGGGCGTTGTCTGATAGACAAAGTAATTGAGCCAGTTACTAAACAGCAGATTTGCGTGTCCCCGCCAGCGGACGATCGGCTCTTTGGTATCATCGTCATCGGGGAAATAATTCTTCGGCACATCGATAGGAAGTCCCTGCGCCTTATCCCGGAGGTATTCCTTTTTAAGCGTGTCTGCATCGTATTCCGAATGGCCGGTAATAAATATCTGCCGGCCTTTTTTGCTCATAGCCGCATAGACGCCCGCCTCCTCTGAGGATGCGAGAATTTTCAGGTCTGTTTTTTCAATATCCTCCCGGAGTACAGTTGTGTGCCGGGAATGGGGTGCCCAAAACACATCGTCGAAGCCACGGAGCAGAATGGAACGCTTGTAATCTGCCTGATGGCGAAATACGCCAAATAACTTTTTATCCAGCGGCTTCTTTTGGATGCCGTAATGATAGTAAAGACCTGCCTGTGCACCCCAGCAGATATGAAAAGTGCTGTGGACATTGGTTTTTGTCCACTCCATAATCTGGCACAGCTCCTGCCAGTAGTCCACATCCTCAAATTCCATATTTTCCACAGGTGCACCGGTGATGACCATACCGTCAAACTTCCGGTGCTTCAGCTCGTCAAAGGTCTTATAGAATGTCAGAAGATGATCCTGCGATGTATTTTTGGATACATAAGTGCCGGTCTTCATCAGCTCCAGCCGCACCTGCAGAGGCGTGTTTCCCAAAAGGCGGCTTAGCTGGGTCTCGGTGACGATCTTGGTAGGCATCAAATTCAGCACCACGATCTCCAACGGACGGATGTCCTGTGTGCTGGCTCTGCCCTCCTTCATCACGAATATATTTTCCTGCTGCAGTGCTTCCGCTGCCGGCAGGTCATTGGGTATTTGAATGGGCATAGTACCGCCCTCCTCTTTGCTATTCTTTTCTTTTATTCTATCCCAAAGCCCCAATATTGTCAATTCCCTGCAGCTTTGTGCCCGGGTAGTAATGGGCGAGAATCTCGGCATAATCGCTGCCACCTACTGCCATCGCCTCTGCACCGTCCTGACTGAGCCCCACCCGGTGACCGAAGCCCTTGGTGGTAATCGATACCGAGCTTCCAACAATGGTGATGACAAAAGCTGTTGAGCGCAGCTTTAGCTTCTGCCGCACGGTGGTGCCCTTATATTCTGTACCGCCGATTTCAATGGTTGCAACACCGCCGCCATTTGTATAGGTGATTTTCCCGATCCATGTGCCGGGTGTGCCGGAAAGGCCGTCAAAAGCTGCGGCAAATTCCCCGGCGGACATCGTAACCGTCTTCATATAATCGGAGGAATTTTCCTCACCGGGACTTGATACCGACTGTAAGTAAGGCACCTCTGCACCCCAAACGGCAACGGCATCCTCTGTTCTGCCGCCGGAACAGGAAAAATAGGTCGCTTCGATCAGTTCCCCCTCATAGGTGACCACCTGCCCGGCCGTTGCAAGAACCGCTTGACGTACCTTTTCACTGAATTTTGCGCTGCCGGTATAATCTTCCGGAGCTACGTAAGCCTGACAGCAGCCGTAGTAGGTGCAAATATCGGCGTTTTCGTGACGTTTTGTCCGCAGTGCATAGGTACGTGCCGCCACAGCTTGGGCCTTTAGTGCCTCAACTTCATAGCTGGCAGGCATTTCCGCCAGAACAACGCCCCATATGTAATCCTCTAATTCCATCCCTTTTACACTGCCATCCTCCATCAAAACCTGAAAATCTCCCGTAGATGGATCGGCAGCTTCCGTTGGAAAGATGGATGGCAGCTCCCAGTTCGGGCGGCAGGCCAGCAGCATCGTCAGACACGGCAAAAGCACACCCAGTATAAGCGCGATATGTAGTTCCTTATTTTTCATAGTGATCCCTCCCGCTTTCATTGTAACGGTCAGCTTGTCCGGTAGTAGTCGAAAGGACTAAGCGAAAACGTAAAGATTTATCGCAAGGGTTGACATAGACCCGGATATTTCGTATAATTTAGACACAAATCCCGAAACGGAGTGTATTATGAAACGGTTTATTAAAGCACTTACTACCATACTCCTTGCTGCAGCCATTGTTCTGGGTACAGCGTGGTATTTCTTAGAGTATGACCCGGATTTTACCCACGATATGCTGGTGCGGGGTGCCCGGTTCTTTGAAGATCAGGGATACCCCACCATCTCCACATGGATGTACGATAGAGCCTATAAGTACGGCCAAAGTATTGAACAGATCTCCTTGGAGCTGGCGGATTATTATACGTCTGTCGGCAATTACGCAAAGGTGGAGGAGACCTTGCTGCGTGCCATCCGGGATGGCGGCGGGGTGAATGTCTACCTTGCCCTGAGCCGTGCCTTTGTTAAGCAGGACAAGCTATTAGATGCCCATCAGCTTATTGAAAACGCGCCTGCGGCAATCAAGGAAAAGCTGAATCTTTTGCGGCCTGCGGCTCCTGTTCCTAACTCCCCTGCCGGTTATTACGATACCTATCTTTCACTGCAGTTTGTCTCAGATAGCGGAAAGGTCTACGTTTCCGGCAGTGACTTTCCCTCTACCGGCCGGGATCTGCATACAGAAGCCATAACCCTGCAGGCAGGCGAAAATGTATTTTACGTTCTGACCGTCGGTGATAACGGCCTGGTCAGTCCCTTAACTTCGCACTGCTATACTGTAAAGGGTGTGGTAGAGCAGGTAGTATTTACAGATCCGGCAATGGGCAGCGCAATCCGGGAGGCTGCCGGCTTCTTGGAGGGCACTACGATCTATACAAATGACCTGTGGAATATTAAGGAATTTACCGTTCCCGCAGGTGCTATCAGCCTTGAAGACCTCAAGTATCTGCCTTATTTGGAATCCCTTACGGTCTCCGGCTGTCAGGCACCACTGACACCCATAGCTATCTTAACAGAACTGAAAACCCTCACTGTAAAGCGTTCTATTGTAGAAACAGAGAGTCTTGGGGCTATTTTCGGTCTTTCTGCGCTGGAAAACCTGACAATTCGCGGTTGTTCTCTTTCCTCCATCTCCGGCATTGAAGCCCTGTCAGGGTTGACTGTACTGGATTTGGGCGAGAATGTACTGCGGGATTTAACACCGCTTTCCGCCCTCACCGGCCTGCAGGTTTTATCGCTGGATAACAATGCTGTCACAGAGCTTACTGCCCTTGGCGGCCTGAAAGCTCTCAAGGAACTGAAGCTTTCTTACAATTCTATCACAAATATTTCTCCGCTTCAAGGTTTAACTGCACTGCAAAGTCTGAATTTGAGCAGCAATCAGGTAAAAGACATACAGACACTCAGCAAACTCGGTACACTAATGTATCTGGATCTGTCCTACAACAAGATCTCCTCTGCAACTTACCTGTCGGCCTGCAAGAACCTTGTTGAGCTGGATATTTCCAATAACACCATTTCCAGCATCTATACCTATAATCAGCTAACGGCTTTGGAAGTATTGAATTTCTCCAATAATAAAATCTCCTCCCTACCCTCCTTCTCCAAGGATTGTGCGCTGACTACCGTTGACGGTTCAAGATGCTCCATTACAAGTATCGAAGCCTTGGCAGGGCTAAAAAACCTCAACAGCGTTACACTGGACTATAACACAGGTCTAAAGAACATTTCGAATCTCAGCAAGTGCCCCCGGCTGATTATGGTCAGTGTCTACGGCACCAAGGTCAAGGATGTCAAAGCCCTGACAAATAACAGCGTCGTGGTCTACTATACACCCTAAAATCCTAACCGCCTCCCGGTGTCGGGAGGCGGTTCTCAGATCGTCGGGGACGCCAACTCCTACAACTACACCCTGATCGGTCGATCAGGGTGTTTCGTTTTCCATATCCTCTTTTTCCATTTCCGCAAGGAGCTTCTTGTCCTGCTTGGAGGAGAGGTCTAATTTTTCGTACATATCGGGTCTGCGCTCTCGGGTGCGGCGGAGCGCCTGCTTTCTGCGCCACTGGGCGACCTTTGCGTGGTTGCCGGACAGCAGGATGGCCGGCACTTCCCGATCGTGCCAAGTAGCCGGTCGTGTGTACTGAGGGTATTCAAGCAGTCCGCTGTAGTGACTCTCATCCTCGAAGCACTCCGGGTCGGCCAGTACACCGGGCACCATGCGGCACACCGCGTCAGTGACCGCCATAGCCGCGATCTCACCGCCGGTGAGTACAAAGTCGCCGAGAGAAATTTCCTCGTCTACACATTCGTCGATAAACCGCTGGTCGATGCCCTCGTAGTGGCCGCAGACCAGCACCAAGTTTTCCATTTTGCTCAGACGAATGGCATCCTTTTGGGTAAAGGTCTTACCGCAGGGGGACATATAGATGGTATGCACCTTCCCCTCGGTCTGCTGGCGCACCGCGTCCCAGCAGCGGTACAGCGGGTCTGCCATCATTACCGCGCCGCGGCCGCCGCCGTAGGGGTAGTCATCTACCTGACATTGCTTATTGGTGGTATACTCCCGGATCTGGTGGGTCTCGATGCGGATAAAGCCCCGCTCTTGTGCGCGGCCCAAAATGCTGTCGGACAGTACATCACCTACCGTCTCGGGAAACAGGGTCAGTATATCAATTCTCATCATCCCGCATTCCCTTCAGGAGTTTTACGACCATCTTGTTTTCCTCTAAGCTGGTGCTGAGGATAAATTCCCGCACCGCCGGGATCATATAGCTATGCTCCCCTTTTACAACGTACACCTTATTGCCGGGATAGTCCAGCACGTCAGCGATCTTGCCGATACATTCGTCATCGGCAAAGACCTCCATATCCACAAGCTCAGCGGCAAAAATAAGACCCTCGGGTACATCTTCCCGAAAAAGCTCCACCGTTTTACCGCGAAGGGCTTGGGCATCTTCTATGGTATCTACGCCCGCAAGTTTGATGAGGTTGCAGGTTTTTTGTATCCGGCAATCTTCTATTTCGTATGCTTTGGTACCTATGCGGACGCGGGTATAGTCAAGTAAAAAGTCCGGACCGTCGGTCCAAGGCAGCAGCTTCATCTCGCCACGGATACCATGGGTCGATACGATCTCCCCTGCCTGAATAAAAGGTAATTTCATCTTTCTTCTCCTAAAAACGGGAAATGCGTGACGCACCCGCGTCACGCATAGCCGTTAATCCACGATTTCGACCGTGATCTTTTCGCCGGTGCGCTGGGCAACGGTTTTCACAATGGTGCGGATCTCCTTCGCGATCCGACCCTGACGGCCAATGACTTTGCCCATATCGCCGGGGGCGACACGCAGCTCAAGCACCTTGCCGTCCTCTCCGGTGGTCTCCGTAACTGTTACTGCATCGGGTTCATCCACCAGATTTTTTGCCATATACAGCAAAAGCTCTTTCATTGGAATTCTCCTTCGGGATAATTACAGAACACCGGCGTTCTTCAGCAGACCACGGACAGTGTCGGTGGGCTGAGCACCGTTCTTGATCCAAGCCTGTGCCTTTTCTGCGTCAACAGTAACGGTAGCGGGGTTGGTCAGGGGGTTGTAGGTGCCGATCTCCTCGATGCAGCGGCCATCGCGGGGGCTGCGGGAATCAGCAACAACGATACGGTAGTAAGGAGCCTTCTTAGCGCCCATTCTTCTCAGTCTGATCTTTACCATGGGTTTCACCTCCAAAAAATGATTGTTTTTTACTTTTTTATTATATCGCAAAGCATTTCTGCTTTTTGAATCCTTAGAAGGGGAAGCCGCCGAAGCCGCCCATTCCCCGCATCCGCTTCATCTTCTTGCCCGCACCGGGGCCGGAGAACTGGCGGATCATTGTGCGCATCTGCTCAAAGGACTTTAGGAGCCTATTGACATCCTCCACCCGGACACCTGCGCCGGCGGCGATGCGCTTCTTGCGGCTGGCACCGATGATATTCGGGTTTTCCCTTTCCTTGGGGGTCATAGACAGGATGATGGCCTCCGTGCGGCTCATTGCCTTTTCATCCACCTGGATGTTCTTCATAGCACCGCCGCCGGGCAGCTGGGCGAGAATGTCCTGCATAGAGCCCATAGACTTCATCTGCACCATCTGATCGTAGAAGTCCTGCAGTGTAAATTTATTGGATTTGAGCTTTTCCTCCATCTCTGCAGCCTTTTTCTCATCGTAGGCCTTTTCTGCCTTTTCGATGAGGGACAGCACATCGCCCATTCCCAAAATTCGGGAGGCCATACGGTCGGGATGGAATGGCTCAATATCCTCTAATTTTTCGCCCATACCTACAAATTTAATGGGCTTTCCGGTAATCGCGCGGACAGAAAGTGCCGCACCGCCACGGGCATCGCCGTCTAACTTGGAGAGCATTACAGAGTCGATCTCCAGCCATTCGTTGAAGCTCTGGGCTGCGTTGACCGCATCCTGACCGGTCATTGCGTCAACCACCAGCAAAATCTCATCCGGCTTTACTGCCGCTTTTACATTTTGCAGCTCAGTCATCAGTGTTTCGTCAATATGGAGCCGACCGGCGGTGTCCAAAAACACCATATCGTGACCCCGCTGACGGGCATAGGAAATGGCTTCCTTTGCGATCTGCACCGGATCGGTCTGCCCTTTTTCAAAGACCGGAATCCCCAATTTTTCACCGCAGACCTGTAGCTGCGTAATTGCCGCGGGGCGGTAAATATCACAGGCGACCAGCAGCGGGTTTTTGCCCTGCCGCTTCATAAGGCCTGCAAGCTTAGAGCCGTTAGTCGTCTTACCTGCGCCCTGCAGGCCTACCAGCATCACAACAGTGGGACCTGCGGGGTTGATGGTAATATGTTTGGTTTCGCTGCCCATAAGGTTTGTCAGCTCTTCGTCAACGATCTTGACGATCATCTGTGCAGGGCTGAGAGCCTCCAGCACATCTGCGCCTACGCAGCGTTCGGTAACGGATTTGACAAAATCCTTCACTACTTTATAGCTGACATCCGCCTCCAAAAGTGCCATACGGATCTCCCGCATCGCTTCCTTAACATCGGATTCTTTCAGGCGGCCTTTGCCTCTGAGCTTTTTGAAGGCAGCGGAAAGTTTTTCGGTTAATCCTTCAAATGCCATAATCTACTCCTCAATGGAATCTGCAGCAGCTAAAATCCGTGCTGCCGCTTCACGAACTGCCGGGTCTAAGTGGTTTTCAAGTCCTGCAGCAAAAGATAATATCGCCTGCTTTGCCTTGCGGCTTTGCAGAAAGCGGCGGACACAGCCGGTCTTTTCCTCCATCCTCTGCAAATGGGCTTCTGCCCGAAGGATGTTTTCGTGGACACCTTGACGGCTGACACCCAATTCCTCAGCGATCTCCGCCAGCGACATATCCTGATTATACTTAAGATCCAGACACATTCTCTGGCGCGCGGTCAGCAGGTCGCCGTAATGATCGAAAAGCAGCAGCGTTTCTACCGTGGCCATAGGCGATCCCCCTGTCAATCAGTTTTCCTTTACACCTGAGCTATGATACTATAAGAAGCATCAAATGTCAAGTATTTTTTCTTGTCACCTAAAAATATGTCACCTTAAAATATTTTGTACCAAGCTGCGCCCTCGCCGATGGGAAGAAAACCGCACTTTTCGTAGAGCCGCATCGCGGGGAGGTTATTCTCCGCAACCTGCAGGCGAACGACCTCTCCGGTAAGCACTTGGCAAAGAGCTGCCAGCACTTCCCTGCCTGCGCCCTTTTGGCAGGAGGCAATGGCGAGAATTTCGTCATTCTCTGCGATGCCGATGCCATAGAGCACCCCGTTTTTATGGACGAAATAAGCACTTTTTTCGTACTTTTCCCGGTCTAAAAGGCGCAGCTTATTTGCGGTAGGGACGGCTGCCATTTTTTCATTATACATACGGCAGAAATCCGGCCAAGTCTTTTCTGTCACCGGAAACAGCGACAGGCTTGTCTCCCCTACCGCGGATACCGTCCCTTTCATATGCAAAAGCGTGGTATAGCGTGGGTACTGTGTCAAGCACGGGTGACCGGTTGCGTAGATTTTTTCTGCACCAGCAGCACGGCAAAAGTCCATACATCCTTTTATCAGCATTTCCGGTGTTTCGGAGCTTCGGATATGGACATAGGCGGTCTGCGCTGTAGGTATTTCCCGCAGGATCAGGCTGGCAATACCGTTTTCTGTGGTGAAGAGTGGAATATCCTTCAAAAATAATCACCTCTTTTCTTATAATAGCACAAAAGCTGTCCTTCGTCTACAGGACGAAATACTTGATTTTTTACGAAAAATCTGCTACTCTTTAACCCGAAAGGTTGGTGAAACAAATGAAGAAGATCATCTGCAAGAAGGAATACGATACCGAGACCGCTACCCTTGTAAAAAAGGTTACATACGGCTATTTCGGTGATCCCGCAGGCTATGAAGAAATTCTGTTCCAGACTCCCGAGGGTCTGTACTTCCTGTACACCCGCGGCGGTGAGAACTCCCCCTACCCCGCAGAGGACATCACCCGCGTTGCAAAGACCAAGGTGAACGCTTGGATTGAAAGTCATTAAAACATTTGTGGCTGTAAAATAACAGCTCCCAAAAAACGGAGGATTCCAGAAATGGAGTCCTCCGTTCGTTTAAGGGACATTTTCAGACTGTGGAATACTTTTGCAAATAAAAGAAAATTAAGGCAGCCACCAGTCCCCGGACTGGTGCTTTTAGATGGGTTCGATTCCGGTTCTTTTACATATAAAGAAACCGCAACCCCGGATGGGGTTACGGTTTTTTCCTTTCTGGATTACCTGACTCGAATGATAAGGGCGGGAGCAAGCCTCCGCCCTATAAATTACCGATAACAGCACCGCTTAGCACGGTGTATTTTTATTTTTGTTAATTATAAGTTTTATAGCTTCTTCGGCTGCTTGGGTGCGGACGGTTTCCCGGTCGCCGTCAAAATGGAAGCAAACCGCTTGCGCGCCCTTTTCATCTGCGTAACCGATATAGACCGTTCCTACGGGATTGCCATAGTCATCCCCGCCGGGGCCTGCCAGGCCGGTCACAGATACCGCAATGTCTGCACCCAAAACGCGGCGGGCACCCTCTGCCATAGCACGCGCAACCGGGGCGGATACTGCACCCGCAGTTTCCAAAAGGGTATCGTCTACGCCCAAAAGGGCGTGCTTTATTTCGTTTGTATAGGAGATGATGCCGCCCTTATAGACCACAGAGCTTCCCGGCACGGCTGTTATCATTCCCCCGATCATACCGCCGGTGCAGCTTTCTGCCGTGGCAAGGGTCTTTCCCGAAAGGAGCTCCAAAACTTTAGAGGTAAGGTGTGTCATCATACTTCACCGTAATTTTTTCCACATTTGCAAGTGCTTCCTCGATCAGCACCCCACGGTCAAGACCTGCTTCTGCTTCCACGACCTGCGAAAGCACCGGCTTTGTTCTGGGATGCTTGGGGGTAAAGACCGTACAGCAGTCCTCATAGGGCAAAATGGAGGTATCCAGTGTGCCGATCTTCCGGGCAATGGTGACGATCTCTTCCTTGTCCATACCAACGAGAGGCATAAAGATGGGAATATCCACCACTGCGCCGGTAACGGCCATAGCCTGCATGGTCTGACTTGCCACCTGACCTAAATTTTCACCGGTAATCAGCGCGCCGCAGCCGTCCTGCAGGGCAATGCGCTGGGATATTTCCATCATAAAACGGCGCATAATCAGGGTAAAGTACTCCTCCGGGCAATTATCCCGGATGGCTTCCTGAATTTTTGTAAAGCTGACCACATTGACCGTCATTCTGCCGCAGTAGCGGGTGACCAGTCGGGCAAGCTCCATTACCTTATTTTTGGCAAGCTGGGAGGTATAGGGATAGGAGAAGAAATGAATGCACTCCACCTCTACCCCCCGCTTTGCCATCATATAGGCCGCCACAGGTGAATCGATACCGCCGGAGAGCAGGCACATTGCTCTGCCGCCCACACCGGTGGGCAGGCCGCCCGCACCCGGTTCTGCGGGGCCGTGGACATAGGCCGCAAGGTCACGCACTTCCACATAAACCGTATATTCCGGCTTTCGCACATCCACAATGCAGTCGGGATGGGCATCTGCCAGCCGTCCGCCAATCTCCCGGGATATCTCCATAGAGTTCATAGGAAACGCCTTGTCGGAACGTTTGGACTCCACCTTAAAGGACTTTGCCATATCCAAATCGTCGCCCAAATAGGCTTCTGCTGTTTCATAAATGCGGTCGATATTCTTCTCACAGGGGCGGCAACGGCACAGGCTCACCACACCGAAAATGGCGTGGCAGGCTTCCCACGCGCCGTCCACATCTGCCATATCATCCATCGGCTCCACGTAGACTGTGGACTGCATAATGTATACATCAAAATTACCGTACATCTTCATTCTGCGGCGGATATTTTGACGCAGTCTGTCCTCAAATTGCCGACGATTTGCGCCTTTTAGCACAATTTCGCCCAATTTCAGCAAAAAAATCTCTTTCAAAATGATTTCCTCTTTCCGTTAAAGTTCTACTGTTCTGTAGTGAATAGCTTCTGCAAGATGCTCTGTCGTAATATTTTGGCTGCCGTCCAAATCTGCAATGGTACGGGCGACCTTCAGAATGCGGTCATAGCTTCGTGCCGTTAAGCCAAAGGCGTCAAAGGCATTTTTCATAAGCTCTGCGCCCTCGTCGTCTATTCTGCAATGGAAGCGCAGCTCATTGGGACCCATACGGGCATTATTCATCCCGCTGCTTTCGCCATAGCGGCGGTTTTGGATATTCCGGGCAGCATCCACCCGCTCTTTGACTCTTTCGGAGGGCTCTGCTTCGTCTCTGCGGCGCAGATTTTCGAAATCCACCGCAGGAACTTCCACAATAATATCAATTCTGTCCAAAAGCGGGCCGGAAATACGGCTTCTGTAATTTTTCACAGCCTGCTCCGAGCAGGTGCATTTCCCGGAGGGGTCACCGTACCAGCCGCATTTACAGGGGTTCATCGCGCACACCAGCATAAACTCTGCCGGATAGTTAAAGGAGCCGGATACCCGGGCGATGGTCACTTCCCCATCCTCCAAAGGCTGGCGCATCAAATCCAAGGTATCTTTCCGAAATTCCGGCAGCTCGTCCAAAAACAGCACACCCTTATGGGCGAGAGATATTTCACCCGGCTTGGGATTGGTACCGCCGCCGATCAGACCTGCGTTGGAGATGGTATGGTGGGGACTGCGGAAGGGCCGCTGGCGAATAAGGGGGGATTTGGGTGACAGCATACCCATCACAGAATAGATCTGTGTAACATCCAAGGACTCCTTCCAAGTCATATCCGGCAAAATGGAGGGCAGTCGGCGGCTGAGCATACTTTTACCCGAGCCGGGAGGGCCGATAAGCAAAACGTTGTGGCCGCCTGCGGCCGCAACCTCCATTGCCCGCTTTACATTTTCCTGCCCAAGCACATCCTTAAAGTCCAAGGCCTCTGTTTCCTGATGCTCCGGTACCCAAACAGGCTCCTCAGATAACTCCCGCTCTCCGTTGAGGGCTTCGATCAGCTCACGAACCGTATGGATCGGCATAATGGCAGGCCCCCGCGCAAGGGTTGCCTCCGGTGCATTTTCTGCAGGAACAAATAAGTGGGTAAAGCCGGCCTGCTTGGCAGCAATGGCCATAGGCAAAACGCCGGTAATGGGTCGGATCTCCCCATCTAAGCTGACCTCGCCTAAAAAGGCAGTGGTAGATTTGGGTCTGCGGACGGCACCGCTGGCACACAGGATACTAAGGAGAATCGGCAGATCGTAGTGCGTGCCGGCTTTCTTCAGGCTGGCAGGTGCCAAATTGACTGTAATGCGTCCTGTAGGGAATTTCATACCGCTGTTTTTCGCAGCCGCACGAACCCGCTCTCTTGCCTCTTTGACCGCTGTATCCGGAAGACCTACCACCTCAAAGGCAGGAAGTCCGTTGGATATATAACACTCCACCCGAACCGCATTGCCCCGGATGCCGGTAATGCTCATAGTATGTACGCTGCAAATCATCGCGCCATCTCCCCCATATAATGTCAGCATTATCATACTCCATTTGCTTCAAAAAGACAATTCTTTTTTTATTTTTATAAAATATGACAACATATTGCCACTTTTTTCCCCACTTGGCGAGGATTATTGCTTTACAAACAGGCAAAAAGGTGCTATTATATATGCGCAAAAAATGAATACTTTAGGAGGTATTTTGAATTGGCAAGAAAATTTAAGACAATGGACGGCAACACCGCTGCTGCCCACGTCAGCTATGCCTTTACTGAGGTAGCTGGCATCTACCCCATTACGCCCTCCAGCCCTATGGCCGACTATGTTGACCAGTGGTCCGCTGCAGGCCGTAAGAACATCTTCGGCAACACCGTTAAGGTCGTTGAGATGCAGTCCGAGGCCGGTGCTGCAGGTACTGTTCACGGCTCCCTGGCCGCCGGTGCCCTGACCACCACCTACACCGCTTCTCAGGGTCTTCTGCTGATGATCCCCAATATGTATAAGAT
>JAFQPB010000041.1 GCA_017411905.1 Oscillospiraceae bacterium
CAAAACGCCATCTCCGAGGAGATCCACAGCAGCTATATCGGCAAGACCTTCCGTTGCTTGGTGGACGGCAGGGACAAGGATATGCTCACCGCCCGGACGGAGGGCGGCAGACTTATCCGCTTCTCCGGCGACGACAGTCTCATCGGCACCTTTACGCAGCTGACCATTACCGGCTCCGGCACCTGGAGCCTTACAGGAATACAGAAAAAGGATGGATAATTATGGCCTCCAAAAGTCCGGAAATGACGCCTATGAAGCGTCAGTATTACCAAATTAAAGAACAAAATCAGGATTCTATCCTGCTTTTCCGTCTCGGTGACTTTTACGAGATGTTTGACGAGGATGCCCGTATTGCCGCCAAGGAATTGGACTTGACCCTGACCACCCGGGACAGAGGCAAGCCCAAGGAAGAACAAACCCCTATGTGCGGCGTGCCCTATCACTCTGTGGATGCTTACATTGCCCGGTTGGTATCCAAGGGCTACAAAGTCGCCATCTGCGAGCAAATGGAAGACCCCGCCCAAGCCAAGGGCATTGTGGAGCGTGACATCAGCCGTATCGTCACCCCCGGTACCGTTACCGAAAGCTGTATGCTGGACGAGACCCGCAATAACTATATGGGTTGTCTTTACGGCATTGAGGACCGGTACGGACTGGCCTTTTGCGACATTTCCACCGGTGCATTTTTCGTAACCACCTGTGCCGATGCCACCGCAGCCGCCTCTGAGCTTGGCCGATTCTCCCCCGCCGAGGTCATCCGCTGCGGCCCGGGTGCAACCGCGCCTATCATAAGTGACACCCTGCTGCGCCGCCTCTCCTGCTGTGTTAACGAGGGTGGAGAAAACACTCTTTCTATAGACGAAGCAGCCAATATTTTAACAGCCCATTTCTCCCAAGAGCTATCCCAGCTCGGTCTTACCGGTATGCCGGAAGCCATCATAGCCGCAGGCACGCTGCTCAAAACCCTTGTCTTTGTGCAAAAAAATCCTCTCGCCCACATTCGCTGTCTGCAATATTACACCACCGGACAGTTTATGGAGCTGGATATGGATGCCCGCCGGAACTTGGAGCTTTGCGAAACTATGCGCTCCAAGGAGCGAAAAGGCACGCTGCTTTGGGTGCTGGACAAAACAAAAACCGCTATGGGCAGCCGTATGCTCCGTAGCTGGCTAGAAAAGCCCCTTTTGGACGAAAGTGCCATTTTACACCGGCAGGATGCTATCGAGGAGCTTTCCGGTTCCCTATGGGCGCGGGGTGAGCTGACGGAAAATCTTCGGGATGTTTCCGATTTGGAGCGCATTACCAGCCGGGTCGTTACTGGCTCTGTCAGTCCCCGGGATATGTTAGGTCTTGCCCGTGGTCTGCGGGCACTGCCCCCCATTCTCCATACCCTTTCCTCTCTGCAAGCACCTCTCCTGCAAGCCCTCTATAGCGAAATTGATGCACTTCAGGACTGCGCCGACAGAATTGAAAATACCATTAAAGAGGATGCGCCTCTGACTGTCCGGGAGGGCAATCTGATCCGCCCCGGTGCCAATGCCGAGGTTGACCGTCTGCAGGATATTTTAGACGGCGGTGCCGGCACGATGGCAGCCATAGAGCTTTCCGAAAAAGAAAAGACCGGTATCCGTACATTAAAGGTAGGTTATAACCGGGTATTTGGCTATTATATCGAGGTTTCCAAGTCCTTTATGGAGCAGGTACCTGCCCATTACATCCGCAAACAGACCCTTGCCAACTGTGAACGTTACATCACCCAAGAGCTGAAGGACTTGGAGCAGCAGGTACTGACCGCCAAGGACCGCTTGGTGGCTCTGGAGTATCAGATATTTACAGAATTGCGGGAGTTTTTAGCCCAGCAAGCCCCCCGCATCCAAACCACCGCTACTGCAGTGGCGCAGTTGGACACCCTCTGCGCTTTGGCACTGGTGGCCGTAAAAAATAACTACTGCCGCCCAGAAATTACCGATGACGGCACCATCTCTATTACTGATGGCCGCCACCCTGTGGTGGAGCAGATGCAAACAGACTCTCTCTTTGTGCCCAACGACACCCATCTTGGCGCAAGCGACAACCGGGTTTGCATTATTACCGGCCCCAATATGGCAGGTAAATCCACCTATATGCGTCAAGTCGCACTGATCGTGCTGATGGCGCAGATCGGCTCTTTTGTCCCTGCCCGCAGCGCAAAAATCGGCATTGTGGATCGGATTTTTACTCGTATCGGTGCCAGCGACGACCTTTCCTCCGGCCAATCCACCTTTATGGTGGAGATGACCGAGGTAGCCTCCATCCTAAAATATGCCACCTCCCGGAGTCTGCTCATTTTGGATGAGATTGGCAGAGGCACCTCCACCTACGACGGTATGTCCATTGCCCGGGCAGTGCTGGAATATGCCGCCTCACCCCGGCAGCTTTGCGCCAAAACCCTTTTTGCTACCCACTACCATGAGCTTTCTGTCATTGAAAACGAATTGCCAAATGTGAAAAATTACAATATCGCTGTCAAAAAGCGGGGCGACCAAATGATTTTCTTAAGGAAAATCGTCCCCGGTTCTACAGACGACAGCTTCGGTATCGAGGTGGCAAAATTAGCAGGGCTTCCGGAAAGCGTCATTCGCCGGGCCCGGGAAATTCTCAAGGGCTTGGAAGCAGGCGAAAAGCCGCAATATACCAAGGCCGTCCCCGCTTTCGAGGAACAGGTCTGTATGGAGGACCTCCGTTCCCGTCAGGTCTGCGACACACTAAGCGAAATAAGCATCGAGACCCTGACCCCTATTGAGGCTATGAATGCCCTTTATAAACTTAAAAAAATGCTGGAGTAATATGAAAAAACTTCCCGTTTCTATGAGCCGAAAAGAGGCACAGCATGGATTTGGGCTGCTGCTGTTTCAGCGCGCGATCCTGCCCTCCCTTCTTGTTTATGTTTTTGCTTTTCTGTCCCTTACCCCGACAGAAGCAGAGCTCAACGCCCTTTATTTCTTTATTAATTTCCTTGCCGCTATCATCATCTTCCGAAACTTCCTTTGGGCAGAGCTGGATGTAGCATTGTCAAAACCCGTTAATGTCCTATCCTCTGCCGCCATCGGTTATGGCATCTATTATGTCCTTTCTCTCGCCCTATCTTATTTGATTCAGTGGCTTGACACGGAGTTTTATAACCTGAACGATGCCTATATCGGAGAAATGTCCGAAAGCCAGTTTGCACTGATAGCGGTGAGCACGGTGCTTTTTGTCCCTCCGGCAGAGGAGCTGCTGTTCCGGGGCGTTCTGTTCAATAAAATCTACGAAAAACGTCCCATCTTGGCGTGGTTTTTATCCATAACCCTTTTCTCACTTGTCCACATTGTGGGCTATATCGGACAGTACTCCCCTCTTGGCCTGCTGCTTGCTTTTTTGCAATACATTCCTGCAGGAATTGCGCTGTGCTTTGCTTACGTCCGTTCCGGCACCATATTCGGACCCATTCTTTTCCACACTGCTATCAATACGCTTGCGATCATATTAGAGCTTACTATGAGGTGACCTTATGGCCAAAATTCAAAAGCTATCCCCCCATATTGCCAACCTGATCGCCGCAGGCGAGGTGGTGGAACGCCCCGCCTCTGTGGTCAAGGAGCTCATCGAAAACGCCGTAGATGCCGGTGCCACCCAAATCACCGTGGAGGCACGAAACGGCGGTATGACCTTTTTGCGGGTCACCGACAATGGCTGCGGTATGGCGCCCGAGGATGCCCGTGTTGCCTTTTTGCGCCACGCAACCTCTAAATTACGAACAGAAAAAGACTTAGATGCCATCGGCACTATGGGCTTCCGGGGCGAAGCCCTTGCCGCCATTGCCTCTGTCAGCCGTATTGACCTGTTAACAAAAACGCCGGACAGTCTTAGCGGCACAAGCCTTCACTTGGAAGCCGGGGAGATTTTAGAAGAAAATGAAGCCGGCTGTCCTGACGGCACCACCATCATCGTCCGGGATCTGTTTTACAACACACCCGCCCGGATGGCCTTTATGTCCTCTGATACTGTAGAGGGCGGTAAGGTCTCTGCCGCCGTGCAGCTCCAAGCCCTCGCCCACCCGGAGATCGCTTTCCGCTTCCTGCGGGAGGACAAGGAAGTCCTCTCCACCCCCGGCACCGGACGGCTTCAGGACACCGTTTACTGCATTTACGGCAAAAATGGCGCACATATGATTCCTGTAGACAGTCAGTGGGAGGGCTACCGGGTCACCGGCTTTGTCACCCGCCCCACCGATGCCCGTCCCAGCCGGGCACTGCAAACCTTTTTCGTCAACGACCGCCCTGTCCGTTCCCGAATACTAATCTCCGCTTTGGAGGAGGCCTACCGAAACCGGCTTCTGCAGGGCAAATTCCCCGGCTGTGTGATCCATTTAACGCTGCCGCTGAACGCCGTTGACGTAAACGTCCACCCGGCAAAGACCGAGGTGAAATTCTTAAACGAAAAGGCCGCCTTCCACTGTATCCATTACGGTGTTTTGGCAGCCCTTAATAAAGCCGAAGACCGCCCTGCAGTACGGTTTACCCAAACCGCAGCACCCGTACAGGAAGTAAAGCCTGCCCCCAAGCAGGAGAGCTTCTTTCGCACGATGACCCCAGAGGAGTTTAAGAATTTTTCTGCCGCTGTCAAGGATGCGCCCCAGCCTTCTCCCAAGGCTGCCGCTGCGGTAGCTGCCGCAGTGGAGCGCACGCCGCTGCCCCCACTGCGAGAGAACGTTATCCTTCCCATCGTTCAAAAACCGATCCCCGTACCGCCTGCACCTCCCGTACCGCCTATGCCACCTGTTCCGCCTGTGCCCCGGACAGAGCCGGAGATGGAGCAAGCAGAGCTTACTATGCCTGCGGTACAGCAGTGGCGTTACGTGGGAGAGCTTTATAACTGCTATATTTTGGTCGAACAGGGCGAGGACGCTTTCTTTATCGACAAGCACGCCGCCCACGAACGGATTCTCTTTGAGAAGCTGAAAAAGAATCAGGAAGCCATCTCCTCCCAAACCTTGCTTGCTCCCATTTCCTGCCGTTTATCCCCGGATAATGTAGGGATTTTGCTGGATAACAGCACCGAAATAGAAGCACTCGGCTTTGCATTAGAGGAGTTTGGTGACAACACCTTGCTTGTCCGGCAAATTCCTATGGATTTAGAGGAATCGCAGATTTCCGATGCTTTGGAGCAGTTAGCCACCGATCTCCAGAAAGGCCGCGCGGAAAAAGCCGATACTGTCCGGGATGCGCTATTGCACACAGTGGCCTGCAAAGCCGCCATTAAGGCCGGCTGGCAAACCTCGCAGGAGGAGCTTATGGTGCTTGTCCGGGAGGTTATGTCCCGGGAGGACTTAAAGCACTGCCCCCACGGCAGACCCATCTGCGTCTCCCTTTCCAAAAAGCAGCTTGAAAAGCAGTTTAAGCGGAGTTAAGCGCTATGGATAATATCATTTGTATTGCCGGCCCTACCGCATCCGGAAAAACCGCCCTGTCCATTGCCCTTGCAAAGGAGCTTTCCGGCGAGATCGTCTCCTGCGACTCTATGCAGGTCTATAAAAAAATGGACATCGGCACCGCCAAGCCTACCCTTGCAGAGCGGGAAGGGATTCCCCACCATATGCTGGATGTGGCAGAGCCTTGGGAGGATTTTTCCGTCAGCCGTTACTGCGCTATGGCCACCCCCATTGTGGACGATATTATCGCCCGGGGCAAAACCGCCATTGTCGTTGGCGGCACTGGCCTTTATATGGATGCACTCATTCGTGGCAACGATTTCGCCCCCTACCCCTCCACCGGATGCCGCGAAAGATTGGAATCCCTTGCCGACCGGGAGGGTATCGAAGCGGTTTTATGTAAACTAATGGAGGTAGACCCCCAATCTGCCGCCCGTCTGCACCCCAGTGACCGAAAGCGCATCATCCGGGCTCTCGAGGTTTACTTGGAAACCGGAGAGACCATCACCGCCCACAACGAAAAAACCAAAGCCATCCCCGACCGTTACACCCCACTGTGGTTTGCCTTGGAGGACGAAAACCGACAGGATCTATATGACCGCATCGACCGCCGGGTGGATATGATGCTGGAAATGGGCTTGCTTGCAGAGATCGAGAGCCTTTTGGCGCAGGGTATTCCGGAAAAATGCACCGCTATGCAGGCCATCGGCTACAAGGAATTTCTCCGGGCACGCAACGGTGAAATTTCTGTGCGAGAAGCCACCGCAGAGGTAAAGCAGGCCTCCCGCCATTATGCCAAACGCCAATTAACTTGGTTTCGGCGGAATGAAAATATCCATTGGCTTCGCCGTGCGCCGGGTGAGGGAACGAAGGAAATTCTTTCCCGTGCACGACAGTTTCTTCGGGAATATGACAAATAACCTTTGCTAAGATATGTGTATCCCAAAGAAAGAAGGAATACATATGTCAGATACAATCAATTTACAGGATGCCGTTTTAAGTGAGGTGCGCCGGGACAAAATTCCCGTAACCCTTTTTCTTATGAACGGCTTCCAGCTCCGGGGCACCGTCATCGGCTACGACAGCTTTGTGGTGGTGCTGGTCAGTGACGGCAAGCAGCAGATGATCTACAAACACGCCATCTCTACCCTTGTCCCTATCCGGCCACTGAAAGCCACAGCACTTGGCGTATAGCAAGCGCAGGCGGTGGAGCAAAGCTTCACCGCCTTAGTCTGTCAAAAACTCGTTTTTGACAGACTGGCAGAGGTCAAAGGAGCCGGCAAGACAAGTGACGCGCACTCGTCGGCGTACAGGTGGTACGGTAGAGGGCGCATTACGCAGTAAATCAAAATGCCTTGCGTAGCAAGCTTTTTCACCCCTCATCCGTCAAAAATCAAAGATTTTTGCCACCTTCTCCCAAGGGAGAAGGCTTTGATGTACAATCCATTCATTTCCTTGCGTTTTGACGGTTGGCGGCTTTTTTGACACACTCTGAGGCGGTGGAGCAAAGCTTCACCGCCTGATTCGTTATTTAGAGAAAGAAGGTTTCTTATGTCCATCACAGAAAATGTGCGCCGTATTCGGACAGAAATGGAAAAAGCCGCCATTGCCGCCGGGCGCGACCCCAAAGACGTGCGCCTTTGCGCCGCCACCAAAATGAACGATACCGCCGCAGTTCGGGAGGCTATTTCCGCCGGTGTGGACTGCTGCGGAGAAAACCGGGTGCAGGAGCTGACCCAAAAGCTATCCGAAAACGCTTACGAAGGGGCAGAAATTCACTTTATCGGCCATCTGCAGACTAACAAAGTCCGCCACGTAGTAGGCAAAGTCTCCCTTATCCACAGCATCGACTCCCTCCGCCTTTTGGAGGCAGTCAGCCGCGAGGCTGCAAAACAAGGCCTCACGCAGGACATTCTGCTGGAAATCAATATCGGAAACGAGGAGAGCAAGTCCGGTTTTTCCCCGGAGGAACTCCCCGATATATTGGAAGCCGCCTCCCATTTGCCCGGCATTTTCGTCCGCGGACTGATGGCGATTCCCCCAATTTGCCAAAATTCGGGAGATAATAATAAATTTTTTCAAAAAATGTACCGACTATCTGTTGACATAAGCGCAAAAAAATACGATAATGTGTGCAGTACTGTCCTTTCTATGGGTATGAGTGCCGACTTTTCCGAGGCCATCGCCTGCGGCAGTACGATGGTGCGCATAGGTACCGATATTTTTGGTGCCAGAAATTATGCGGCAACAAAACCGTAAATAGATTCGGGAGGATATGACATATGAGTTTTTGGGATAATGTCAAAAAAATTACCCAACCCTATTCCGATGAGGAATACGAAGATGATGACTACGAGGACGGCTCCGAATACACCGAAGAGCAAGAAATTCCCCAGCCCCGCCGCAGCAGTCCTGCCAAGCAGGATTCGGGCTATTCTTCCACCCCTGCCGGCGGTTTTAACGGACAGGTTCTGAGTATGGGCTCCGGCAAGCAGGAAGTTGTGCTTTTCCACGCCAAGACCTTTGACGATGCCGCCAAGGCCGCTGACGAGCTGCGCAGAAGAAAAGCCATTATCCTCAATATGGAAAATGTTGACAAGGCCCTTACCCGCCGGGTCGTAGACTTCCTTTCCGGCAGTATCTACGCGCTGGACGGCAGCGTAAAAAAGATCGCCCAGGCTACGTATCTGTTCTGCCCCCACAATATGGACGTGGTTGGCGACTTGGAGAACGTAAACGCCGAGATGGAAACCTACAATTAAGAGAGGCGCGCTATGTTTACACCTGAACAACTTACTTCCCTCTCTTTTGCCAAGAAATTTGGCGGTGGTTACAACCCCGAGGACGTAGATAAGGTTTTTGGCCCCTTGGTGGCAGACTATACCACCCTCTACAACGAAAATCTCTCTATGCGCAGCAAGATGAAGGTGCTGGTAGCCAAGCTGGAGGAATACCGCAGCGTAGAAGACAGTATGAAGGAAGCCATTCTCAACACCCAAAAATCCTGCGATGCAAAGATCGCAGAGACTAAGGTGCAGTGTGCCGGAATGATCCGGGACGCACAGGCTGCCGCAAGAGAAGCCGACCGAAAGATCGCCGCAGAGGAAGCCCGGGTAGAGGATGCCCGCCAACTTGCCGCCCGGCAGATCGCCGACCTGCGCAGCCAGCTTGAAAGCTGCACACGGCTGCTGACTGAAATTCAGAACCAGCACCGTCCTGTCGGCCCTGTAGTGCCCCCTTCTGCAGAAAGCACCGATAAGGTGGCCGACGAGATTTCCGCCAGCTTAGAGGCCTTGGTCGGCACAACGATCGAGCAAAAGCCCCGCAGCCCCTTGGCGCAATTTGCTGACGATCCCAGTGCAGATATGTTTGCCAACCTGCAATTCGGAAAGAATTACGACCCCAACAAGCGATAAATATTTGATGCATTGAAAAGGACAGGTGTCCCCCACTCCCCGCTTTCAGAGAGCTGCCATTTGGTGTGAGGCAGCAGCATAGTGGCTGACATATCCCCTTTGAGCAGCATACCGAACTCTTTTGGATAGTAGGCTATGCCGGTGGCACCCGATACCGTGCGTGTGAGTGCCGGGCAACCGGAAAAAGAGTGGTACCGCAGAGGTCACAATGCCTTTGTCTCTAATAAGAGACAAAGGCATTTTTATTTCGCGAAACAAACAACCCTTAGTATGAAAATCAAACATAAGGAGCGTTTTATGGCCATTAAATTTGATACCGAAAAAAGCAAAGAAGCCTTTTCTGGCTTCCTAAAAAAGACCTCTGAGGTTAGCAGAAGCGTAGCCGACAGTGTACAAAAGGGTGCATCAGAGCTATCAGAAAAAGTAAAGGAAGACAGCTATCAACGCAGGCTTAAGAAATATAACCCTCTGTTTGCAGAGGAATACAACAGCGTTGATTTTCATTTACCAAAGCTGATCGTCATTACCGACGCTATCTCCCGGCAGCAGGTTGATGTATGCGAGGGCGCGCTCGGCTGGCGAGACCGAGAAAGCGATACCGAAGTCTTATGTCTGTATAACGATTCTTTGAACTTGGGAAATATCGAGTTTTTCCCAAGTGCCGTATGTAATGCAGCTTATTATGTGGACACTTTCAATCCTAACCGTTATATTCGTGTGGATTGTATTTTTGAAAAAGCCCACGACGAGCGTTTGGCAGAACTGAAAAACATAGCGTATATGTTGGGTGCAAAAAGCTGTACTATCGAAATTACAGAAGAACAGTTTGAACGCACCACCGCCTCCAAAAGCGCCGGGGTGAATATATCAAAAATTATGGGTGCAAAAACGGAGCAAGCAGCAACCGCAGAAACAACCAACATAAGAAGCAGCAAGATTTCTGCAGTTTTTGAAGGCAGCCCCACCCCTCGCCGCCCAGAACTAAAATGGTTCGCACAAGACGATACCATTAAGAAACTAATTGAAATGCGCTGCAAGAAAACCAATAAGTTAAATTTAGAAACTCTGCAACTATATGGCGCAACCTCAGCTACTATGACCCGAAAAGCAGCTACTTCCATTGACAGCGTACTTAGTAAGCTGAAATTAGCTGGAAATCTCTCTATGCAATCCAATGCGCAGTGCGAACATTCGAGAAAAATCATTTTCTCTGTAGAATTTTAACACGGAGGTAAACATCCAATGGAATACAAAAATACGATCATCACCCCGAAAACTGACTTTCCTATGAAGGCGGGTCTGCCCCAGCGGGAGCCTGCAATGCTGGCGCGTTGGGAGGAAACCAAACTCTATGATGCCCTGCTGGAAAAGAATAAGGATCTGCCCCCCTTTATTCTCCACGACGGCCCTCCCTTTTCTAACGGTTATATTCATATGGGTCACGCGCTCAATAAGTGCCTGAAGGACTTTATTGTCCGCAGTCACGCAATGATGGGCTTCTACACCCCCTATGTCCCCGGCTGGGACAACCACGGTCTTCCCATCGAGCGCGCCATCGAAAATTCCAAGAAAAAGCTCAACAAGGATATGTCCGTCCCCGAGTTCCGCAAAGCCTGCGAGGACTTTGCCGAAGACTTTATCCAAAAGCAGATGGGCGGCTTTAAGCGTTTAGGCGTTGTAGGCGACTGGGAAAATCCCTACCGCACGATGGACAAGCATTTCGAAGCCCAAGAGGTCAAGGTCTTTGGCCGGATGTTCGACAAGGGCTATATCTATAAGGGTCTCAAGCCCGTTACTTGGTGCCCCTTCTGCGCCACCGCTGTGGCAGAAGCCGACATTGAGTATAAAGACGATCCCTGTACCTCCGTCTATGTAAAATTCGCCTTGAAGGATGACCTCGGCAAGCTGCCCGGCGTGGAAAATGCCTACTTTGTCATTTGGACAACTACCATTTGGACACTGCCCGGCAATATGGCCATCTGCCTCCATCCCCGGGACAGCTACGTGCTGGTTCGGCCTGACTACAGCGATGAAATCTTCATTGTGGCAGAGGCTCTGTGCGAGAAAGTTATGGGTATGGGCGGCTATACCAGCTATCAGATTCTGGCCACTTATCCCGGTGTATTCTTTGAGAATATGCTGGCGCAGCATCCCTTCTTAGATAAGACAAGCCGCCTTGTTTGGGCTGAGTACGTCACGATGGACTCCGGTACCGGCTGTGTCCACACCGCCCCCGGCTTCGGCGCAGACGACTATCAGACCTGTATGCGCTACGGTATGGACTTGGTGGTTCCCGTGGACGATTACGGCCGCCATACCGATTATGCCGGTAAGTACGCCGGTCTTAAAACCGAGGAAAGTAATCCTATTATCCTTGCGGATATGAAGGAAAGCGGTGCCCTGTTCGCTTCCGAAGAGATCGTCCACTCCTACCCCCACCACGACCGCTGCAAGAAGCCCGTCATCTTCCGGGCTACCCCCCAGTGGTTCTGCTCTGTGGAATCCTTTAAGGATCAGGCGATCAAGGCCATTGAGGATGTAAAGTGGTTCCCCGCGTGGGGTGAGGACCGTATGATCTCCATGATCCGCGAACGCGCAGACTGGTGTATCTCCCGTCAGCGCCGGTGGGGTCTGCCTATCCCCGTATTCTACTGTCAGGATTGCGGCAAGCCCGTCTCTACTCCCGACTCCATTGCAAAGATCTCTGCCCTCTTTGACGAGTATGGCTCCAATGCTTGGTTTGAAAAGGAAGCGATGGAGCTTGTTCCCGAAAACTTCACCTGTCCCCACTGTGGCGGCAAGACCTTCGACAAAGAAACCGACACGCTGGACTGCTGGTTTGACTCCGGCTCTACCCACTATTCCTCTCTGATGCACCGCACTCCTGAGCTGTGGCCCGCAGATGTATATTTAGAGGGCGCGGATCAGTACCGTGGCTGGTTCCAGTCCAGTCTTCTGACCTCCGTCGGCGCGCTGGATCAGGGCGCACCCTTTAAGCAGGTGCTGACCCACGGCTGGGTCGTTGACGGTCAGGGGCGCGCAATGCACAAGAGCCTTGGCAACGGTGTTGACCCTGCTGACCTTATCAAGGACTTCGGCGCAGACATCGTCCGTCTGTGGGCGGCCTCCTCTGACTACCACGCAGATGTCCGCTGCTCCAAGGAGATCTTTAAGCAGATCGCCCAGAACTACCTGAAGTTCCGCAATACCGCCCGCTACTGCTTGGGTAACTTGGACGGCTTCGACCCCAATAACCTCGTTTCTCCCGCAGATATGGAAGGGCTGGACAAGTGGGCACTGACAAAGCTGGATTCCTTAGTTAAGGACTGCCGCAAGGCTTACGATGGCTACGAGTTCCACGCCATCACCCACGACATTAACGACTTCTGCGTGGTCGAGCTTTCTTCCTTCTACCTCGACATTATCAAGGATCGCCTGTACTGCGAGGAAAAGGACGGCCTGCGCCGCCGCAGCGCACAGACCGCCCTGTATCTCATCGTAGATGCACTCTCTAAGCTATTCGCTCCCATCCTCGCCTACACCTGTGACGAGATTTGGCAGGCTATGCCCCATAGCAGCAGCGACGACAAGCGCAACGTGCTGCTCAACCAAATGCCTGAGAATTTCGACGCTTATGCGCTGGATGAAGCCACAATGGCCAAGTGGGAGACCGTTATGAAGCTCCGTCAGGATGTCAACGGTGTTCTGGAAAAAGCAAGAGCCGATAAGCGGATCGGCAAAGCGCTTGAAGCAAGAGTGACCTTGCAGACAAGTGACGAATCTATCAAGGCCGCCTGCGAAAACCTGAATCTTGCCGAAATTTGCATCGTCTCCGCCTGCGACTGGGCAGAAGCTGACGAAGGTGCCGAAATCGCACAGGGTGTGAATTTCCCTGCCCTCACCGTCGGTGTGAGTGAAGCCAAGGGCGAAAAGTGCCCCCGCTGCTGGATGCACTCCACGGATGCAAACACCGAGGGTCTGTGCCCCCGCTGCGCCGCCGTCATCGCCAAGATGGACTTGGATATGTAAACGCAAAAACTCAGGGATGCCGAAATCGGCATCCCTGAAAATTTTATAGGATAAATGCAGTTAAAAGCGCATACATAATAGGAATGGTAATGACACAAACCGTATGGGAAATGGTGGCCATAGATACGCCCGTGGAGGGATCGCCGCCATATGCCGCCGGAAAAACAACCGTATTTAGTCCCAACGGTGTGCCGAAAGCAAAGAAGCACATAGTAAGTGCCGTGTTGTTCGCGCCCAAAAGCTTCAGTATTACAACAAACAGCGCAGGAAGAATAAACAGCCTTAATACCGATGCGATATAAACCTTCTTATCGCTCAGCAGCTTTTTAATGGGATACTGTCCAATTAAAAATCCTGTCAGCACCATAGCTATAGGCCCCATACAGCCCCCCAAGCCGGAGAGCGTACTGTTCACAAACGCAGGCAAATATTTACTTACCCCGGTCAATCCCAATGTGGCACCAATTGCTAAAGCGAACACAGAAGGATTCAGCAGATTTTTAAGCAGGCTCTGTTTCCCCTCCCCCCTGGGAATGAGGCTGGCAATTCCCCATGTGTATACAGCAATATTCAGAGGAAGCGCAAAGAGCATATACTCGTACAGCGCAGCCTCTCCAAAAATTGCCGGAACAATGGCATTTCCCATAAAACCGAAATTGCCGAAGGTCAGGGCATAGCGATAAACATTGCGGTTGTAGCCCTTGCCGGTAAAAAGGGGTGCCAACGCGAAGGCAATGCCAATGGCAATGGCCAAAATCAGCGCGCAAAACAAAATAAGTGAATACTGTTCGGACAAGGATTCCACCGTGCAGTACTTACTAAAAGTGCCGATCGTCAGTGCCGGCGCAAGAACATTGGCCTCCAATTTAGAAAGCACCGATGCAGTATTGTCCGGGCATATTTTTTTCTTATTCAGAATAAAGCCGATGACCATACACGCAAACATCATCAGCATCGGAGAAAGGGAGCTTAAAAATACGGTAGCCATAGGATGCGCCTCTTTTCGCAAAAGTCTTTCCCATTATAGCACACATTTCAAAAAAGTCCAGTCTGCGAAATACTGCAGACCGGACTTTTTTTATTTTTTATCCATTTCCTTAAATAGTTTCTCATAGGGCATCAGCATGCCCTCGTTCATCTTGTTGCCCATTTTCGCTTTGATCTTCTCGTTTGCAAGAAGGGCACCCACTAAGTACATTTTGACCATCATTCCCCGCTTTTTCTGGGGGAAATCGTACTGCCCATGGGCTTTATAGAACTTATGGTCTGCCCGCATCATACCCTGCATTAACCAGATAAGGTCGCGGAAAATCTTCATACCGCCCACACCGTAAAAATTCTGGGGCGGTACATACTTGTGTTCCAGCGCATAAGAAAGGGTCTGAGCCAAGCGGTCGATCTCCCCGTCCGGGTCAAATTCATCTGTAGCTACGCCTGCAAGGAAGTTGGTTCCCACCTGCGCTCGGGCTTCGATGATGGTCTGCAAATTAAACTCCCGGCTCAGATCACCGCTGACAAGATAGCCCACCGGCATACCGATGGTCACAGTGCGGTGTCCGTTGCAGAAATTCCGGTCGTCATACATCTTAAAGAGCGCGCCCATAGAGTGATCCTTGACGGCAAAGGCATAAACGATCGCCTGCGCTGTCTGAATTTCATTGCGGAGATATTCATCAAAGCCATCCTTGTGGACGCATTTGCCTGACACCGCGCAGCTAAAGCAGCCTAAGCAGCCGCCGTTAAAGGGATACTCCCGGAGATTGATAATGCGGGTTTTTCTCGGGAATTTCGCCCGAAAACGGTCAATCATTGCAGAAATCTGGGTATCTTTCTCTCCTAAATCCGCAAGAATAACCACATCGCCGGTCTTTTCTTTGTCGCATACCACAGGGGAAACCGGCTTTTTCGCATAGGTGGTCGGCAGGACGGAGGGATTTTCAAAGCGGTCGTTTTCTACGCTCCAGCAGAGGAAGTCGAAGAAATCCCGTGCCTCTTTTTGCCCTTTATCGGTCAGTAAATCGTCCATATCCGCCGATAAACCCCGGATAAACTTCAGTCCTAAATCCGCGCAGTTGTCCTGCACATAGCGGTGAGCCGTTACATCGTAGAAATGCTTGGAGGTGGTGATCTGTGTGGCATACTTTGCAGACAGCTCCATCTTCTCCTTTTTCAGCAGCTCGATAAATTTATGAAGCTGGCAGGGCGCAATGAAGGTATAGACCGGGTAGGAAAACAGCAGCACATCCGCCCTTTCGATGGCCTCCCGGGCAGGTGTAAAGTCCTTTTCCAAGCTCTTAGTCTTTTGTCCGACATTCAAGACCTCGAATCTGTGCTTCGGATAGACCTTTTCCAAATACCGGGTGGTTTGCAGTGTGATGCTGTATTTTCCCTTGGGAGAGCCGTTGAGAATAAGAATTTTCATATCACTTACCAAACCTTTTCGCTACCTTCATTAGCATATCCCGGATGGGCAGATGGTAAGGACAGCGCTTTTCGCAATCCCCGCAAACAATACAGTCCGACGCGTGTGCGTCCAGTGCTTCATACCGCGCCTTTGCCCAATCCGGCAGACCGTAGCGGGTAAGATAGCCGTCAAACAAAAACACCGTGGGAATTTTAATGCCCACCGTACAAGGGGCGCAGTAATTGCACCGGCGGCAGAAGGTCTCCCCCAGCTCCTTGCGGAGCGCGGCGATCTTTGCCTGCTCCTCCTCGGAAAGGGGCGCACTGTCCATAATGGCATCGTGGTTTTCCTGCACCTGCTCCGGGTAATCCATACCGGGGATAATTATATCTACCAAATCCGTCTTTGCGATAAAGCGCAGCGCGAGGCGGGCATCGTCCAGCACACCGCCGGCCAGCGGCTTCATCGCAATAAAGCCCACGTTCTACTCTCTGCAAAGCGCAAGCAGCTTCTCGCCTTGGGTCTCCACGATGTTATAGGGGAACATCACCGTCTCCACCCAATCCTCCTGCAGTACAAGCTCGATCATCTCCGCATAGTGGTTGGTAAACCCGATATGGCCGATCTTTCCGGCAGCCTTGGCCTCCAATAGTGCCTCCAGCGCACCGCCGGGCGCGATGATCTGCTCGTAGCCCTCCCGGTTGGGGTTGTGTATCTGATAAATGTCGATATAGTCGGTCTGTAAATTTTTTAAAGAGGTCTCGATATCGCGCGCCATACCCTCTTTGTCTTTTGCCATGCTCTTGGTGGCAAGGATATACTTATCCCGAAGTCCCGCAAGGGACTTGCCAATATATTCCTCGCTGACGGTGTACGCCCGGGCGGTGTCGATATAATTTACACCCAAATCCGCAAGCTGCACCAAGATCTCCCGGCAAGCACCATCGTCCGTCCGCTGAATGGGTAGTCCGCCGAAGCCCATACGGGAAACCTCTAAGCCTGTCTTGCCCAAAATTCGATAATCCATATTACCGCCTCCTTTTTTCTTATCCTAACACAGTTTCTATCAAAAAACAAGTAGGGGCGGCAATCTCCAATACCGCTTTCGCCC
>JAFQPB010000042.1 GCA_017411905.1 Oscillospiraceae bacterium
AACCAAAGCAACAACGAAATAAAAGAGCCTGCGACGCACAATGTACGTACAGACCCTTAAAAGCAACCGGGCGGTGGAGAATTCTCCACCGCCCAAAGCCTTCTCATAGGAAGGTATTGGCGGGACGGGAGACCCGTCCCCTACGGCGCACTATCGAAAGAGGATGTAGGGGAGGCGTTTCGCCTCCCGCGGGCGGATGAAATCCGCCCCTATGAGATAAATTTGTCTGCGAAGCAGACACCATAATTGACAATTGTCAACTGTCAATTGTCAATTTTTACCCTCATCCGCCCCCTGCGGGGGCACCTTCCCCCAGGGGAAGGCTTTAGGGCGGGGGCTTGCTCCCGCCGTTTTGGTGCGGTTATACTCGGCGGCGGGAGTAATTTAATTGCGGTATGATTGTCACCGGCAATCATTTAGATTTTAATTCGCTGCGCGGAGCACCACCCCCGCCCTACAGTGTACCGTCGGTAGAATTGTAGGGGAGGCGTACCCATATGAATAAAATCGCCCCGCGATGGGGCGATTTTGTTATCCTCTTATTTATGATATTTACTGCCGGCCTGAATGGCTTCTGCACGGTAAAGCTGCTCCAGCACCATAATCCGCGCCAAATGGTGGGGGAAGGTCATAGCACTCATAGAAAGCTTTAAGTCGGCTGTGGCTTTTACACGGGGTGCGATTCCAAAGGAGGAGCCGATCAGGAAGCAGGCGGCACTTATGCCGCTGACCTTTACCTGCCCCAGCTTTTGAGCCAAGGCTTCGGAGGAGAGGGGCTTGCCCTCCGGTGTCAGAACGCAAAAGAATGCGCCCTTTGGGATTTTTGCGAGGATCAGCTCTGCCTCCTTTTCCAGTCCTGCAGCGATTTCCGCAGGGGAGGGGTCTTCGGGAAGCCGTGTCTCCGGTAATTCTACAATAGAAAACCGGCAGTAGGCTTTTAATCTCTTTTCATATTCTGCGGCGGCAGATAAATAAAATTTTTCTTTCAGCTTACCGACTGTAAGTAAGGTAATTTCAAACATAGTTTGCCTCCAATGGCGTTTTTTCCAGTATAGCACGGGGATAGGAAAAATGCAATCCGGGAAAACTACAGCGGAGGGAAGATGATGAAAAAAGAAAAAATTGTAACAGACCCCAACGGTTCTTATACCGGCCGTCCGGCAGACCCGGAGGATAAGCCTGTACAAGATGCAGACGATTTATAAAATACCCGGCGATTGCCGGGTACTGCTACATTTGCTCTTTTTTCATACGGTATTTTTGCCGGGTTGCCATACCGCCACGGATATGCCGTTGGGCTTTGTTCTTGTCCAATATCTGCCGCACTTGTACATATAGGGCGCGGTTATAGTGTGGAAGCCGTTGGGACAAGTCCTTATGTACAGTAGATTTGGATATGCCGAAATGCTTCGCCGCAGCGCGTACTGTCGCTTCGGTCTCTATGAGGTACACAGCCAGTTGATGGACTCTCTCCTTCATTGTATCTTCCATAAATTTCCCTCCCTGCTGTGTGCTGCCAAGAACACTTTATGCTATAAAAGGTTTGCTTATGCGTTCTTGACAAACGGATCGTAAATCGGTAAAATAAAGAAAAGTATTTCTTTCCCGTGAGAGAGGGTGTCCTATGGAAATCAATAAGAAGGTTTTTTGGAATATATTTTGGGTGGCTGTGGGCTGTATTTTGCTGTACTGGCTGATTGGTGAAAGAGCCCGTTATACCCTGATCGTGGAGAAAATCAAAGGGATCACTGCGCCCTTTATTTTCGGCTCTGTTTTGGCGTTTATCCTGAATGTGCCTATGCGCAGTATAGAAAATATGTTGGGGAAGATTCCAAAGCTGGGCGGACGGCGGGTGCTTGCTGTGCTGCTTACTTTTATTGCGGTATTGCTCATAATTGCCCTTGTATTTCTGCTTCTGCTGCCGCAGCTTTCCGATACGCTGGAGCGGCTGATTCCGCGCCTTATCAGCTTTGCTACCTCCATTGGCAATGAGGTAAATAAATTCTTAGCCGCCAATCCGGAGCTGATGGCATGGCTTGCGGAAAATACGAATTTGGAGAATTTCAATTGGTCTGAGGTGGTGCAAAAGGCGGTTTCTATTTTGGGTGACAGCCTCAGTAAGATTTTGGCCGGCGCACTCAATGCCGTCACTACGCTTTCTTCTATGGTGATGGATCTGGTGATCGGTCTGGTGTTTGCGGTGTACTGCCTGTTCCACAAGGAGACCTTGGCGCGCCAGGGCAGAAAGCTCCTGTACGCATATATCCCGGAAAAGGCTGCAGACTATATTATCCGTGTCGTTCGGCTGACCAATTCCACCTTCTCCAACTTCCTTGGCGGTCAGTGCATCGAGGTGGTGATCTTAGGCGCAATGTTCGCGGTAGCAATGGCTATTTTCGGTATGCCGTATATCCCCCTTATCAGTGTGCTGATTGCTGTGACCGCTTTTATCCCCATCGTTGGTGCGTGGGTCGGCTGTGTTGTAGGCGCATTTCTGATCTTTGTGGCAGAGCCGACTCAGGCATTCTGGTTTGTGATTATGTTCGTTATTTTACAGCAGGTGGAAAATAACCTGGTCTATCCCAAGGTGGTGGGTACGTCTATCGGCCTTTCGGGTATGTGGGTGTTGGTTGCTGTGGGTGTAGGTGGACAGATCATGGGTGTGGCAGGTATGTTCCTTATGATCCCGATCGTGTCTGTGTTCTATACGCTCCTGCAGGAGCAGACGAACCGCAGGCTCAGTCTGCGGGAGATCAATCCGGAAAAGCTCAGCGTGCAGCCTCCGGAGCTTTCCTCTAAGCTAAAAGATAAGCTAAAGCGCCGTAAGATCGAGAAGTAAATGAAAACCGCTTCTGCAGCTCGCAGAAGCGGTTTTGGCTTATTCATCAGCAGGGGGCTCTGCCGCAGCGGGGGGATTGATGATTACCATCATTTCCTCGCCGGTAATGGTCTCTTTTTCCAGCAATAATGCCGCAATATCGTCCAGTAAAGCCCGGTTATTGCGCAGGGTTTCCTTGGCGGAAGCGTAGCAATCGGCAAGAAGCTTCTGCACTTCCCGGTCAACCAGTGCGGCAGTATCATCGGAGCAGTCCATATAGGCACGACCCTCCAGATACTGATGCTCAACAGCGGCGGAGGTCATAAGCCCTAACGTATCGTTCATACCGAACATACTGACCATCTTCCGGGCGAGGGCGGTTGCCCGCTGGAGGTCGTTGGCGGCACCGGTGGTTTGGGTGTTGAAAACCACATCTTCGGCGGCTCTGCCGCCTACAAGAGAGCGGATCTGCACTAACAGCTCATCCTTTGTGGAGAGGAATTTTTCCTCCTCCGGGAGATACAGGGTATAGCCCAAAGCACCTTCGGTGTGGGGCACGATGGTAATTTTAGTAACGGGAGTCTCTTCCTTGTCCAGTGCGGAGATGAGGGCGTGGCCGACTTCGTGGTAGGCAACCAGCTTCTTTTCCTTATCGCTCAGAACGGTGTTCTTCTTCTCTGCACCGGCGATCACGGTCTCAAAGGATACCAGCAGGTCTTCCTGGGTGACAGTCTTACGGCCTTTTCGGACAGCGCGCAGAGCCGCTTCATTGACAAGATTTGCAAGGTCAGCACCTACCGCACCGGCGGTGGCTTGGGCGATCTTTTGCAGGTCAACGTCATCAGCCAGCTTAATTTTTCGGGTGTGGACCTTCAAGGTATCCAATCTGCCCTGCAGGTTGGGGTTGTCCACCACGATCCGGCGGTCAAAACGGCCGGGGCGAAGGAGTGCTTTATCTAAAATTTCGGGACGGTTGGTGGCGGCAAGACAGACGATACCCTTGGAGGAATCGAAACCGTCAATTTCGCCAAGAAGCTGATTGAGGGTCTGCTCATGCTCGGAGTTGCTGCCGTAGCGGGAGTCGCGGCTGCGGCCTACTGCGTCAATTTCGTCAATGAAAATGATACAGGGGGCAACTTTCGCGGCCTGCTGGAAAAGGTCACGGACACGGCTTGCGCCAACGCCTACGAACATTTCCACAAAGTCGGAGCCGGAGATAGAGAAGAAGGGCACGTTGGCTTCACCGGCAACGGCTTTTGCAAGGAGGGTCTTACCTGTACCGGGAGAGCCAACCAGCAGTGCGCCCTTGGGCAGCTTTGCACCGATCTCTGTGTATTTGGTGGGGTTGTGGAGAAAATCGATGATCTCCTGCAGGCTTTCCTTAGCCTCGTCCTGACCGGCAACGTCCTTAAAGGTGACGCCGGTCTTTTTCTCCATATAGACCTTGGCCTTACTGGCACCGATGGCACCCATTCCACCGCCACCCATCCGTTTGGTGAGGCTGCTCATCAAAAAGAACATAAGGCCAATGCTGACGGCATAGCCGAGGATCATTACGATGGTGGAATTGTCCTCCACGATGACCTGATTGACTTTAATGCCCTTTTCGTTCAGGGTTTCTGCCAACTCTAAAATGTTGCCGCTGGGGAGTCCTGTAAAGCTGGCCTTTTGCTGCTGGGCAGGCTTTGCGGCTTCTTCCCGGGTCATATAGTAGATTCGGTCATAGTGCAGCTCTACCTCGGTGATGTTTCCGGCATTCACGTCAGCCATAAACTCTGAGAATGTGGTCTTTGTGTACTGCCCGTCGGAGATCATACCTGCGATCAGGCTGATACCCAAAATCACTACCGCAGAAAGCAGAAGAAGGGGCAGCTTACTTCTTGGCGGCTTGCCGTTTTGCTCCGGCTTCCGCTCATTATTTTGATCCATATATTCATTCCTCCTCGGGGAATCATATTCCTTGGTATTTTACCACAAAAAAGCTATCTATGCAACGAAAATGGGTCGATTTTGGGTAAATTTTCTGTGAACGTGTCTGCGGCACAAAAAAATTTGCAATTCCGGGAAAATTTCTGTTGTCCACCGTGGGAAATTCTGTTACAATAGAAGAGAATGTAGGCATAGTCATTGAATTGTGCGGGCGAACGCAGTTCGCCCCTACGATGTTATACGCGGCGGGAGTACTCCCCGCCTTACAAAGCATAACGAGCGTGTGGTAATGACAACGGGCTTAGTTACTAAGGGGAATGATTATGAGAAACGAGAGAACCGATAGGAATAAAAAACAGTATGCACCGAAAAGACAGTTTGCGCCTGCTGTACCCGAGGAAGAAAACGAGGGGCAGTTGGAGGGGCGCAATGCGCTCCAAGAAGCCCTTCGCAGCGGCAGAACCATCGATAAGGTCTTTATTGCTTCCGGTGAGACAGACCGAGCACTCCAGAAGTTGGCGGCAGATGCCAAGGAGGCCGGCGCGGTTGTGGTGCCTATTGACCGCAGGAAATTAGATATGATGAGCACCACCCGCGCCCATCAGGGTGTTATCGCCTTGGCGGCAGCGAGAGAATACTTTTCGGTAGACGATATTTTGCAGGAGGCGGCAGACAGGGGAGAAAACGCGCTTATCATTATTTGTGATGAGCTGACTGACCCTCATAATTTAGGCGCAATTATCCGCACTGCGGAATGTGCCGGTGCCCACGGTGTCATTATTCCCAAGCGGCGCAGTGTGGGACTGACCGCTGTGGTGGCAAAGGCATCGGCCGGTGCCATTGAGCATATGAAGGTGGCACGGGTGACAAACATCAACGCAGCCATTGAGGAGCTGAAAGAGAAAGGCGTTTGGGTCTTCGGTACAGCGGCAGAGGGCTCTATCCCCATGTATGAAGCAGACCTGACGGGGCCTGCGGCAATCGTGGTTGGCTCTGAGGGCGAGGGAATGAGCCGGTTGGTGCAAAAAAATTGCGATGTAACTGTCCATATCCCTATGAAGGGGAAGATCACATCTTTAAATGCGTCTGTGGCCGCATCGATCCTGCTTTATGAGGCAGTGCGGCAAAGGAGGTAAAAAATGGCAGATAATGACAAGCTGGAATTAGATTTAGAGGATATTATTCGGGAGTTTAGCGAAAAGCCCGTAGAGGAAAAGCTGTCTGCAGCCGGCGATAAAATGAAGGATACCATCCCGCTGGAGGACGTGGTGCAGGCAAGCCGGGAGCAGGCTGCCTATAAGGAGGATACCAAGCGGTTTATACCGCCAAGGGAGTCTGAAGATACGAAGCAGTTTGTGCCGGTTACTGCTGAGGAAGAGACCCGCCGGTTTGTTCCCGTCCAAGAGGAAACCAAACGGATCACTGCAGAGGATACGACCCCCATCCCGGAGGAGAGACCCAAAGAGCCTAAGGTTCTGCGCACACCCTTCCAAATTATGCGGCGCAAGATCGTAGAGGGCCCGGAGCGACAGTACTATGCGCTGCGGGAAAAGGGTATTGCGGGCATCCAGACGGTAATGGTGCTGAGTTTTTTGGTGGCCTTAGTGGCCATTGGCACAACGGTGGTATATGCTATGGGTTATGTGCCGGAAGATCGGCAGCGGCTGATGATATTCAGTCAGCTACTGCTTTTGCTGTTCTCCGCTTTCTTGGGCGCGTTTCAGATGGTAGACGGGCTTTTTGATATTGGAAAGCTGCGCTTTACACCGGGTACGCTGCTGGCACTGACATTCTTTGTTTGTCTTGCAGATTGTGCTATGTGTTTGGGTGAGGTGCGGGTGCCTTGCACAGCGGTATTTTGTATTCAGGTCTTTATGTCCCTTTGGGGAGCTGCAATGCAGCGAAAGACCGACACTTCCCGTACTGATACGATGCGGGGGGCGAAAATGCTCTCCGGCATCGGTGAAAAGCCGGATTTTGACGGCGATGTGGCTGGCTTTGTCCGGTGTGACGGCGACGTGGATGATTTTATGAACACCTACGGCAAGGCCGGCACGCCGGAAAAGGTACTGGGCTGGTACTGCTTTGCCGCATTCCTCCTATCCCTGACTGTGGGCGGTATGGCTGTGGCAATGAAGGGCTTGTCTTTGGGTTTGCAGGTGGCGGCAGCTTCGCTGCTGGTTGCTATGCCGGCTACGATGTTTATTACTGTAGCGAGACCTGCGCTGCTTTTGGAAAAGAAGCTGTATAAGCTGGGCGTTGTGATCTGCGGTTGGGAGGGTGCCAAAGGCCTTGGACGTAAGGCTCGTTTCCCCATCACTGGTAAGGATATTTTTCCTGCGGATACGGTAAGGTTAAATGGCGTAAAATTCTACGGCGAGCAGGTACCTGCTAAGGTCATCGGCTATGCCGCGGCAGTAGCTGCCAAGGAGGGCGGCAGCATTGCACCTCTTCTCTCTGAGCTGAAGGACAGCTACAATGTGGAGACCTATGAGGTGGAAAGCTACAAGGCATATAGTGGCGGCATTGGCGGCGGTGTGGACGGTACGGTGGTTCTTATTGGTACGCTGCCTATGCTGAAAGCCTTCAATGTGGAGATTCCGGGAGATATTCGCCTGCCTGGCGGTATTGGTATTGCGCTGGATGGAAAATTCTCCTGCCTGCTGGCAGTCAACTATGAAAAGAGCCGGCTGGTTGCCCACGGCTTGCGGGTACTCACCGGGAGCGGCCGTGTAAAGCCGGTACTGGTGACAGAGGACTTTGTACTGAGCGGTGCGTTTCTCCAAAAAATATTCGGTATCCATCCCAAGAAGATTTTGCGGCCTGCCCCTGAGGAGCGGGAACGGCTCCGTGGTGTTACCGTAGATGCGCAGGACCGGGTGCTGGCACTGTGTGTCCGCCCGACACTTCCTGCCTACGGCTATGCTATCTCCGGCGGCAGAGCTTACTATCACGCAGTACGCTTTGGTATGGTCATCCACATTTTAGGCGGTGTTTTGGGTATTGACGCGATGCTGGCACTGAGCCTGCTGGGCCGTACCGATCTTTTGACCCCGCTGAATATCCTGCTCTATCAGGCCGTTTGGCTGATCCCCGGTTTCCTGATTACGGAATGGACGAGAACCCTATAAGAAAAAGACCGCCGATGTGGCACCCTCCGTAAGGAAGGTGCCACAATTATATTCGCCTTACGGCGAGTTATATTGCTTTGCAGTTATATTTGGACTTCGTCCAAGTGATATTGCCTTCGGCAGTTTTGGGGCGAATATAATATCACTGAAACCGTAAGGTTTCAATATCACTTGACCATAAGGTGGCATACTCTCGCTGTTTTTAATTGACACCGCATCGGCGGCAGGGGCAAGCCCCCGCCCTACAAGGGGTGTTTTTGAGAGAAAAACAGATGTTTTTCACGGATTTTACACGGAAAAAGGGGACTTTTCCGCAAGTTAGAGAAAAATTGCATTTTTACCAAAATAATCATTGAAATGCGCGGCGCTTTCGTGTATAATTACCTTAATGTGGTTTTTACCATAAAGGAAGCAAAAGGAGATTATTGATTATGCACACTGCAAATTCTATTCGCAACATTTGCTTGCTGGGCCATAGCGGCAGCGGCAAGACCGCTTTGGCGGAAAGCTTACTTTATATGACCGGTGCCATCGACCGCATTGGCAAAAATGCAGACGGCAATACGGTTTGTGATTTTGATCCCGAGGAGATTCGCCGTAATATTTCCATCTCCACCGCTGTGGTTCCTCTGGACTATAAGAATGTGCGCATCAACGTTCTGGACACCCCCGGCGCATTTGACTTTTCCGGCGCTACTGTGGAAGCCCTCCGTGCGGCCGATGCAGCTATCTTAGTTATCTCTGCCAAGGACGGCATCACCGTCGGCTTTGAGAAGGCTTGGAAGTACTGTCAGGAGCGCAATATGCCCCGCTTTGTCTACATCTCCAAGGTAGACGAGGATAACTCCGATTATAACGCTACCTTCGATGCGCTGCGCGAGAAGTACGGCAATAAGATCGCTCCCATCGTCGTTCCTATCTGGGACGGAAACCGGAAGGTCACCGGCATCATCGATGTGCTCAACAAGCGCGCCTACGAGATGCAGAACCTGAAGCGGGTAGAGATCGCAGTTCCCGATGGCAAGGAAGATGTCATTGCTGACTTTAACTATGCCTTGATGGAAGCGGTTGCTGAGACCGATGAGGAGCTGATGGACAAGTTCTTTAACGAAGAGCCCTTTACTTATGCGGAAATGATCAAGGGTCTGCATCAGGGTGTTAAGGATCTGAGTATGTTCCCTGTGCTGTGCGGCTCCGGTGTTACCTGCCTCGGCAGTCTGATGCTGATGGATCACATTATCGATCTGCTGCCTAACCCCATCGAGGGTAACTATCACAAGGCTACACTTGCGGACGGTACTACCGAAGAGTTCGTCGTTTCTCCCGGCGGTGTTCCCTCTGCCTTTGTTTGGAAGACTGTTTCCGATCAGTACGGCAAGTACTCTTTCATTAAGGTTCTCTCCGGTACCATTACCTCTGATACTGCGCTCGTCAACGCCCGTACCGGTGAGACAGAGAAGCTGGGCAGACTTTACTCTATGTGCGGCAAGAAGGCTACTGAGGTCAAGGAGCTTACCTGCGGTGACATCGGTGCCATCGGTAAGATGGATAAGGTCAAGACCGGCGATACCCTGTGCGATGCCCGTAAGGTCGTTTCTCTCAAGGGTCTGCCTTACGCACCTGCTTGCTATTCTATGGCCATTTCTCCCAAGGCAAAGGGTCAGGAAGATAAGGTTGCTGCAGGTCTGAACAGACTGAACGAAGAAGATCCCTCCTTTAGCGTATATAATAATGCAGAGACCAAGCAGGTGGTCGTGTCCGGTGCCGGTGATCAGCATTTGGATGTTCTGATCGCAAAGCTTAAGAGCCGCTTTGGTGTAGACGCTGTATTGTCTACTGCTAAGGTTGCTTACCGCGAAAAGATCAAGAAGACTGTACAGGCACACGGCCGTCATAAGAAGCAGACCGGCGGTTCCGGCCAGTTCGGTGACGTCTGGGTTCGCTTTGAGCCCCAGGAAGAGCAGGACGAAATGATCTTCGCTGAAGAGGTCTTCGGCGGCTCCGTTCCCAAGAACTTCTATCCCGCTGTTGAAAAGGGTATTCAGGAAGCGGTTCAGAAGGGCCCGTTGGCTGGCTATCCTATGGTTGGCCTGAAGGCAGTTCTGTACGATGGCTCTTACCACCCCGTTGACTCCAACGAAATGGCATTTAAGCTGGCGGCTATCCTTGCCTTCAAGGAAGCAATGCCCAATGCTGCACCCACGCTGCTGGAGCCTATCGGCTCTTTGGCTGTCACTGTTTCCGAAGCCTACGTTGGTGATGTGATGGGTGATCTGAGCAAGCGCCGTGGCCGTCCTATGGGTATGAATCCCGATGCCGACGGCAATACCGTGGTCGAGGCCGAAGTGCCTATGGCTGAAATGGGTAGCTATGCTATCGATCTGCGGGCTATGACCCAAGCGCGCGGCTCCTTCACGCTGGAGTTTGTCCGCTACGAGGAAGTGCCTAAGGCAAATCAGCAGAAGATCATCGATGACGCTAAGAAGGACGAGGAATAATTCTATAAATATGCGGTGCAGCTTTGACTGCACCGCTTTTTTATGTGGCAATTTGTGGAAATATGTGGTAGAATAAAAAAGCCTTCTCCTGGGAGAAGGTGGCAAAAATCTTTGATTTTTGTCGGATGAGGGGTTTATTTTGTGCTCCATCGCTTCTGCATAGCGAATTTCGGTGCAGGAAAGCCCTCATCCGCCCCTAACGGGGCACCTTCCCCCAGGGGAAGGCATTTCAATTCTGGAGGAAAGCTATGCTGCCCGAAGCGTTTTTGAATAGAATGGAAAAAATGCTGGGAGAGGAATACCTGGCATATTTGCAGAGCTTGGAGCGGCCCCGGGCGGTGGCACTGCGGTTTAATCCCTTAAAAGGGGAGAGACCTTTACTTCCTTTTGTGCAGGAAAATGTCCCTTGGGAGAAAAATGGCCTTTATTATGACCCGGAAAGCCGTCCGGGCCTGCACCCTTATCACGAGTGCGGCGTATATTATTTGCAGGAGGCAAGTGCGATGTCGGCAGTGGCATTGCTTGATCCGCAGCCCGGTGAGAGGGTTTGCGATTTGTGCGCGGCACCCGGCGGTAAGTCTACCCAAATTGCCGGACGGATGATGGGGGAGGGATTTCTCCTTTGCAATGAATGGAGTCCTAAGCGGGCGAAGATTTTATCTCAAAATATCGAGCGGCTTGGGGTTGCCAATGCCCTTGTTACCAACGAAAGCGTGGAAAATCTGAGCCATCGGATGCCTGGTTTCTTTGACCGGGTATTGGTGGATGCCCCTTGCTCCGGCGAGGGTATGTTCCGCAAGGAAGAAGCGGCAGTTACCGATTGGAGTCAGGAGACAGTAGAAATGTGCGCCAAGCGGCAGCGGAAAATTTTGCAATCTGCCGCAGATATGGTGCGCCCCGGCGGCAGATTGGTTTACTCCACCTGCACTTTTGCGCCAGAGGAAAATGAGGAGACGGTGGCTGCCTTTTTGCAGACCCATCCGGAATTTGCAGCAGAGGATGTGGATGCCCTTTGGTTCTCCAAGGTGGGGACAGGAATGTTCCGGCTTTGGCCTCATAAGCTATTGGGAGAGGGGCACTTTGTGGCGGTTCTGCGTAAGATGGGAGCAGGAAAGACACCGGAGACAAATCCGATAGGGGAGAGACTGCCCAAGGCGTGGGATGATTTTGCCCGGGAAATGGGTATTGTTCTGCCAAAAGGCAAGGCAGTATGCTTTGGTGAGAGGGTCTACTGGGCACCTATCGGAACGCCGGATATTCGCAGCATTCGGGTGCTTCGGCCGGGACTGGAGCTGGGAGAGGTGCGGAAAGGACGTTTTGTGCCGGCGCACGCCTTGGCACTATGGTTAAAGACGGCAAAAACTGTCCAGTCTTACGATGCACACAGCACGGAAATGGCTGCTTATATTCACGGGGATGTGGTGCCCTCGGAGAAAACAGGCTGGTGTCTTGTTCAGGCAGATACCTACAGCATCGGCTGGGGCAAGGGCGATGGAAGGATTCTGAAAAATCATTACCCGAAGGGGTTGCGCAGATAAATTATACTTTACATAAGTCGGAAAATGTGGTATAATATCGAGTGCAATGATTAATAATTCGCAAGGAGAGGATCATCCTTGGCAAGATATGAAATTCACGGCGGAACACCCCTCCGGGGCTCCGTTACCATAAGCGGTGCGAAAAATGCGGCCGTGGCTATTTTGCCCGCCGCCATACTGATTGAGGGGAAATGCCGGGTAGAAAATGTTCCGGATATTTCTGATGTGCGTGTCCTGCTTTCTATTTTGCAGGATTTGGGCGTGGTAGTGGAAAAGCTGCCCGGTGGCACAGTGACCTTAGACAGCACCCATATCCGCAGCACCAAGCCCAATCCCGAACTGGTGAAGAAAATGCGCGCCAGCTATTATCTGATGGGCGCGTTGCTGTCCCGTTTTGGGCAGGCAGATGTGGCACTGCCCGGCGGCTGCAATTTTGCAAACCGTCCCATTGACCAGCACATTAAGGGCTTTAAGGCACTTGGCGCAAGGGTAGAGGAGACTGATGCGTATGTGCAACTCTCGCCCGGTGAAAACGGTCTGGCTGGTAATCGGGTCAGCTTGGACGTGGTCAGTGTCGGTGCGACTATGAATATTATTATGGCGGCAACCCTGCTGCCCGGGCAGACAGTCATCGAAAATGCGGCAAAAGAGCCTCATATTGTTGACCTTGCCAACTTCCTCAATACAATGGGCGCAGATATTTCCGGTGCCGGTACGGATACCATTAAGATTCGGGGAGTGGAGAGACTTACCGGCGGCACCTATGCCATCATTCCTGACCAAATCGAGGCGGGCACCTATCTTGCGGCAGTTGCGGCGGTGGGTGGCGATGTGCTGGTGAAGAATGTTATTCCCAAGCATATGGAGTGCATTACCTCTAAATTGGAGGAAATGGGCGTTTCTATAGAAAATTTTGACGATTCTATCCGGATCGTTTCCAACGGTAATCTGACGTGTACCACAGTCAAGACCCGGCCATATCCCGGTTTTCCTACGGATATGCAGGCACAGATCTGTGTATGTATGACTTTGGCCGATGGTGTCAGCCACCTGACGGAAAATGTCTATGAGACCCGGTTCTTTGGCTACTGCAATGAGCTGGCGGCTATGGGTGCAGATATTCAGATCAACGGCAAAACGGCAGTGATCACCGGTACGCCCCGGCTTTCCGGCGCGTCGGTAAGCGCAAAGGATCTTCGCGCAGGCGCGGCTCTCATTATTGCTGGCCTTTCTGCAAGAGGAACGACTTTTGTGGATAATATCCATTATGTGGAGCGCGGATACGAAAAGCTGATTGAGAAGATGGCCGCCTTGGGTGCGAATATTCAAAGAATTGAAGAGTGAGTAAAAGGGCAAGTGCTTTCCGCTTGCCCTTTTAATAATGTAAAATTACAGGTTACAAATTATAAATTGCAGAATCAAGAGGGTAGGGGCGGATGCCTACATCCGCCCGTTCGGGTTGTGCGGGTCGATGTAGGCATCGACCCCTACGGTGTTTTATAATGGTTTCGTAGAAAAAGAGGGTGAAAATTTTCTATGAAAGGCACAAAAATATTATAAAAAATTTGTAATAAATTCCTAAAATAATAGTTGACAAACACGGCCGCGCGTGTTAAAATGGTCAAGCGTGTGTGGGCGAAGTCTGCACATAGCACTGCGATGATGCAGGAGATTGCGCCAAATGGCGGTAACTTCTGCGGAGTATGTCCGGTCATCGGGCGGCTGAACTGCTTCTGTTTGCGCTGCGTATATCGCTGCGGCAGGGGAGAGGTCGGCCTTGTGTCGACCATTTTTCTTGGCTCAGAGTGATACGCACGGTAGCGTTGCAAAAGCATTTCACCGTACCCAGACACCAAGAAAACTGAGTACGTTTTATCAAGGAGGAAACACAAAATGGCAAACCAAATGATCCGCATCCGGCTGAAGGCTTACGATCATCACTTGATCGACGCCAGCGCAGCCAAAATCGTTGAGACCGCAAAGCGTAACGGCGCAGCCGTTTCCGGTCCCATCCCCCTGCCCACTAAGAAGGAAGTTGTTACCATCCTTCGCGCTGTTCACAAGTACAAGGACAGCCGTGAGCAGTTCGAGCGCAGAACCCACAAGAGACTGATCGATATCCTCAACCCCAACCAGAAGACCGTCGAGGCCCTCAGCAGCCTGGATCTTCCCGCTGGTGTTGAGATTGAGATAAAGCTGTAATTCGTATACATTATTAAATAATATATACGGATTCACCGCTGCCCGCACTGAAAAGCATCGGGCACGGGTCATGTTGGCGAGGTGTACCCAATGCGCCTGTCAACCAATAACCTAAAAAAGGAGTAAACACATGAAGAAAGCAATCATCGGCAAGAAAGTGGGTATGACCCAAATCTTCGATGAGAACGGCAAGGTAATTCCTGTTACCGTTGTGGAAGCAGGCCCCTGCGTTGTTACTCAGAAGAAGAACATCGAAACCGACGGCTACGTAGCCGTACAGCTTGGCTTTGAGGACGTTAAGGAGTCTAAGCTGAGCAAGCCCGAGGCAGGCCACCTGAAAAAGGCCGGCGTCGAGGCCAAGAAACATCTGAAAGAGTTCAAGCTCGAAAATGCTGAGGAGCTGAATGTTGGCGACGTGATCAAGGCAGATACCTTTGCTGCCGGCGACATGATCGACGTGACCGGTATCTCTAAGGGCCACGGCTATCAGGGCGTTATCAAGCGTCACGGTGCACACCGCACCGATATGACCCACGGTGGTGGCCCTGTTCACCGTCACGCAGGTTCTATGGGTGCTACCTCTCACCAGTCCCGTATCTTCAAGGGTAAGATCGGTGCCGGTCAGATGGGCAATGAGCAGGTCACTATTGAAAACCTTGAAGTTGTTAAGGTTGACGCAGAACTGAACATGATCGTCATCCGCGGCGCCATCCCCGGCCCCAAGGGCGGTCTGGTCTACATCCGCAACACTGTGAAGAACCACAAGGTCAAGCAGGCCGGTGCAGACATCAGCAAGAACCCGCAGAAGGCTTCCGGCAGAAATCCCCAGAAGGCTTCCGCAAGAGGCTAAGGAAAGGAGAACTTAAATCATGCTTAAGACGAATGTTTTGGATATGTCCGGCAAGGTCGTCGGTGAGATCAAGCTCTCCGAAGCTGTGTTCGGCATCACTCCCAATGCTGCAGTTGTCCACGAAGTGGTCAAGAACCACCTGGCAAACTGCCGTCAGGGCACTCAGTCCGCTCTGACTCGCGCTGAGGTTTCCGGCGGTGGCCGTAAGC
>JAFQPB010000043.1 GCA_017411905.1 Oscillospiraceae bacterium
AGCAGCGTTGATTTCGTCCTTGGTAACAGCCTTGGAGCAAACAGCGTTAAGGATGGTGGTGGAACCGGTGGGAGTAGGAATACGCTGAGCAGCGCCGATGAGCTTGCCGTTCAGTTCGGGGATAACAAGGCAGATTGCCTTAGCAGCACCGGTGGAGTTGGGAACGATGTTGATAGCGCAAGCGCGGGAGCGGCGCAGGTCGCCCTTTCTCTGGGGGCCGTCCAGAGGCATCTGGTCGCCGGTGTAAGCGTGGATGGTGCACATAATGCCGGACTCGATGGGAGCCAGATCGTTCAGAGCCTTAGCCATAGGAGCCAAGCAGTTGGTGGTGCAGGAAGCTGCGGAGATGATGTGATCGTCCTTTGTCAGGGTCTCGTGGTTAACGTTATATACGATGGTGGGCAGATCGTTGCCTGCGGGAGCAGAGATAACGACCTTCTTTGCGCCGGCATCGATGTGTGCCTGTGCCTTAGCCTTGGAAGTATAGAAGCCGGTGCACTCCAGCACGACGTCTACGTCCAAATCGCCCCAGGGCAGCTCGGCAGCGTTTGCCTTTGCGTAGATGGTGATCTTCTTGCCGTCCACAACGATGTTGTCCTCGCCGGCCTCAACAGTATGGGTACCGAAGGGAGCAGCGTAAGCACCCTGGGTGGAGTCATACTTCAGCAGGTGGGCAAGCATAGCGGGAGAGGTCAGGTCGTTGATGGCGACAACTTCGAAGCCCTCAGCACCGAACATCTGACGGAAAGCCAGACGGCCGATACGACCAAAACCGTTAATAGCAACTTTTACAGACATAATAAATTCCTCCGTTTTTATAATTGCTGCGATGCAGCTTATAGATGGGTTTGTTTGGCAAACGCCATACAGTGCAATTATACAACAAGTGTAATAAATTGTAAAGTAGATAAAATGTAAAAAACTGTGTTTTTTTAGGGTTTATTCTCGGTAATCCTTACAAAAAGCCGCAATTTCCCCCCGGTTTGCGGCCACACTTCCCTGATAGAAGCCCGGCTTTCCACCACCCCGGGCGCCGAGAGAAGCGGACAGGGCGACACCAAGTGCTTTTACTTTTTGCGCATCGCCCGCAAGGCAGAGGCTGTAGCCCTCACCGTCCTTGCCGGAAAACACGGCGGCCACACCGCCGCAGACTTTACTTATGGCAGAAGCCAATTCCCGAACACCGTTTGCTGCAAGGTCATCCTCAAAGCAGAGGGCAAAGCCGGCATCCCGGTACTTTTCTGCAAGTAAAGAGAAATATTTTCTCCGGGCGCACAGCGTACTGTATTTCTCCTGCTCCAGCACTTCATTCATATGCCGCGCCGCCGCACCGGTCTCCAAAGGCTTGGCAGAGAAGACAGCGGAAACCTGCTTGTTTTGGTTATAGACTGCATCCATCAGCTTTAGCGCACGGCCGCCGCAGACCATCTCAATGCGAACGCCCTGATGAAATTTTACGCAGGATAAGAGCTTGATAAGACCGATTTCCCCTGTATATTTTACGTGAACACCGCAGCAGGCGCACAGGTCATAGCCTTTTACATCCACGATCCGTACCGGCCAGGGGAGTGCTTTTTTTGCGCGATAGGGCACACCCGGCAATTCCTCGGGAGAGGGGATATAGCAGTTAACGGGTACATTCTCCCAAACAGCCTGATTGACTGCCCATTCCAGCGCGGGAAGATCCTCGGCAGGAATAGAGCCGTCAAAATCCACCGTCAGCACGTCTGCGCCAACGTGGAAGCCGGAGTTGCCGTGACCGTACCGGCTATGGATGATGCCGGAGAGAATGTGCTCGCCGGTATGCTGCTGCATCAGATCAAACCGCCGCTGCCAATGGATAGCACCCTCCACGATTTCGCCTACGGGCAGCGGCGCATCGCAAAGATGGTATACTTCCTCGTCTTTCTCCCGGACGTCTAATACCTGCACGCCGCCCAAGGTGCCTGTATCACAGGCCTGTCCACCGCCCTCGGGATAAAAAGCGGTAGCATCCAAGGTCACAAGGTATCCCTTTTCTGTTTGCTCACAGCCGGTGACCCGGGCGGTGAAACAGCGGATATGACTGTCTTCGTAATATAATTTGCGCATACTGTCACCTCAAAAAGATTTGTTTCATTGTACCACAAAGGGGGAGATAATGTCGAGTATTTTTAGGGTTTATGGGGCTTAATTCGTGGTTTTTCTAAGGATAAATGGAGTAAAATGGGCATACACCTACGAAGGAGGAAGCGCATATGCAGTGCCAAAAGCTAAGAACCTATATGGAGACCGGCAGGGTGGTCTTTGTCCCTGCAAAATCGGTGCTGCCCAACCCGGCACAGCCACGAAAGCATTTTGAGGAGGGCGCACTGGCAGAGCTGACGGAAAGTATTCGCCGGCACGGTATTTTGCAGCCACTTTCTGTCCGCCGCGTGGGGAAAAATTATGAGCTGATCGCCGGAGAGCGGCGGCTGCGGGCAGGCATCCGGGCGGGCTTAACAGAGATACCCTGCATTGTGATGTCTATGGAGGATGAGGAATCCGGCTGGGTGGCATTGGTAGAGAATTTACAGCGGCAGGATCTGCACTTTTTGGAGGAAGCCCGGGGCATCAGCGTGCTGATGGAAAAAGGGGAGATGAGTCAGGAGCAGGCCGCGCGGTTTTTGGGAAAAAGCCAAAGCGCGGTAGCCAACAAGCTTAGAATCCTGCGCCACAGCCCGGAGGTGCTGGAATTGCTCCAAAAATCAAATCTTACAGAACGTCACGCCCGGGCACTGCTGAAATTAGCAGACGAAAATCAGAAAATAAACGCCATTGCGGAAATCCTGCGCCTGAATATGAGCGTTGCCCAAACGGAAAAATACATAGAAAAATGCCTTGCCGGGGAAAAAGAGGCACCGCCCCAGAAAAAGCTGGGCACATTTCTAAACGGCATTACCCGCTACCTGCAGAAAATGCAGTCCCAAGGCGTTCCTGCCATCACCGAACGCCGGGAGACCGAAAGTCAGATTGTACTTACCATTACTATCCCAAAGGTATGATAAGGCGGTAGGTGCGGATGCCTACATCCGCCCCTACAGTGCCCTATGGGGGTCGGGATCCTCCAACAGCCCAAATAAAAAAGACCATCCGGGTCCGGATGGTCTTTTTTATTAACTTTAATTAGCCCTCTGCACGCATCTGCGCGAAGCACTCGCTGCAGTATACGGGACGGTCGGACTTGGGCTCAAAGGGAACCTTTGCCTCGCCGCCGCAGGCAGCACAGGTAGCAGTGAAATACTCTCTGGGTCCACGAGCTGCGTTCTTGCGAGCATCGCGGCAAGCCTTGCAGCGCTGGGGCTCGTTCTGGAAGCCACGCTCTGCGTAGAATTCCTGCTCACCAGCGGTGAATACGAACTCGTTGCCGCATTCTTTGCAAACTAAAGTCTTGTCTTCGTACATTGGATTATACCTCTCTTCGGTTAATTGTTGCCCAGTGAAAGCCTGCCTGATCGACCGGAAACGCCGGGTTGATTTGTTGACGGTAACACGCCACATTCGTGATTATATACAAATTGTTCGCAAATGTCAACGTTTTTTTAACAAAACTTGAAAAAATTACTATTTTTTGGCTATTAAAGTTCAAAAGAGGTCTGCGCACCGCAGGGAATGTGCAAATGTCCGTATGCTGTGGACGTTACACACCGTCCCCGGGGGGTCCGCGTGAGAAAACCAAGCTGCATCAAGTACGGCTCATATACGTCCTCCAAGGTGATGGCCTCCTCACCGATGGTTGCCGCTAAGGTTTCAAGTCCTACAGGGCCGCCGCCGTAGTGCTCAATAATTGCCCGAAGCATCCGGCGGTCAATGGCATCGAGACCCAGCTCGTCCACCTCCAGCCGTTTGAGCGCAAGGTCGGCTACCTCCCGGGTGATGACACCGTCACCGATGACCTGGGCAAAGTCCCGGACCCGGCGCAAAAACCGGTTGGCGATTCGGGGCGTGCCACGGCTGCGGGATGCGATCTCCATGGCACCCTTGGGATCAATGTCCATCCCCAAAATAGTGGCGCTGCGGGTGACGATCCGGGCCAATTCCTCGGGTGTGTACAGCTCTAAGCGCAAAGAGACACCGAAACGGTCACGCAGCGGCGCAGAAAGCTGACCTGCCCGTGTGGTCGCGCCTACCAATGTAAATTTCGGTAAGTCCAGACGGATGGAATTGGCACTGGGGCCCTTGCCCACAATAATATCGATGGCAAAATCCTCCATAGCTGGGTAGAGAATTTCTTCTACTGCCCGGTTCAGACGGTGGATTTCATCGATAAAGAGAATGTCCCCGGGATTTAAGTTGGTCAGCAGGGCAGCCAAATCGCCGGGCTTTTCAATAGCAGGGCCGGAGGTGATGCGGATATTCACACCCATTTCGTTGGCAATCACGCCTGCTAAGGTGGTCTTACCCAAGCCGGGAGGGCCGTAAAGGAGGGTGTGATCCAGCGGCTCATTTCTGCGCCGGGCGGCCTCAATGTAAATAGAAAGATTTCCCTTTGCCTTTTCCTGACCGGTATAGTCACTCAGCAGCTTGGGTCGCAGACCCACCTCTCCCGCATCCACCGGCGCATAGCTGGGGGAAATGATCGGCACAGCCAATTCTTCAGAAAACTCTAAACTCATAATTCATTCCTCTTTGTAGGGGACGGGTCTCCCGTCCCGCATCATCATTCTTCAGGCACAATAATAACACGGCAGGATGTGCATCGGTAAGCAGTTGCCCGGTAACCCTTCCAAAAGCTGGAATCTCCCAACACAACAGCACCTTCTGCCACACCGGTTTTCCAGATGGAGGGCTTGCTACCTTCCGGTATCCACTGAATAGGTTGGTCAGCATGACAAAAATACCCTTTCTGCATCTCTCTTTCACAGCGGGGACACTTCATTCCCATTCCTCCTTATAAAAACAATCCTCTTTCCATCTGGCCGGATTGCCTTCGATGTATTCCCAGATCTTTAGGTAATCTGCCTCTCCGCGAATGATATGGTCGTGGTAAGAACGCTGAAAAATCTGTTCCCCTATGTCACGGTGACAAAAACGCTTAAAAACGGACACAAAATGTGGGATAACAGCGTTTGTAGGGGACGGCGCCTTCGACGTCCCGTTGGACAAATTTTCGTTTACGAACAATAGCATATGAATGTGATTGGGCATAACCACAAATTTATCCACACAAACGCCGGGGATAAGATTGCCGGAAAAAATGTTTTTCTCAACGATTCTGCCGATATTATTGAGATACATTTGCGGGGCGTCGTGGGCGCCGCCCCCTACGATGTGACCCAACAGGCACTTCTTGTCTTTCACGCAAATCGTTATAAAATATGCGCCCGGGGTGCTGTAATCAAAATCCGGCAAACGGTTTGGTTTGCGTTTTGGCGGTTCCATCGGTTTATTTCGTCATCATTGCTTTGAGTGCAAAACGGATCAGGTCTTGGGCATCGGCGTTGGGGTCTGCGCCCTTGAGTGCCATCGCCACCTCGGCGGGGGAATACCCCAGCTCCTGTAAGGCAGATGTGGCAAGGGACAGATTTCCGCTTTGCACCGGTGCGGCAGTTACCGTGCCCGGGAAATCCGGGGCATCAAAGCCGCCGCCGATCTTATCCTTCAGCTCCAAGATGATCCGCTGGGCAATCTTTTTGCCGATGCCTTGGGCGGCGGTCAGCAGCTTTTCGTCCCCGGTCATAACCGCCAAGGTGAAATTCTGCGGACCTGCGGACAGGATCGCCATAGCCGCCTTGGGACCCACACCGTTCACGGTAGTCAGCAGCTCATAGCATCGCTGCTCCTCCCGGGAGATAAAGCCGAAAAGGTCAAAGGCATCCTCCCGAACAGACTCGGTAATAAACAGCTTTGCGCTCTGATTTAATTTTAGCTGGGCGGCAGTATAGGCAGTCACACGGCAGCCATAGCCAACGCCGCCGCAATCCACCACAGCCAATCCAGGCTCCAATACGGTAACGGTACCGGATACATAATATAACATAAGAAAACCTCCCAAAGTTGATTGTCATTGCGAGGGCATTTATGCCCGTGGCAATCTCCCGGTGTAATGTATCGATTTTGTATTTTTGTCGGGACGGGAAACCCGTCCCCTACAATATTAGTCTTTATTGATTCGTGTCAGCAGGCTGGTGCTGGATCTTGCGTGACACAGGGCGATGGCGATGGCATCGGCAGCATCGTCGGGCTTTGGCATTGTCTCCAAGTGGAGCAGCCGCTTGGTCATATCCATAACCTGATGCTTACTTGCGTTGCCGTAGCCGACTACGGATTGCTTTACCTGAGAGGGCTTGTAGGGATAAACCGGGATGCCTGCCTGCCGGATGGCAAGCAGAATGACACCGCGGCTTTGCGCGACCCCAATGCCGGTGGTCACATTCTGCCCGAAAAACAGTTCTTCAATGGCTACCGCATCGGGCTTGGCCATTTTCAACAGCTCCTGCATATCGTTATAGATCATCTCAAGCCGGGCGGAGAAATCCGTATGGGCAGGGGTGGTAATGGCACCGCAGCGAAGAAGCACCTGCTGGCCGCGACTTGCATCTACCAAGCCAAAACCGGTAATGCCGTAACCCGGGTCAATGCCCAATATTCGCATATTGCCACCTCCCAAAAACCATTCTCCGTCCATTATAGCACATATGTTTTCTTTTTCCTATCATTATTTTTTGAAAAGACGGGATGATTTTTTAATTGTGGGAAATAATACCACCAAAGGCGGTGTGCTATATGGAGTTTTACTGCAAGACCCGGATATTTGCCGGGCAAGGCATATTAAAAGAGCTAAAAACCCTGAATATGGGGCGGGTAATGCTGGTTTGCGACCCGTTTTTTGTCCAAAACGGCTGGACGCAGAAGATACAACATCTATCGGGGGCGGCACAGTTTGAAATATTTGATGAAATAAGTCCGGACCCCACTGCGGTATTGGCGGCAAAAGGCACAGCGAAAATGAATGCCTTCTGCCCCGATACCGTGATTGCCCTCGGTGGGGGCAGTGCTATGGACTGCGCCAAGGCGATGGTCTATTTTGCGGAAAAGACGGCAAGACTCATCGCCGTTCCCACCACCTCCGGCTCCGGGTCAGAGGTAACGGATTTTGCCATTTTGACCCATGACGGGGTAAAGCATCCCTTAATTGACGAAAAGATCTGCCCCGAGGCTGCCTTTTTGGACAGCGACCTGCTGGAGACCCTGCCCAAAACGCTGATTGCAGATTGCGGCTTCGATGTGCTGAGTCATGCCGCAGAGGGCTATGCAGCAACAAAGGCCACGCCCTTTACGGATGCCCTTGCGGAAAGTGCCTTTGCCACCGTGCTGCAAAAACTGCCCGATTCCTTTGGGGGCGATACGTCCTGCAGGTTGGAGATCCATTGCTGTGCTACAATGGCGGGAATCTCTTTTACCCGAGCTGGCTTGGGCCTTGTCCACGCGCTTGCCCACAGTCTGGGCGGTGAGTTTCATATCCCCCACGGGCGGCTCAATGCCATCTTGCTGCCTGCCGTCATCGAACACAACAAAGCGGCCCGTCATAAATACGCAAATCTTGCCCGCCGGGCAGGCCTTTCCGGTGTGTCGGACACGGTGGCAGTAAAAAATCTTAAAAATGCCCTGTACCGTCTGCGGCAGGAGCTGAATATGCCTGACACCCTGATTGCTGCCGGAATTTCGCCTGCAGAGCTTTGGAATAAGCGGGAGAAAATCATCACCGCTGCGCTCCACGACCCCTGCTGTAACACAAATCCCCAGCCGGTCACCGAAGAAACGGTGCGATTTGTTTTAGAGGAGGTCACAGGCCGTGGCTGATACCCTCCTTTCTGTAGGCTTGGATGTGGGAACCACCACTACCCAAATGATCGTATCCCGCCTGACGGTGGAAAACAAGGCCACCGGCTTTGCCGTCCCGGAAATGGAGATCGGGGAGCGGGAGATTTTATATCGGGGAAAGGTGCATTTTACTCCCCTTTTAGAGGGAAAAAGGGTGGATAAAGAGGGATTAAAAACCCTTGTTGACCGGGAATATGCCCTTGCCGGCATAAAGCGGGAGCAGGTGGATACCGGCGCGGTCATCATCACCGGGGAAACCTCCCGGAAAGAAAATGCAAAGACAGCCTTAGAAGCCCTGTCCCAGTATGCAGGAGAGTTTGTGGTTGCCACTGCAGGCCCCGATCTGGAGAGCGTCCTTGCCGCCCAGGGCGCGGGCGCGGTGGATTACTCCGAAAAAACCGGGAAATTGGTGCTTCATATGGACATCGGCGGCGGTACAAGCAATCTCTGTCTTATCAAAGAGGGGAAAATTCTTGCCACCGGCTGCTTGAATGTAGGCGGCAGACTGATAAAAAGAGACGATTATGGGAATGTCACCTATCGCTCGCCGGTGCTTTCCTATACCCAAGAGACGGATATTCCCAAAATGATCGGGGATATGGTATCTGCCCTTGAAATGGCGGCAGGGCTCCGCCCGGCAGACGAGAGGCTGTGGCGGTTTATGACGGAGGAGATCACCGTACCGTGGGAGATACCCAAGGAAAGACCGGTCATCTCCTTTTCCGGGGGTGTGGCGGACTGCATCGAAAAGGAGCATCCACCCCTTGCCTTTGGGGATATTGGCCCCGAGCTTGGCCGCGCCATCCGGGACAGCCGGTTGTGTAAGGGCGAATATATCTTGGGAACAGAGACCATCCGTGCAACGGTCATCGGTGCAGGCTGTTACAGCACCACCCTTTCCGGCAGCACTGTGTTCTACCAAAATGTACAGTTTCCAATGAAAAATCTCCCGGTGGTGGAATTTGCCGCCGGAAAGACTGCACTGGAGGGAGAAACGGTGGTGTATTCCATTCCCGAGGAAGGAAAGTTTTCTTACGACCGGGTGCACCGGCTGGCAGAGGCTTTGGCAAAGGAAATTCCGGGTGCTATTTATGTAGCCCTGCAGGCCGATGCGGCAAAGGCATTGGGGCATTGCTTGTGTCTTCTTGTGCCGCCCGACAGGCCGATCTGCTGTATTGACCGGGTGAAGCTGAACGCGGGCAGCTTTTTGGACATCGGCGCGCCGGTAGGCCCGGCACTGCCGGTGGTTATCAAAACATTAATTTTATCGCAGTAGAGGTGCTTTATGAAGCTGAAAACCACACTTTTGGGGAAAAGCTATACATTTGGCAGCATCAAAGAGGTGCTTGCCAAGGCAAACGAAGAAAAAACAGGGGATATTCTTGCCGGTCTTGCCGCAGAAAACGCCCGGGAGCGGGTGGCGGCAAAGGTGGTGCTCTCGGCCCTTACCCTGCAGGATTTACGGGAAAATCCCGTTGTTCCTTATGAGGAGGACGAGGTCACCCGCATTATCCAAGACGATTTGAATGTCCCCCAATATGAAAAAATCAAAAGCTGGACAGTAGCGGAGCTTCGTGAATGGCTGCTGTCGGAAAAAACCACCGGTGCAGATATTGCAAAATTGGGCCGGGGGCTGACCAGCGAAACGGTGGCGGCAGTGTGCAAGCTGATGAGCAACTTAGACCTGATCTACTGCGCAAATAAGATCACGGTCACCGCCCATTGCAATACAACCATCGGCTTGCCGGGGACACTGTCCTGCCGCCTGCAGCCCAACCACACCACCGATGACCCGGACGGCATCACCGCCTCTACCTTGGAGGGCCTTAGCTTCGGTGCCGGCGATGCGGTCATCGGCCTCAACCCGGTCACCGACTCCCCGGAGCAGGTGGGAAAGGTACTGCGCCGCTTTCAGGAAATTAAAGAGCATTGGGAAATTCCCACACAGATTTGTGTCCTTGCCCACGTCACGGCTCAAATGAAGGCTGTTCGGGATGGCGCACCTGCAGACCTGATTTTCCAGTCTATTGCGGGCAGTCAAAAGGGCAACGAAGCCTTTGGTTTTTCTGCGGCCACCTTGCAGGAAGCAAAGGAGCTGCTGCACCAATACGGCACGGCGGAAGGGCCGAATGTAATGTATTTTGAGACAGGACAGGGCTCGGAGCTATCGAGCAACGCCCACCACGGTGCCGATCAGGTGACGATGGAAGCCCGGTGCTACGGCTTTGCCAAGCATTTTTCGCCCTTTCTTGTGAACACGGTGGTAGGCTTTATTGGCCCTGAGTATCTTTACGATGCCCGGCAGGTCACAAGGGCGGGCTTGGAAGACCACTTTATGGGAAAATTAACCGGCATTTCTATGGGCTGCGACTGCTGTTATACCAACCATATGAAGGCAGACCAAAACGATATTGAAAACCTTGCTACCCTTTTGACCGTCGCCGGGTGCAACTACTTTATGGGCATCCCTCACGGTGACGATATTATGCTCAATTACCAGACCACCGGCTTCCGGGAGACAGCGACCCTGCGGGAGCTGACGGGGAAAACCGCCATTCCCCCCTTCCAGAAATGGCTGGAAAAAATGGGCTTTGTGGAAGATGGCAGGCTGACCGCCAAGGCTGGCGACGGCTCTTGCTTACTGTTTTAAGGAGGAACTATGAATAAAGACGAATTACGCGCCCTGATTTCCGAGCTCCTTAAGGACACAGAGCCAATGGTAAAAGGCAGTGACTATAAGCCTGCCGCCCCCAATCCTGTGGCGAAGGAGACCCCCTATGGCGATGGGGATTTTGTGCCGGATGTTTCGGATTTAGACCTCAGGAAGCTCTATCTTGTAGATGATCCTGCCGATGGGGAAACCTTTAAGCGGTTAAAGGCGCGCACCCCGGCAAGACTGGGCAGCGGACGGGCAGGCCCCCGGTATAAGACCCTGACGATGCTCCGCTTCCGTGCAGACCACGCGGCGGCACAGGATGCAGTATTTTCCCAAATGCCCGAGGATTACGGGGAGAAAAACGGCCTTATTTCCGTAAAAACCAAATGCGATAGTAAAGATATGTACTTGACCCGCCCGGATTTTGGCCGGTGCTTTGATGAAGAAAACGCGGCAATGATTCGCAAAGAATTGCCCCAAAAGCCCAAAGTCCAAATCGTCATTGGCGACGGGCTTTCTTCTGCGGCAGTTCTCCACAATGCAATGGACTGTATGCACGCTATTCGGGACGGACTGAAAGTGCAGGGCATTGATACAGGAAAAGCCCTTTTTGTTCGTTACTGCCGGGTAGGCGCAGGCGATGCGGTGGGCGACATTTGCGGCTGTGAGGTGGTCTGCGTACTTGTGGGCGAGCGGCCCGGCCTTGTAACAGACAAGAGTATGTCTGCTTATATCACCTATAAGCCCCATACGGGTATCAGCGAATCTGCCCGGACGGTGGTCTCCAACATCCACGATGGCGGCACACCGGCGGCAGAGGCGGGTGCCCACGTGGCAGAGCTCATCGGCAAGATATTAAAGAAAAAGGTCTCCGGTGTGGGACTGCACTTGGAGGAAAACGTATGATTCCCGTAAAAGTACTCTCTGTGCGGTATTTGGCCAATGCCGCACCTGCGCTCTGCAAGGCCTTGGGTGCGCCGGAAGACTGTCCGTCCTTGGGACTTATCACCACAGACAGCGACGATGCTACCTATATTGCCTTGGATGAGGCCACAAAAGCCGCAGCGGTGCAGGTGTGTTACAGCCGCAGCTTTTACGCAGGGGCAGGGAATGCCTCTACGCCCAACGCAGGTGAAGTGATTGGCATTTTGGCAGGGTCTACTCCCGGTGCGGTACGCAGCGGTATGGAGGCGGCACTGTCAGCACTCCAGCGCATCGGCTTTGATGCGGCGGGAGAAGTACCCTATCTTGCCCATACGGTCAGCCGTACCGGCGCATTTCTCTCAAAAGAGGCGGGCGTTCCGGAGGGGACAGCCATTGCTTATCTCATTGCCCCACCGCTGGAGAGTATGTATGCCTTGGACGCGGCAATGAAAGCGGCAGATGTGAAGCTGCAAAAGCTCTATGCGCCCCCCAGTGAAACAAATTTTGGCGGTGGACTGCTTAGCGGCAGTCAGTCTGCCTGTGAAGCGGCTTGCACAGCGTTTGCCCAAGCGGTAGCGGAAGTAGCGGCAAGCCCGAAAGGAGTATAAATGGAACTGGATAAGGACTTAAAAGCCCGGCAGGAGGCAAGAGACCTTGCCCGACAGGCAGAGGTAGCGCAAAAGCTGCTGACCCGAATGGATCAGTCGCAATTAGATAAAATCGTGCAGGCTATCGCCGATGCCTTTTATAAGCACAGCGGAGAGCTGGCGGATATGGCCGTCCGGGAGACCGGCTTTGGAAATGTAGAGGATAAGACCCGGAAAAATGAATTTGCTTCCCGCCGTGTTTGGGAGGCGGTGCGGGATATGAAGACGGTGGGCGTATTAAATAGCCATCCACAGGAAAAACTATGGGAAATCGGTGTTCCTGTTGGCGTAATTGCCGCCATTATCCCCAGTACAAATCCTACCTCTACGGTCTGCTATAAAGCTATGATCGCTCTGAAAGCCGGAAACAGCATTGTATTTTCTCCCCATCCCAAGGCACTTTTCTGTACCCTCCGGGCGGCAGAGATCGTTCGGCAGGCGGCAGAAAAGGCAGGCGCGCCCAAGGGTAGTATCGGGTGTCTGGGCATTGCCTCTATGGCCGGCTGTCAGGAGCTGATGACTGCGCCTCAAGTACGGCTCATTTTGGCGACCGGTGGCCCCGGTATGGTGCGGGCGGCCTATTCCTCCGGAAAGCCTGCCATCGGCGTAGGCGCAGGCAACGGCCCTGCCTATATCCACCATACCGCAGACGTAGGGCACGCCCTTTCCTGCATTCTGCGCTCGAAAACCTTTGATAACGGCACGGTCTGTGCCTCGGAGCAGAGTATCATCGTGGAAAAAGCTATGGAGCAGCAGGTAAAGGCAGAAGCCACTGCTATGGGCTTTTACTTTATGAACACGGAGGAAGCAGGACGCCTTGCAAAGCACCTGTTCCGTCCGGACGGGTCGCTGAATCCGGAAATCGTAGGCAGAACCGCAAGAGAACTGGCAGAAAAGGCAGGCTTTTCCGTGCCAAACACCACGAAAATTCTGGTGGCAAGAGAGCAGGAGGCAGGCCCGACCCGCCCCTATTCGATGGAAAAGCTGTGCCCGGTGCTGGCCTTTTTCGTGATGGACAGCGAGGATGCAGTACTGGAAAAAGCCATCGAGGTACTGACCCATGAGGGCAGCGGCCATACCTTTGCCATCCACGCCCGGGATGAAAAGACGGTGGAGAAATTCGCACTCCAAATCCCTGTCTCCCGTTTTTTGGTCAATACCCCGGCGGCCTTGGGCGGCATAGGGGAAACCACGGGGCTTTTCCCGGCACTTACCCTTGGCTGCGGCGCAGTAGGCGGCAGCAGCTCCTCTAATAATATCTCCCCCCTCGATCTTATTAACATCCGCCGGGTGGCGTGGGACAGGGAAAATAAGGAAAAAACACCTGTAATCTCTGCAGACGAGACCCTTGTGGAGCTTTTGGCAGCGAAAATTTTGGAACGACTGAAATAAGAAAGGAAGCACGTTATGAACACAAATTCTCTTGGTATGATCGAAACAAAAGGCCTGATCGGCGCAATTGAGGCGGCAGACGCTATGGTAAAATCCGCCAACGTCCAACTTGTTGGCAAAGAGATGGTAGGCGGCGGATTGGTTACTGTGATGGTGCGCGGTGATGTGGGCGCAGTCAAGGCGGCAACTGATGCGGGCGCAGCCGCCGCAGAAAAGGTAGGCGAGCTGGTTTCTGTACACGTCATTGCCCGTCCTCACACCGAGGTGGATGCCATTCTTCCCCACGGCAGACTGAGCAGTACACCCGCCAGCGGTAACGGCAAATAATGCTCTATACAGCCCAAAATGCCCGGGATAATATCCGAAATCGGGACGGAAAACGGGTCTTTTATTTGGGAAAAGGGGACAGCCTGACCTCCGAAGCCAGAGATTATCTAAACCGGGAGCGAATTGAAATTCTCCCCGGGGAAAAGGCAAGACCGGAGGAATACCGGGCGTTAGGCGGCGGTTATTTCCGGGAAAAACCGGAGGATATGACCCATTTAAACGGCGATTTCCTTGTGAAAAAGACCCATCCCCGGATCGCGTTCCGGGGCGCGGTGGATACTTTGGAGGCGGAATTGCTTCTTGCCCAAGCGGAAACGGGCATAGGAAAGCTGCACGATGGGCTGACCCTCGCCCGGACCCTGATCGCTGCCGATGTGCTGGAAAAGGAGCTGCAGGAAACGCGCCTTGGGGGAATGGATGCTTCGGAACTGCGAAAACGAAGCCATTTTCCCCAAGAATATTACGGAATTCCCCACTTTATGCCGGAAATTGGTGACGGTACAAAGGTCTTGCGGCTCAATCGCTGTCGGTGCGCCGCCCGGCAGGCAGAGCTTGCGGCAGTGCACGCATTCTCTGACCGGGAGGGGAACTGCACAAGGCCGGACATTATCCGGGCGATCAATCGGCTGAGCAGCTATTTATACCTTCTTATGATTGAAGAAAAGGCGAAAAGCAGGTGAATGAATGCAGGAGCATACCATAGATAAGCTGTGCGAGCAGGTGCTGCACCGTATTTGCGTGGAAATGGAGGCCTCCGGCCGCCACGTCCACCTGACACAGCAGCAGATGCAGCAGCTTTTTGGACACGGACTTACCCCGGAGAGACCCCTTTCTCAGCCGGGACAGTTTTTGTCCCGTGAACGTGTAACAATCATCGGCCCAAAGGGGAAATTTGAGAATGTAGCCGTCTTAGGCCCGGAAAGAAGCGAAGGACAGGTAGAAATTTCCTTGACTGACGGCAAGGTTCTGGGCATCAAGCCGCCGGTACGGCTGTCGGGACAGGTAAAGGAAACGCCCGGTATCACCGTTCGGGGCGAAAAAGGGGAAATTACCCTGAAGCATGGGGTCATAGCCGCCCGGCGGCACATTCATATGACCCCGGAGGATGCCGCCCGCTTTGGGGTAAAAGACAAGCAGGTAGTGCGCTTGGAGACCTATACCGACCGCCCGGTGATATTCGGTGATACGGTGGTGCGGGTAAGCCCGGATTTTTCCACCCGTGTCCATTTAGATTATGACGAAGCAAATGCCTGCGGCTTTACGCCCGGGGATTTGGGGAGGATATTACTATGAAAGCCCTGCTTATTGGCCGCTGTCCGCCCCGGGATTTAGGCTATACCTACGGGGAAGGGCCATACGATGCGGTGGTAATTGGGTCCCTTACCTTAGGACAGCTTTTGGGTTTTCAAAATGAGGAGGCACTATGTGCCTTGGCTATGGGAAAGCCGGTGGTTTTATACACGCCGGGACTGCCGGAAGCACCGAAAAACCGGGCATTGGCGGCGGCTTTGGCATCAAAACGGCGGGAGCTGAAAAATTGGGGTGTGCTCTTTGTGGACGGCACACAAAAACGGTTGGTTACTGCCACAGAGGCACAAAAAATGCGGCAGGCAGGAAAAAGGCCGGATGCGGGGGCGGTGCTGACGCCCTTGGCCCGGGAAATTTTGGAGGGATCGGATTGACATTAGGAACAGTGACCGGAGCAGTATGGTCCACCCGTAAGGCAAACTGCCTGATGGGACAGACCTTTCTTGTGGTAAAAACGGATGCGGGAGAGATCGTGGCGGCAGACCACGTGGGCGCAGGGGACGGAGACCGGGTACTGCTGGTCACCGGCACAGTAGCTTCCCGTTTTTGTATGGAGGCACCGGTGGATGCGGCGGTGGTAGCCATCATCGATCAGGAGGGCAAAAATGTCGGCACATAGTATCCTGATCGCTGTAATGGCAGCTTTTGCGGTACTGGGTGCGCTGGATCGGATATTCGGAAACCGGATAGGACTGGGCAAGCAGTTTGAGGAAGGAATCCTCGCTATGGGCTCCCTTGCGCTGGCGATGGTGGGTATTATCTCTTTTTCTCCTGTCCTTGCTACCCTGCTTCGCCCGGTGGTGGTGCCCGTATATACCTTTTTGGGCGCAGACCCGGCTATGTTTGCAGGCTCAATCCTTGCCTGCGATATGGGCGGCGGCGCGCTGGCGCGGGAAATGGCAAATGACCCGGCCGTTGCGGATTTGGGCGGTGTGCTCTGCGGCTCGATGCTGGGCGCGACGGTGGTTTTTACCATTCCTGTGGCACTGGGGATACTCCGGGAGAAGGACAGACCTTATTTTGCAAAAGGTGCGCTGTGCGGCATCGTTACCATCCCGGTAGGTATTTTGATCGGCGGCTTGGTGGCGGGCTACCCCATTATTACGGTTTTGCGAAACTTAATTCCTGTGGTTCTTTTGGCACTGCTGATAGCCCTTGGCCTTTGGCGGGCGGAAAAAGCAATGATAAAAGGCTTTACCGTCTTTGGGAAAGGGGTGCTGGCAGTGATTACCGTAGGGCTCGGTGCCGCCATTGTGGAAAAGCTCACAGGCTTTGTGCTGATTCCCGGAATGAATCCCATCGAGGACGGCTTCAAAACGGTGGGGGAGATCGCCATCGTGCTGGCCGGTGCATTTCCGCTGGTCTATGCCATCACAAAGGTGCTGAAGAAACCCCTTATGGGGCTTGGAAAGCGGCTGCGGGTCAATGAAACGGCAGCAGCGGGACTGGTAGCAAGCCTTGCCAATTCCATTGCCACCTTTGGCCTTATCAAGGATATGGACGACCGGGGCAAGGTGGTAAATATGGCCTTTGCAGTTTCTGCGGCTTTCGTTTTTGGCGACCATCTGGGCTTTGCGGCAGGCTTTGCACCAGCTATGCTGCTGCCGTTGATCGTAGGTAAGCTCACTGCGGGTATTTGCGCCGTGGTTGTAGCACTGTTACTCACACGAGAGAAACGGTAAAAATGGACGATTACCTCTGCGACTGTCATCCTGAGCGAAGCACGAAGTGCGTAGTCGAAGGATCTTCGCACCGAATATCTACACCGCATCGACGATAATGCGTAGATTCTTCGACTCCGGCTACGCCTCTGCTCAGAATGACAGAGGCGTGGTTGTGTGCTGAGAAAATTATCGTTGACAAACAGCTATCCTGCGGTCTATAATACTATATTATAATGAAAAGCGATGAACAGAAGAGTATGCCTGCGGAAGCGGTCAGAGAGCCCTGTGTGGTGGAAATGGGTACGGGAAAGCGGCAGAAGATGGTCTGGGAGCTAAAGTGTCGATAGGTAGGCATTTTCGGGTGCGCCCGTTAAAGCGTTTTGAAGGCAAATTTCTCTATAGATTGCCACACCAGTCTGCGGACTGGTTCGCAATGACAGGGATATTTTGCGAATCAAGGTGGTACCGCGGTAAATTTTATCGCCCTTGGAAGAGCCAAGGGCGATTTTCTATTTTTTAGGAGGAACAAATATGCAAGAAAAGAAACCTTATTATATTTCTACAGCCATCGCATACACCTCGGCAAAGCCCCACATTGGCAATACTTATGAAATCGTACTTGCCGATGCTATTGCCCGCTATAAGCGGCAGGCGGGCTTCGATGTGTATTTCCAGACCGGCACCGATGAACACGGTCAGAAAATTCAGGAAAAGGCCGAGGCTGCAGGCGTGACCCCTCAGGAATATGTGGACAATGTGGCCGGTCAGATCAAGAACATTTGGGACCTGATGAACACCACTTATGACCGCTTCGTCCGCACCACAGATCCGGAGCATAAGAAGAAAGTTCAGCGTATCTTCGAGAAGATGTATGAAAAGGGCGATATTTATAAGGGTAAGTATGTGGGTAAGTACTGCACACCCTGCGAATCCTTTTGGACAGAGAGCCAGCTGGTGGACGGCAAGTGCCCTGACTGCGGCCGGGAATGCGTAGATGCCGAGGAAGAGGCCTATTTCTTCAAGATGAGCAAGTATGCCGACCAGCTGATGAAGCATATTGAAGAGCATCCCGACTTTATCCAGCCGGAGAGCCGGAAAAACGAGATGATCAACAACTTCTTAAAGCCCGGTCTGCAGGATCTGTGTGTGTCCCGCTCGAGCTTTACTTGGGGCGTGCCCCTGACCTTTGCCCCCGGCCACGTCAGCTATGTGTGGCTGGATGCGCTCAGCAACTATATCACCTTCTGCGGCTACGACCCCGACGGCAATCATGACGAGCATTATAAGAAGTTCTGGCCGGCTGATCTGCACCTGATCGGCAAGGACATCGTCCGTTTCCACACCATTTACTGGCCCATTTTCCTGATGAGTATGGGCGAGGAGCTGCCTAAGCAGGTCTTCGGTCATCCCTGGCTGCTGGTCAAGGGCGACAAGATGAGCAAGTCCTTGGGGAACGTCATCTATGCGGACGATTTGGTGGAGCTGTTTGGCGTGGATGCAGTGCGTTATTTCGTGCTCCACGAAATGCCTTTTGCCGCCGACGGCATTATGACCTATGAGCTGATCATCGAGCGTATTAACTCTGAGCTTGCCAACATTCTCGGCAACCTGGTCAACCGTACCATCGCGATGAACAATAAGTACTTTGACGGTATCGTGCAGGCACCTTCCGTCCCTGATGCTTTGGATGAAGAGCTGAAAGCCGTTGCCCTCGCTATGCCCGGCAAGGTGGAGCAGAAGATGAACGAGCTGAAGGTTGCCGATGCCATCGATGAAATTTTCGTACTGCTGCGCCGCGCCAATAAGTATATTGACGAGACGGCCCCATGGGCACTTGCCAAGAGCGAGGAGAACAAGGCGCGTCTTGGTACAGTGCTGTATAATCTCTTGGAGTCTATCCGCTTTGCGGCGGTGGCACTGGAGCCCTACCTGCCCGATACCTCCAAGAAGATATTGGCGCAAATTAAGTGCGAAAACGGCGGCCTTGAGAGCCTGAAGGCATTTGGCGCAATGGCGGCCGGTACCAAGCTGGATGCACCGGAAATTCTCTTTGCCCGACTGGATATGGAGAAGAAACTGGCGGAAATCGACGCTTTTAATGCAGAAAAAGCGAAGGCAAAGCTGCCTCCGCTGGAAATTGAGCCGTATTGCGAAGAGACGGTGGATTTCGATACCTTCTGCAAGAGCGATATGCGGGCTGTGAAGGTCAAGGACTGTCAGCCGGTAAAGAAGTCCGATAAGCTTTTGCAGTTTACCTTGGACGACGGCACAGGCGTAGACCGCCAAATCCTCTCCGGCATTGCGAAATTCTATAAGCCGGAGGAGCTGATCGGCAAGACCTTGGTGGCCATCACCAACCTGCCGCCCCGGAAGATGATGGGTCGGGAGTCCTGCGGTATGCTGATCTCTGCAGTCCACACCGAAAAGGGCGAGGAAAAGCTGAACCTTCTGATGGTAGACGATGCCATCCCCGCCGGCGCAAAGCTTTGCTAATAACCGCAAAAAGCTCCCCTTGGGCCCAAGGGGAGCTTTTGTTCCGTCCATTTTTGTGCATATTTCTACATTGCATTTGGGAATTCGCTATAGTATAATAAATTTGTATGCAAAATACCCCCAAAAAATACATAAAAAGAAGGTTATCGCTATGAAAAAACGCATTGCCCTCCTCCTCTGTCTTGCGATGCTTGCCGGTATGCTCGCTGGCTGCGACGTAAGCATCGACAGCATCCTCTCTATGTTTTCAAAACCTGAAACGACCAAAACAGAAACAGGCCTTGCTGCTGTAAGAAAGGCTGAAAAAGGTACCTTTGTTATAGCTGAGGGCGTGGTGGCGCGAATCACCTATGCCCTTGGACAGAAGCCTGCGGGCTTTATTTTGGTAGACGATACCGCTTCTATCTATGTTTACGACAGTGAGCTGGCAGCCCAAGTCAAGGAAGGAAACAAAATCACAATTCAAGCCGAGAAGGATTACTGGATTTTGGAAAGCGAGCAAGCAAACGCAGAAAAATTCGGCTATATAGGCTGTAATCAGCTAAAAAATCCCATCCTTATCAGCAATGACGAGGGCAGCCATGCCTTTGACACAAGCTGGATGGAAACGACTACGGTTAAAGAGATCGTTGACACGCCTGTTACCACTGATATTTCCAGCAAGGTTTTCAAGGTTACTGCGCAGGTCAAGAGAGTGGATGGCAACGGCTTTGTCAACTATTATATTAACGATTTGGACGGCAAGACCGGCAGCTATATTTACACCCAGTGCAACGGCAGTGATTTTGCTTGGTTGGATGAATTTGACGGCAAGATCTGCACCGTTAACTTGACTGCGCTCAATGCAAAATCCTCCGCCTCCGGCTGCGTTTGGCGCTTCCTGCCCGTAGCGGTAGTGGATGAGGGCTTTGATGTAAATACCGTAAACTTTGCAGAGAATGCAGTAAAGCTCTACGGCATTCCCCAGTTCCTGAGGGTGTACACCGGCAACCCCGCTATGGGGCTGATTACCTCTGTTGACAACGAGCTGCTGGGATACACCGGTGCGGTGCTCAGCTATACCTCCAGCGACAGTGCAGTTATCAGCATTGACGGCAATGTGATGAACTGCCTTGCCAGCGGTACGGTTCAGATTACTGTTACTGCCACACATAACGGTGTGACTTACTCCGAGGATGTGACCATCGAGGTAAAAATGGATCAGGCAGAGGTACAGTACAGCACAGTTGACGATGCCATCAAGACCGCGCTTAACGAAAAGGTCACCGTCAAGGGCATTGTGGGACCTTCTATTGTTGCTCCGGAGAAGACAGGCTTTTACTTAATTGATGAAACCGGTGTGATCGTGGTTCTTACTGATGCTGATACGATGACTGCTTTAGAAATAGGTTATGAGGTTATTATCGAAGGAAACCGTGACCGTTTGCATGACAACACCGGTAGCCATGCCGGACAGACTTGTATTTCCGGAGCGGCTGTGAAGGCCAACAATTACGGAAGCCACGAGTACCCTACTACCAGCTTTGACGGTGCGCTGTCTGTTGAGGATTTCTACAACTTGGACAAAACGGTTGATTTTACAACCTCTGTGTTCCTTGTGACCGGCTATGTTGTTGTCGAAGAGGCAGCTTACTACACAAATATCTATATCTCCAATAGCAGTACATATAGTAAATCTAATATTAATGTGCGTCTTTACTGTTCCAATGCGAAACAATACGACTGGCTGAAAGCCTATGTAGGTCAGGAAGTTACCGTAGAAATGTCTCCCACAAATTATAATAACAAGAATTATTATACCGGCTGCGTATTGGCGGTTGTCCACGCAGATGGCACAAAGACCGTCAATACTCTGAATTTTAACTAAAATAACCCATAAAATAACCCTCGGAAAAAGCACTTTTTCCGGGGGTTATCCTATGTTTATTGTACCGCTTGCCGGAACTCCCGGGGGGTCATACCGGTCTCTTTTTTGAATAGCTTGGAGAAGTAGTGGACATCACCAAGGCCGCAGTGCTGGGCGACAGTCTGAATTTGCAGGCGGGTATTTTCCAAAAGATGCTTGGCATAATTGATCCGCTGGCGAATAATATAAGCTGTGACAGTCATACCGGCCTCTTTCTTAAAGAGAGAGGACAGGTAGCTGCTGTTGATGTTCAGCTCGTCTGCCAAATACCGCAGGCTCAGCGGCGCGGCAAGGTCGGCATCTACGCAGATCATCGCCTTTTGGACGGCGGGGGAGTAGCTCTTTGCCGAGTGGTTTTTTACCAGCCGGCAGTAAGACCGCGCCATACTGCCGATCATCGCGGGGCAGGCGGCAGGGGAGGCAAGCTGTTCGATCTTTGCCGCAAAGTCAGAGGAAACGCTGTCTAAATAGACGGGGTGGACACCGCCCTGCTCAGCGGCCTTCCGAAACAGCGTATTGGTGATGATACAGTAATTCTTTAGAGTGCGAAGATGGTCGGGCAGACGTTTGTCGAAAACGGCAGCGGTAATTCTGCCTAAGTGGGTGTCTACTTTTTTAAGGTTGCCGGTACGGACGGCATCCATCATCGCATTCTCACCGGCATACCGCTTTTCGATCATATCTACATTCCACTGGGTACTTACCTCCTCGGAGGAGAGGATATTCTGCCGGAAGGCGGTAAAATCTGAAAGGGTGTCCCGGTTAAAGGTGGCATAAGTAAAGCCATCAACACCCCAAAGCCGCTCGTAGAAGATGGTCAGCAGAAGCTGTACGTGACTTTCCGGATCAATGACCGGTAAAGAGGAATAGTATTTCTGCAGGAATTTCTGTTGGGCAGAGGGGATATCCAAGGCTTCTGTCAGCTCCAAAACAGTCTGCGCAGAGACTTCCTTTTCCAAATAAGGGCCAAATACCAGCAGAGACGCCGGCTGGACGTTGGGAAGAAGCAGATAAGTGTACTTGAGGAACAGCCGGTCGGTGATGGAATAGACAGTTTCCTCTTGAAGCTCCGGCAAGTATTCCCGCAGAGGAACAGAAATATCCTCCGTTTCTGCAAGGCCGGGGATGTACACCTGTGAGACGAGGAGTTGGGAGAGAGGTGCGTTGGGGTCCACGGTGGTGACAGAGCTGCCGATTCGGCGGAAAAGGTCAGTCAGCAGCTGAAGCTCGGCACGATATTCCATAAAATACCTCCAAATTGACAAAATTGTCAAAAATTTTACACTTGATAAATCTATTATAGTGCAAAATTATCAGCCTGTCCAGCGTTTTTGTTAGAAAAAAACAAAAAATTTACAAAAAGAGCAAAAGATTATCTCTTACAGTTGCGAATAGATATAGTATAATGAAAATAATGTTTTGCGCCCTTTGTAAGGGTAAAATAAAAACAGGAGGAATAAAAAGTGGAAAAAAGAAAGTTTGGTATGCGGGATGCGCTCGCATACGCAGCCGGTGACCTTGGCTGTAATATGAGCTTTGCGCTCAAGGGCACAATGGCGCTGTTCTGGACGCAGGTTATGGGTATGAGTGCATGGTACTCCCTGCTTCTGGTTATCGTTCAGGTTTGGGATGCGATCAACGACCCCCTGATCGGCTCTATGATCGATGCGGACAGACGTCAGTATAAGCGCAACAAGTTCCTGCAGTACATCTGGGTAGGCTCCATCGGTCTGATCGTAGGCGGTGCTTGCTGCTTCCTGCCCTTCCCCCAAGCTCCCGTATGGGCGAAGTTCATCATCTTCATCGCGGGTTACGTTGTATGGGATGCTTTCTATACCATCGCAAATGTTCCCTACGGCTCTCTGCTGTCCTTGATCTCCAAGGAGCCCGCTGACCGCGCAAGCCTTTCTGCATGGCGTTCTATCGGTTCTTTGGCCGGTAATATGATCCCTATGGTTATCCTGAAGTTCATCATTTACAATAAGGATAACACACTCAATGGCAATATGGTTTTCCTGTCTGCCTTTGTTATGGGTATTTTGGGCTTTATTTGCTTCCAGTTTATGATCAGAAACACGGTTATCCGTGTGGAAGAGGAAGTAAAGTGCAACGAGGATCAGCCTAAATTCAATGTTATTAAGGCTATGGGCAACTTCCTGAAGAACCGTCCTGCTGTTGGCGCCATTGGCTGCTATGGGTATGTTCATCGGTATGCAGGGCGCTACCACTGCTGTGGATGTTACCTTCCAGGTTTATTTTAAGAATCCCGGTATTTCCGGCCTCATTTCCGCATTTGCTATGATCCCCATCGTTGTATTTACGCCCCTTGCCCGTAAGATGGTGGTCAAGTATGGCAAGAAGGAGTTGTCCAAGATCGGCGCGATCTGCTACATTCTTGGCGCATTGCTCCTGTTTGCTGCACCTCTCGGTCTTATCCCTGTCAGCGAAGACAATACCGGTCTTGACCTGATCGTTTATGTGGTTGCACAGCTTGTCTGCGCTTTGGGTTTGGGTATCTACTCTACCGTTTCCTGGGCAATGATGGGCGATGCCATTGACTACAGCGAGTGGAAATACGGCGTTCGTGAGGAAGGCACCGTCTATGCGCTGCACTCCTTCTTCCGTAAGCTGGCTCAGGGCGTGGGTCCTGCTGTAGCGGTTGCCATTATGGGCACTATGGGCTATGTCAACAATGCTGTTGATCCGAAAACCGGTGCAGAGTTCATCGATGTGAACCTGATCTCTTGGGCAAACAGACTGGAGATCCGTTCTTTGGTTGCTGTTTTGTATCTGGTTGCAGGTATCTTTATCTTCGTAGGTTTGGGCCTTGTCTACAATCTGGATAAGAAGACTCTGGAGAAGATGAATACCGAACTGGCTGCCCGCAAGGCTGCTGAGTAATGAAAAAAGAGCTGCCGCATCTGCATAGGCGGGTGCGGCAGTTTCACGGAAACTGTGTTTGGAGGAAACCAAATTGAGAAAAATTATTTGTATGAACGAAGGCTGGCAGTTTATCAAGAACTGCGCTGACCCCAAGGCTACCGAGGGTGCCGAAAAGGTGAACCTGCCCCACTGCTGGAACGCTGTGGACGGTCAGGACGGCGGCAACGACTATTTCCGCGGTGACTGCCTGTACACCAAGACCTTAAAGAAGTCCGAGCTGGGCGAGGGCCTGCATTACTTGGAAATCCGCGGTGCCAACTCCTCTGCAGATGTTTATGTTAATGGCAATGCAGTAGGTCACCACGACGGCGGCTACTCCACTTGGCGGGTAAACCTGACCGACGCCCTGACGGAGGAGGAAAATCTGCTGGCCATCGTGGTAAACAATGCAGCCAATGAGACGGTTTATCCCCAGATGGCGGACTTTACCTTCTACGGCGGCATTTACCGTGACGTTTACCTCATCACCGTAAACGAGACCCACTTCGACCTTGATTACTTCGGTGCACCCGGCATTAAGATCACCCCTGCCGTAAACGGCAAGGATGCTGCTGTGGAGGTGGAGGTCTACACCACCGAGCTTAAGGCCGGCCAGCAGATCGTTTACACGCTGTACGATCAGGACGAGAAGGAGCTGCAGAAGCTGTCTTCTGCCGATAAGAAGGTCACCTTTGAGATTAAGAATGTCCACCTGTGGCACGGCCGCAAGGACCCCTACCTCTATTGCTGTGAGGCAGAGATCGTAGAGGGTGACAGCGTGATTGATAATGTTTGTTCCCGTTTCGGCTGCCGTACCTTTAAGATCGACCCCGATAATGGCTTCATCCTCAACGGCGAGGCGTATCCGCTCCGCGGTGTTTCCCGCCATCAGGACCGCTGGGGCGTGGGTAACGCTCTGACAAAAGCCCATCACGAGGAGGATATTGATCTGATTTGCGAGGTGGGCTGCACCACCATCCGTCTTGCCCACTATCAGCACGATCAGTATTTCTACGACCTGTGTGACCAGAAGGGTCTTGTGATTTGGGCAGAAATCCCCTATATTTCCAAGCATATGCCCACCGGCCGTGAGAACACCATCTCCCAGATGAAGGAGCTGATCTCGCAAAACTACAACCACCCCTCTATCGTGGTTTGGGGTCTTTCCAACGAAATTTCCATCGGTGGCAGCGACGAGGATTTGATGGAAAACCATAGAATCCTCAATGACCTGTGCCACGAAATGGATAAGACGAGACTGACTACCGTTGCAGCCGTCTCTATGTGCAAGATGGAGGATCCCTATCTGCAGATCCCCGATGTGGTCTCCTATAACCACTATTTCGGCTGGTACGGCGGCGAAACCTCTATGAACGGCCCTTGGTTTGATAAGTTCCACGCAATGCATCCCAGTATTCCTATCGGCTGCTCTGAGTACGGCTGTGAGGCACTGAACTGGCACACCTCCGATCCCCGGCAGGGTGACTACACCGAGGAATATCAGGCGTATTACCACGAGGAGCTGATAAAGCAGCTCTATACCCGCAAGTATATGTGGGCGACCCATGTATGGAATATGTTCGACTTCGGTGCCGATGCCCGCGCAGAGGGCGGCGAGAACGGTCAGAACCACAAGGGTCTTGTGACCTTCGACCGTAGCTATAAGAAGGACGCCTTCTACGCCTATAAGGCTTGGCTTTCTGATGAGCCTTTCGTCCACCTGTGCGGCAAGCGTTATATTGACCGGGTGGAGGATGTAACGAAGGTCACGGTTTATTCCAATCAGAAGACTGTGGAGCTGTTTGCCAACGGTAAGTCTTTGGGCGTAAAGGAAGCGGCTGACCACTTCTTCTATTTCGATGTTCCCAATGCAGGCGAGACCAAGCTCACTGCCGTTTCCGGCGATCTGAAGGACGAGAGCATCATCCGCAAGGTGGATACCTTCAATGAGGATTACCGCCTGAAGGAAGAGGGCGCGATCCTCAACTGGTTTGACATCGAGGAGAAGCCCGGCCGGCTGTCTCTGAACTCCAAGATGGGTGACGTGATCTCCACCTTCCGCGGCAAGCTGATCTTTATGAAGCTGATGGGCAAGATGCTTGGCGGCAAGAAGAAGGGTGAGCCGAAAAAGAAGGCGGCAGGCTTCGAGGTCACACCTGAGATGATGAGTATGATGAACGGCTTTACCGTTCTGCGTCTGCTGACTATGGCCGGCGGTATGATGAATGTGAAGTTCACCAAGGAAGAGCTGCTGGCTCTTAACAAGAAGCTTAGCCGCATCCGCGAGCCTAAGAAGAAATAATAAAATCATAACCACCGGCCGTGCCGGTGGTATGCACAGGCCC
>JAFQPB010000044.1 GCA_017411905.1 Oscillospiraceae bacterium
TGCATTATCCTTTGCCGCTGGCGCGATGATCTTGGTGGCCGTACACGAATTGATACCGGAATGTCAGAGAAATCAAGAAACACAGCCGTATCTTGCCACAATGGGCATTGTACTTGGCTTTGCGGTAATGATGCTACTGGATGTAATGCTAGGGTAGGAGTATTTTCAGTGGCGTCAGGACTTGATTTGCATTTTCTCCCACGTCCGTGGGAGAAAATTGAGGTAGCCACCGGGTGGCAGGAACTGTCCATCGGACAGTTCCACAGTCTGTCAAAAAACTTATTTTTGACAGACTGACAGAGGTCAATAGAGACACCAAGACAAGCAAACCGGGCTCGTCGGCGTACAGGTGGTACGGTAGAGACCGGTTTGCGCAGTAAGTCAAAATGCCTTGCGCAGCAAGCTTTTTCACCCCTCATCCGTCAAAAATCAAAGATTTTTGCCACCTTCTCCCAAAGGAGAAGGCTTTGGTTCGCAATCTATTCATATACTTGCGTTTTGACGGTTGGCGGCTTTTTTGATACTCTGAGGAACTGTCCATCGGACAGTTCCATTTAGGCGGGTTCAAGCCCTGTCTTATCTGACATAAATAAAGCAGGGAGGCGGATACCTTCCTGCTTTATTTGGTACGGGCGACAGGACTTGAACCTGCACGGTTACCCATTGGAACCTAAATCCAACGTGTCTGCCAATTCCACCACGCCCGCATATTCTGTTACACCTCCAATTTTTACACGGAGAGGTTACCCGAGGTGGAGCGTTTTGCTTGATCCACATCTATAGATTATAAATTACAAATTACAAAATGGCAAGCATTTTTTCATAGCTTTCAAAACAAAAATCGCAGGAAAGTGTTTCCGGAACAAGTGCGCAGACAAAATGGGCTGTACCAATGCCGGCATTCCGGGCGCTGCCTAAATCACAGTCCCGGTCACCGACCATCACTGCATCCCCAGCGGTCATGCTGTATTTGTCCATCAGATACAGCAGAGAGTCCGGGGCGGGCTTGTAGGCGAAATGCGTATCTTCTGGGCCGACGATCTCGGTAAAATAACGGTCGAGGCCGTATTTCTCTAAGTACATAGCGGTGGTGCTGCATTTGCGGTGGGTGAATATGTAGTTTTTCCGCCCGGTCTCGCAGATTTTGGAAAGAACTTTTTCTATATCCTTCATAGGCTTTGCCGCGAGCTGAGGATTTAGCTGCTGGTGGTGGCGGGCATAGGTTTCGCTCAGCTCCTCGTACGGAATGTTATATTTTTTCGCGTAGTAATGCTGGGCAACGCCAATATTTTGGAGCATAAGCCCCATAGCCTCAACAGGGTCACAATCGTGGCCGTAGTCCTGCAACGCAGCCCGGAGCGTAGCAATGATGATGGGATAGGAGTCAAAAAGGGTGCCATCAAAGTCCCAAATAAAGTGATTTATATGGTGCATATCGTTCTTTTTCTGCATAATAACACCTCTTTTGCGCTCTGAATAATGTAAAAATTATAGCACAAGAAATTGAATGTTGTCAACAAAGGATGGGGCAGAAAGCTCCGCGAGAGGCTTGCAAATGTCCGCCGACTGTGCTATGATGAAATATATTTTAAAAAGGAGAAAGAGAATATGATTTCAAGAGAGCTTTGCGCCCGCGTTTTACAGGTGGCGGTATCTACCGGTGCGGATTATGCAGAGATTTTTGCGGAGCATACCACGAACCACACGGTCAGTATGATCGCCAGCCGTGTAGAGTCTATTAACGATACCGTGGTTGCCGGTGCGGCTGTCCGCGTTTACAAGGGCCTTCGCAGCGTTATGGCATCTACTGTGGATACCTCCGAAACGGGGCTTGTCGCCTGCGCCCAAAAGGCCGCAGAGGCACTGGGGCAGGGTACGGCACAGATCGATATTGTCCTGCGTGAACGGATCTTCGGGGATATCCACCCCGTTCGGATCGTTCCTTCCTCTGTGGAAAATGCTCGGAAAGTGGAGATTCTGAAGGAAGGCTATTTTGCTGCAAAGGAATATCATGCGGGCATTACGCAGGTTACAGGCAACCTTTTGGACGTGGATCACAATATTTTGATCGCCAATACGGATGGCATCTATACTCAGGACAGACAGATACGGTCTCGAATCACCGTTGTGGCGGTTGCAGATCTGGGCAGCGGTACCCAGACCGGAGCTTGTTCTCCCGGACGCCGTATGGGTCTTGAAATGTTCGATAGTGAGGTTAACGCCAAGGAAGTGGGTCTCCACGCTGCCAAGCAGGCCATCACTATGGCCGGCGCAGGCTATTGTCCCGCAGGTGTGATGCCGGTCGCTATCGGCAACGGTTTCGGCGGCGTCATTTTCCACGAGGCCTGCGGTCACGGTTTGGAGGCAAGCTCTGTTGCCTACGGACAAAGTGTCTTTGCCGGAAAGCTGGGTCAGCAGATCGCCAATCCTAAGGTCACTGCCATTGACGACGGCACCATCCCCAATGCGTGGGGCTCAATCAACATCGACGACGAGGGTACGCCCGCAAAGAAAAATGTGCTGATCGAAAAGGGTGTTCTGAAGTCCTATATGATCGACAAGTTTAACGGCCGCCGTATGGGAATGGAATCCACCGGCAATTCCCGCCGTCAGAGCTTTGCATACACCCCCACCAGCCGTATGACCAATACCTACATTGCCGAGGGCGAAGACAATAACGACGATATTATTGCCTCTATGGAGTACGGTCTTTTTGCCAAGGAAATGGGCGGCGGCTCTGTCAGCCCCATGACCGGTGAATTTAACTTTGCAGTTCAGGAAGGTTATATGGTCCGTAACGGCAAGGTTTGCGAGCCTGTCCGTGGTGCATCCTTGGTTGGCAAGGGTAATCAGGTCATTATGGACATTGATATGGTGGGCAAGAATATGGAGATGGGTCAGGGCATGTGCGGCTCCAGCAGCGGCTCTGTTCCCACCAATGTGGGTCAGCCTATGATCCGCGTTTCCAGCATTACCGTTGGCGGCAGATAAGGAGGGGAAGTTATGGATTTCAATGGATTTAAGCAGGCAGTGATCGCCAAGTGCGAGGAAATGAATATTGCCGAATATGAGCTTTATTATCAGGTAGGCGGCAGCACCGAGGTCGGCGTGTTTATGCACGAGGTCAATGAGTTTACCTCCTCTCTGGACGGCGGTGTGTGCTTCCGCTGTATTGTAGACGGAAAGATGGGCTATGCCTCTACTCAAGCGCTGAGCGCGGGGGAAGCCGCCACAGTCGTCGTGCGTGCGGTAGATAACGCAAAGACCTTGGAGGCAGAGGATGAGGTGTTTTTGGGCGAGGGCGGACAAACCTATGAGCCGCTGGAGCTGACACCCTGTGCGCTGCCCACCACTGAGGAGCTGATTGCGACTACACTAAAACTGCAGGAAGCACTGTATGCCAAAGAGGGCGTAGTGGATGGCTGTCAGAGTCAGGGCATTATGCAAGAGAGCAAGATCGCCATCTTTAACTCCAAGGGCTTGGACCTTTCCTATGAAAACAGTGCTGCGGGTCTTATCACGGTTGCAGTCGTTTCCAACGGCAAGGAGATGGAAAATGCCTTTAAGTTTAAGCTGGGAAAATTAGAGGAGATCGACATTGACGAAATGACCGAAAAGGCGGCAGAGGAAGCCCGCCGTCAGCTTGGCGGAGATGTGGCACCTACCGGTCAGTATCCCGTTATCTTTAGCCCCAAGGCTATGTCGAGCCTGCTGCAGGTGTTTAGCAGTATCTTTTCCTCTGAGGCTGCACAGAAGGGGCTGAGCAAGCTCGCAGGACAAGAGGGAGAGAAGATCGCATCTGATTTGGTAACGCTTGTGGACGATCCCTTCCACAAGGAAAACCCCGAGCCTATGAATTTTGATGCAGAGGGCAGCCCTGCGCACTGCAAGAATGTGATCGAAAAGGGCGTACTGACCACACTGCTGTATAACCTGAAAACCGCCCACAAGGCAGGCAAGAAGACCACTGGTAACGGCTCCAAGAGCGGCTACACCGCCCCTGTGGGGATTAGTCCCTATACCATGTATCTTGCAGGTGGGGATATAACGGAAGAAGAACTGCTAAAGAAAGCAGACAGCGGTGTTTATATTACTGATCTTAGCGGTCTGCACGCAGGCGCAAACCCCATTTCTGGTGACTTTTCGCTCCAAAGCGCAGGCTTTATGGTGGAAAACGGGGAAAAGACTACCTATGTAAAATCCTTCACTGTAGCCGGTAATTTCTATGAGCTGCTGAAAAATGTGGTAGCGGTTGCAGACAATGTGACCCTGCCTATGCCGATGGGCAAGACCACCTTCGGTTCTCCCACCGTGTGGGTCGACGGTCTGTCCGTAGCGGGCAAATAAAAATTGACAGTTGACAATGGATAATTGACAATTTCTTTTACAATTAAAAGGGGGCTGTTCAAAACGCAAGTTTTGAACAGCCCCTTCGTTTATTATTCCACTTCAGATAGCTCGATCTTCAGGGTCTTTTTGGAGATCAGGTAGCGGCGGGTGGCAAAGAGACCGGCAATGCATATAATGCTGGCCAAGTTGCTCAGGGGGTCGTTATGGGTAAGTATTACCTGCCGGGCGATGGCAACGATCAGCACCTCTAAGGTGTTGGCAGGGGTCATATCAATAAGCATACGCACAAATTCCAAGCCCACCACGATGGTCAGGATATTGTGCAGATATGTATCCATAGAGGCAAAATAATCGCCCACGGTGAACATTTTATAGATTTCCATTCCCAACATTCCCAAAAGAACAATGAGGGTCAAAACGGCGATGATAAACTCCATAGCGTGGAGAATTTTCCGGAATGCTTTTTCTATTTTAGCGTGCATAATGGCCTCCGTAACATTAAGATTTTTTTGTGCGGGGGTCGTTTTTCGGTTTTTTCTGCTGGTTGATCCAAACGTTCATAACAAAGCTATGGGGTGCTAATTTTACCAAAAGCCGCTGGAATTTGGCGGTAAAGCCATGGACAGAGACCTGTTTTTTGGTTCTATAGAGGTCGTGCAGTCCTGTGGCGACTACGTCCTTGGCTTCGTAGAAGCAGACATAGTTCTGAACCTCTGTCCCGTTGGTAGCAAAGGCGTGGTCAAAAAATTCCGTCTTTACCCAGAAGGGATTCATCGCCATAATGCGGATGCCCTTCTTTTTCAACTCCGGCAAAATGGCACGGGTATAGCTAAGCACAAAGGCTTTGGTAGCACCGTAGGTGGCGATATAGGGCACGGGCTGGAAGGCAGACATGCTGTCAAGCTGCAAAATATGGCTGCCCGCCGACATATAGGGCAGGCACAGCCGGGTCATATAGAGCAGTGCCTTACAGTTGAGATCGATCATTTTTAGGTCGTCCTCCAAGGGCACGTTCTCAAATTTGCCGAACTTACCGAAGCCGGCGGCGTTGACAAGCAGCCGGATATCGGGCTTTATTTCCTCTAAAAGGGCAGAAAAACGGGCAAAACTTTCCTGCTCACAAAGGTCGAGAACCACGGGGCGGATGGGGTAAGGGCATTCGTTTTTTAGTTCCTTCAGGGCGTTTTCCCGGCGGGCGATGACCCAAACCTCGTCAACCTCCACATAGCCGGAAAGCTGGCGCACAAATTCCCGACCCATACCGGAGCTTGCGCCGGTCACAACTGCAATTTTCATTCTTTATTTGTCCTTTCCTGTAAATAACGCGCGGCGGCATCTAAGAGAGCCTCCCGTTCGTTGGGGAGCTTTTCGCCAACTACGCAGTCCAAAAGATAGGTGAGGGCTTCGCCTAAGAGTCTTCCCTCGGGGAAGCCAACGGCCATCAGGTCTCTCCCGTTCACCGCCAAATCCCGCAGATGCAGGCAGTGCTCCTCGGCGAGAATGTTTTCAATCAGGGCTTCTATCAGCTCAAAAGGCGGCATATTTTCGGTGACACCCTTGCCTGCATAGTCCGCTCTTTGCATTTGCAGCAATGCCTGAATGTTTACCTCACCGTATTCACTTAGGCGGCGGCGCAGCACCACTGGGTCAGCCGGAAGCGAGAGCATATGGTTTTTAATAAGGAATACTACCTTTTCCCGCAGGGCGGTGGGGGCTTTCAGCCGCAGGAGGAGGGCATCAGCTTTTTCTGCGCTGATGTCTGCGTGGCCGTAGAAATGGCCGCGGCCATCTTCATCCTGGGTAAAGGCATCGGGCTTGCCAATGTCGTGCAGCAGAGCCGCCCAGCGCAATGCTAAGTCCTTAGGTGCGTTTTCCACCACATAGGCGGTGTGGGTAAATACATCGTAGGCGTGGTGGGGACTTCTTTGGTGAAAGTCAACGGTGGGCTTTAATTCCGGAATAACCTGCAAAAATACAGGGGAGAACCGTAAAAGATCACGGGCTTTGCAAAGGGGCAGTAGCTTGCACATTTCATCAAAGACCCGCTCTCGGGCAAGGCGTTCCATCAGAGGGGACAGCAGCATCATTGCTTTTCCGGTTTTGGCATCTGGGGTCAGGTCGTAGCGGATAGAGAAGCGCACGCCCCGTAAAATACGAAGGGCATCCTCCCGGAAACGTTCCTCTGGGTCTCCGACCGCCCGGAGGATCTGCCTTTTCAGGTCATCCATGCCGTGCCAAGGGTCCTGCAGGCCGGTGACAGGGGAGTAGGCCATTGCATTGACGGTAAAATCCCGGCGGGCAAGATCCATTTCTAAATCATCCACAAAGGATACCCAATCCGGGTGACGGTTATCCTTGTATTCGCCCTCTGCGCGGAAGGTGGTAATTTCATAAACGGCACCGTCGATCACAACGCCTATGGTGCCGTGCTTTTCACCGGCACGGATAAGACGATACTGGGAGAAGACATTTGCGATTTGATCGGGAGTAGCAGAGGTGCACAGGTCGTAATCCTGCACCGGCTGGCCAAGCTGGGTATCCCGGACACAACCGCCCACCGCATAAGCAGGGTAACCGGCATCGGTAAGGGTGCGAATGCACTTGGCCACCGTTTCGGGAAGCGGCATACGGATGGGTACCACCGGCTGCAGGCGCAGCAGGTCAAAGGCACACCAAAGTGCCATTCCGGCAGTCAGAAAGCCAAAGGAAGTTGTGGCGGAGGTAATGCCGAAATAAATGGCACTGCAGTGAAAAAAGACCATCCGCTTGCAGTGAAAAATACCCAACTCCCCCTCCGTCCGGTGATAAGCGGCCAGCATAAGGCACAGGGTTGCCAGCAGAAGATAGGCATAATTCTGTATTTGGGTCTCTACGCACCAAGCGGGGTACTGGCTCAGAGGCAGGATCAGCAAAAAGACGGTAACGGCGCAGCTTGCCCAAAAACACAGCGATTTATTTTTCTGCACATAAATCTGCGATAAAAGGACGCCGGCACCTGCAATGCACAATGCAGCGGCAGTGTCGGAAAGCTGACCGAACAGTAAGGTTGCCAAAATACCGCTGATACCGAAAATGCTGCCGGCGGTGGTGTATTTCTGCCCCTTGGCAAGCGCACTGTAATGCATATCCTTGGGAACACCGGTGGCGATATAAATAAGGATCAGAAGCACACAAATGGAGAGGCCGAACAGAAGATAGGTGGCCGGATGCCCCGGTGTCAGCAGGCCGTCCGGGTCAACGCCGGTTTGCTGCTGCCAAAATTGCAGTCCCAAACCAAGAAGGCCGGACAGCAGGGAGAACAGGACGATAGGAAAAGAGTTAAAACGCCGTTTCATACAAAACTCCTAAACAAACAGAGATACCACATAAACGCAGGCGGCGATAATGGGCTGGTGGACAAGGTATATAAGGAGGGAGTGGCGGCCCAAAAAGCCAAGGGTGCTAAAGGGAAAGAACTTGGGCGCAGGCAGGAGACTCTTTTTGTTTTTGTAGAGAAGCTGTCCCAAACCGCTGCCAATGAGGAAATAACCGAGACAGGGAATCAGGGGGAAATAGTCGGAGGTGGCAAAGGAGAGGGGGTAAATGCCAAAGGGCAAAAGAAGGAAGGTGTCGGGGTGGATACCCTGCACCAGCTCCTGTGCAAAGACGATAGCGAGTCCCACGGGGAGAAGCACCCAATAGGGCAGCTTTCCGAAAAGGGGATAAAGGAGCATACAAATACCGATACAGTGCAGAACACCAAAATAAATTACCAGCCCCTTATCCGCAAAGCCCAGCAGATACATACCGGTGGTGACGAGGGAAACCAGCATTCCGCAGCCAAACACCAAAAGTCCACGTTTTACCGGGTGCTTTCCTAAGGTTGCACAAATGCCGGAAATGATGATAAAGGTAGGGCCGATGTGGATTACCGCCCAGTCGAAGATACCACCGTCATTCAGCGGTGCAAGAGCGAACAGATAAACTACATCGTATACAATATGTCCGTATAGCATAAAGAGCAGACAGATGCCTCGGGCGGCATCCAATTCCCAGATTCGTTGTTTCATACGGGTATCCTCCTATATATTAAGGCTATTATACCAGTATATATTTACAATTTCCAGTACTTTTGTAAAAAATACACTTGGCAAGTGGATAAGTTGGGAGTATAATGAAAAGAAAAATATCCTGTGGAGGAAAAAATATGCTGATTATATTGTGTCTGCTCTCCGGTGCCGGTTTTTCTTTGGGCATATGTTTGGGCGCAGATGCGTTTTTAAGTCTTAGCTGGCTATATCTTTTGCCTTTGGGCTTCGTAGGTGGGGCTGTGCTGTTTGCAGTACTGGCGGCGGTGTTCTTATTCGTCGCCTGCGGTGTGGTGGATATGAAGAAGCTGCCGGATAAGGACAGTAAGTTCTACCGCACGATGACTTATTTATACGTAGATGCCATCAAAACCGCTCTCGGACTGAAAATTGAAACGGAGGGCTTGGAAAAGACACCTGTAGGAACCCGCTTTTTGCTGGTGTGCAACCACATTTCTGACTTAGACCCGGTGGTGCTGTTTTACTGCTTCTATAAAAGTACGCTGGCCTTTATTTCCAAGCGGGAAAACGACCAAAAGCCTTTGGTGGGTCAAATTCAGAGAAAGATTTTGTGTCAGCCTATTAACCGGGAAAATGACCGGGAGGCACTGAAAACCATTTTGCGCTGTATTCAGCTTATTAAAGAGGATCAGGTAGCTATCGGCGTATTCCCGGAGGGCTATACCAGCTTGGACGGCAAGCTGCGCCACTTCCGTAACGGCGTTTTTAAGATCGCCCAAAAGGCCAATGTGCCGGTGGTGGTTTGTACCGTACAGGGTACGCAGGCGGCTATGAAAAGCCTTTTTAAGCTGAAAGGCGGCTATGTGAAGCTGCATCTTGTGGATGTCATTTCTGCAGAGGAAGCAAAAGCTATGAATACGGCGGAGCTTGGCGAGCGCGTCTATGAGATGATGGCAAAGGACTTAGGGCCGGAAAATGTATACGATTCCGGGGAAAATCCTTGATTTTATAAGGAAAACTCGCTATAATACCTTTTACAATCTGTTCGGAGGAATAAAAAGATGAAAAACAGTGAAAAGACATTGGATATGATCGTAAATCTCTGCAAAAGCCGTGGTTATGTGTACGCCGGCTCCGAAATCTACGGAGGTCTGGCGAACTCTTGGGACTACGGCCCCCTCGGTGTAGAGTTTAAGAATAACGTTAAAAAGGCATGGCTGAAAAAATTTGTACAGGAATCGGATTATAATGTGGGCTTGGATGCCGCTATCATTATGAATCCCACCACTTGGGTCACTACCGGTCACGTAGGCTCTTTCTCTGACCCGCTGGTGGATTGCAAGGGCTGTGGTGCCCGTCACCGGGCGGATAAGCTGATCGAGGACAGCCAGTCCGGCAAGACAGTCAATGTAGATGCGATGGATACAAAGGCGATGAACGCATTCATTGAAGAACACGAAGATGTGGTCTGCCCTGTCTGCGGCAAGCACCACTTTACCTCTATTCGCAACTTTAACCTGATGTTCCAGACCAAGATCGGCGTTACTGAGGACTCCTCCTCTGTGGCTTATCTGCGGCCTGAAACGGCACAGGGCATTTTCGTTAACTTTGATAACATTCAGCGCACCACCCGTAAGAAGCTGCCCTTTGGTGTTTGCCAGGTAGGCAAAGCCTTCCGCAACGAGATCACTCCCGGTAACTTTACCTTCCGCACCCGCGAGTTTGAACAGATGGAGTGTGAGTTCTTCTGTCAGCCCGGTACGGATTTGGAGTGGTTCGCTTATTGGAAGGATTTCTGCAAGAATTGGCTGATTTCTTTAGGTATTAAGGAAGAGTCTCTGCGTCTGCGCGACCATGATCCTGCAGAGCTTGCCTTCTATTCCCGTGCCACTACAGATATTGAGTACCAGTTCCCCTTTGGCAATGGCTGGGGTGAGCTGTGGGGCATTGCTGACCGTACCGACTATGACCTGGGCCGTCATCAGGAGGCTTCCGGCAAAAAGCTGACCTATTTCGATCAGGAGCGCAACGAGCACTACATTCCTTACGTTATTGAGCCTTCCTTGGGCTGTGACCGTGTGGCACTGGCGTTTTTGTGCGAGGCTTATGACGAGGAAGTTGTTGGTCAGGATAAAAATGGCAAGGACGATGTCCGCACGGTTCTGCGTCTGCACCCCGCGCTGGCACCCTTCAAGGCTGCTATTCTGCCCCTCTCCAAGAAGCTTTCCCCCAAGGCAGAGGAGATCTACAAGGAGCTGCGCAAGTACTTTATGGTGGATTTTGACGATGCCGGCTCTATTGGCAAGCGTTACCGCCGCGAGGATGAGATCGGCACACCCCTTTGTATCACTGTGGACTTCCAAACTGTGGGCGATGAGAACACCCCTGCTGATGACTGCGTGACCGTCCGCGACCGGGATACTATGGAGCAGGTGCGCATCCCTATCAGCGAGCTGAGAAACTACATTGAGAAAAAATGTGAATTTTAAGGAGTTAAGTTTATGAGAACCTTCGGAAAGGCAGATAAGCTGGAGAATGTGCTCTATGACGTGCGTGGCCCTGTATTGGAAGAAGCCACACGGATGGAAGAGCGCGGTATGCGGATTCTGAAACTGAATATTGGGAATCCTGCGCCCTTTGGTTTCAACGCCCCGGAGGAGGTCATTCAGGATATGCGGGACAATATCGTCCATTCGCAGGGCTATTCCGATTCCCGTGGCATTTTTGCGGCACGTAAGGCAATTATGCAGTATGCCCAGATTAAAAGGATCCCCAATGTGACGATGAAGGATATCTATACTGGCAATGGCGCCAGCGAGCTGATTCAGCTTTCCCTCAATGCCCTGCTTAATAACGGCGATGAGGTTTTAGTGCCCTCTCCCGATTATCCGCTATGGACAGCCTGCACCAACTTGGCAGGCGGCAAGGCAGTACACTACATCTGCGATGAGCAGTCGGAGTGGTATCCAGATATTCAGGATATTGAGAGTAAGATCACACCGAAAACAAAGGCGCTTGTCATCATAAACCCCAATAACCCCACCGGCGCGCTGTACCCCAAGGAGATTTTGGAGCAGTTGGTAGATATTGCCCGTCGCCACGAGCTGGTGCTCTTTTCGGATGAGATGTATGACCGCTTGGTAATGGATGGCTTGGAGCATATCTCTACGGCATCCCTTGCACCCGATCTGTTCTGCGTTACCTTCAGCGGCCTCAGCAAGTCCCATATGGCTTGCGGCTTCCGGGTTGGTTGGATGATCCTATCCGGCAATAAGGAAATAGCCAAGGACTATATGGCAGGCATCAATATGCTGTCGAATATGCGCCTTTGCTCCAATGTGCCCGGACAGTCGATTATTCAGACGGCTTTGTGGGGTTACCAGAGCGTAAATGAATATATCGTTCCCGGTGGCCGCGTTTTTGAGCAAAGAGAGTTTATCTACAAAGCCCTTAACGATATTCCCGGCATCTCTGCTGTAAAGCCCAAGGCAGCGTTTTATATTTTCCCTAAGATCGATACCAAGAGGTTTAACATCTTGGACGACCAGCAGTTTGCGCTGGATTTCCTTCGGGAAAAGCGGGTGCTGATCGTGCCGGGCAGCGGCTTTAACTGGAAAGAACCGGATCACTTCCGGATGGTTTACCTGCCGCAGATTGAAATACTGGAGGATGCCTGCGCGAGCCTGCAGGACTTCCTCAGAACCTACAAACAGAAATAACTGTCACCGCGCCTGTTTTTTGCAGGCGCGGTAATTATATAATATATAATGTATAAACGGCTGTCCTTTTGCCCATAATATGGGAAAAGGAGGTAAGACTATGAAAGTCAGGGAGCTTATGACAGCGTCCGTGGTGGGCATACACCCGGAGGAAAGTGTGGAGGTGGCGGCGAGAAAACTGACGAATCACAATGTTGGCGTTCTGCCGGTGTGCAACGACCGGGGACAGATCTGCGGTATGGTTACAGACCGGGATCTTGTTACTCGCTGTCTTGCTGCGAATAAACTGCCAAAGGAAACAAAGGTCCGGGAGGTAATGACCGGGCAGGTACTGACGGTGGAGCCGGATATGGATGCCGGGGTCGCGGCACACCTGATGGGACGTCAGCAGGTACGCAGACTTCCGGTGGTGGAAAACGGCAGGCTCTGCGGAATGTTTTCTCTGGGAGATCTTGCACGGACAGAGGATGGCATTATGGATGCTGCCGATGCTTTGGGGGATATTTCGCAAAACATCTCCGCCCGCTGAAAAGGGAAAGGGAGACTGCATTTTGTGGTGAAATAAAGGGAAAAATACAAGATTTTGATTGACTAAAAAAATAATAAAAAAACCTTGAATTTTTTCAAAAAAAGCCCTTGACAAAAGGGTTTATGAGTGGTATCATATGCAAGCTGTCTGATGAACGGGGCTTTGGCTGCGGGAGGATAGCGAGATGTACCTTGTAAATTGAATAACGCAAAGACGAACAAAACACCTTGAACAACAAACAAATGGATTGTTTAAGCGAAAGCGAAAGAAA
>JAFQPB010000045.1 GCA_017411905.1 Oscillospiraceae bacterium
ACACCAAACTATCTGCGACTATCCCAGGCCGAACGGGAACGGTTGGAAAAAGAAAAATAAAAGCACCGGGGTGCAGCCGCACCCCGGTGAAATTTTACTTTAATTTGGTCTTTGTAATGGGATATACGTCTACAGTGGGGCGCTTAAAGAACAGCGTCCAGCCCATTCCACCGTAGTCGCAGACATCAATAAGCTCCCAGCCCTCACGACCCCAAGCGGCGATCTGCTTATCCATCTTCTTTTCGTCCATCACGCTGATCTTTTCCCGCTTGTACTCATACTTATGGATATAGAAAATATCGAAGCTGTCTACAGGGATCAAGGTGACCTTGGAAACAAAACGGTCGTTATCCGCTTTTGCCAGCCACTTTCTGCTGATGCCCGCATCCAAAAGACCTTCCACGGCCTTAGGCGCATCCATAATACCGATCTGGTACTTAAAGCGCACATTGGTGGGGCCGGTCAGGGGAACTTGGGCAATTTGGCCGGACTTACCCTCCCACAGCACCTTTTCACCGTCTAAAATCGTTACACTCTGGGGAGTATCTGCTGTCTCCAGCTTTACAAGTACGTACTGCGTTTTCTTTGCAATGGGGTTGCCACAGGTGGGGCAGCTTGCTGCCAAGGAAGAAACCTGCTTACCGCATTCCGGACAAGTGATCATAGCCATAGGATTTACCTGCCTTTTTGTCATTTTCTTCATTATAACAGAGGAAAATCAAAATAGCAAGGGGATTTTTAAGGGCGTAAATGTCCTTTTCTTGACACACCTTTTCTGCCGTGGTATATTGGGAGCAACACACTTTAAGGAGCGGTTACGGTGCCAAAAGGTCTGCAAAAATACTTACTTCCCGGTTTTTGTATCGGAATCCTTTTTTTCTTCTTTCTTGCCGTTTGTAAAATAAATTTTTCATTTGATCCCGGCTGTTTTTCTACCGATATGTACACCGATATGCGCTACGCTGTAGAGGCTTGGGAAGAAAAAAGCATTTTCCCCGATGGCTGGATATTCGGCAATCAGCTTTATGCGGTGGCCACGCCGGTGCTGGCGGCAATTTTTTACGGCCTCTGCGGCAGTATGAACCTCGCTATGGGGCTCGCCTCCACGGTGATGGGTATTCTTGTGATCGTGAGCTTCCTATACCTGCTTCGCGGCTTTATTCCCCGTATTGGCGGGCAGCTTTTGGCCATCACCCTTTTTATGACCGCAAGCCTGATTTTTGGCGGGACGTTCCGCGAAACAAACGGCTGGCAGCTCTTTTTTACGATGTCCTCCTTTTATGCCTGCTACGCCATCGGGGCTTTCTTGGCTTTCGGCTGTTATATCCGTGGAAAAATGGGAGAAAAGCAGCTTTTTCCCTTAATTATATGCGTTTTTCTGTCCTTCGGTACAGGTCTGCAAAGTCTTCGCCAGACGCTCATTATGGCACTTCCCATTGGGTGCGTGGAGCTGCTTTGTGTTGTTTTCAGACTGTGGCAGAAAAAAGAATTTTTTACAAAGCGTACACTGATTGCGGCAACGATCCTTATCTCTAATCTTTTCGGTGTGATTACCGCAAGGCTTTTGCAGATTCCCCAGGTGGAGATATTCGGGGAAATTACTGTTACCGGCTTGGAAACACCGGTTCTGTCCTTACAGCAGAGCTTTGCAAACGCTCTTTCCCTTGCGGGCTTGGGGAATAAGCCACCGGCACTTATTCTTGGTGCGATGGGTATTTTCGGCCTGCTTTCCCTTGCGTATCGGCTGCGGGACACCGCAACGGGCGGCAGCCTTTGCCTTTTACTGCTGACGGTCAGCCTTATAGGTGTGCTGGTGCTGGACAGCTTTACCACGATGTATATCCGTAATATCTACTATTTTCTGCTCTATCCTCTGTTAGGTGTGGTGGGTGCGGTGCTTTATGCCCATTTTGGAAAATGGCTGCGCTGGGGTGCCTGCCTTTTGCTTGTCGTTTCACTGCTCTCCGGCGCAGAGGATAAGCTGCAGCCTGTATTTGAAAATACCAGTGATCCTGACAGGTACAACGCGGTTGTCTCTTATTTGGAGGAGCAAGGCATCGACACCGTTTATTCCGGCTGGAATCGGGGCGAGCGGATCGGTATCGCATCCGACGGCAGTATACGGTGCGGTTTTTGGGATGCTCCCAATACGCCCTTTGTGCCGGTAAAATACCTGTGCGACCCGGAGGTTTTTGACGCAGAGCCGGAAAACTGCGCCTATCTTTTCCTGAACAGCGCAGAGGCCAATACGGCTATACAGGCGGCAAAGGAAAAGGGCGTGGAATTGAAGCTCTTAAAGCATTTTGCGGATGTAAGTATTTATATCTACACGGCAGAAGTCAATTTGATGGGAAAGTGAAATCAGCCGCCCCGGTGGGGTGGCTGATTTTTAGTGAAGAAGGAATAGTAGGGGCGGATGCCTACATCCGCCCGCGGGTCGTCGAGGGCGCCGACCCCTACGGTGGTGAACGGTGGGGCGAATCCCCACCCCCGGGGGAAGGGATTGGCGGGTCGATGTGGGCAGCGGCCCCTACGCAAAGGACGATGGTGCTGCAAGGCGTATAATTACCGTCGGCCTAAGTTGGTTATGATCCGCTGGTCGTAATCGTGGATGCCTTGGGTAATTCGCAGAAGTGTTCTTGTGTTATACGGGCGTTTTACATAGCAGATGAAGGTCTTTGCCTCACGAATAAACTCGTTTTGTACTTCCAAAATAGGAAACTCCCGTGGAAATTCCTCAATAGGAGGCTCAAAAATCATTTGCATATTGCCACCCACATCCGGGTATTTTTCTTTGAGCATATTGAAAGCCTTCAGGGCACACTTATCAAAATTGCCGGTGTAACCGAAAATAAAAAACCGTACCCCGTGCTCCAAATAATACCGCTCCGCTGTTTTCAGGATTTTTTCTGTTAGGTTGTCCGGTGCATCGTCCATACCAAACATAACACATACATCATTTTTCATATTTGACACCTCTATTTTTTATTGAATTGTAAATGCAATTGCATTTCTAAGTTATTATATCATAATAAATTTGCACATACAATACAAGTAGATAAAAAAAGGGGCTATTTGTATGATTGATTATGCAAGTATCGGATATAAAATTAAACAAATCCGTCAACGCAAACATATTACACAAGAACAGCTTGCGGAAGCTGCCGGTGTGGGTGTAACCCATATCAGCCATTTAGAAACAGGTTCTGGTACGGTTTCTCTGAAAGTTTTCCTTGCCATTGTGAATTATTTGAATTGTTCCGCGGATGAATTGCTGTGTAAAGAGATCGAAAAAGCAAAGCCGATCGTAGACCATTGGCTTGTGGAGCTGGTGGCAGACTGTGACCAAACGGAAATAAAAATCATTTCTGATACCGTTACCGCGCTGAAGCAGACACTTCGCAAAAACAAGGCCGAATATTAAAATCAGCCGCCCGGTGGGGTGGCTGATTTTTAGTGAAGAAGGAATAGTAGGGGCGGATGTAGGCATCCGCCCGCGGGTCGTCGAGGGCGCCGACCCCTACGGTGGTGAACGGTGGGACGAATCCCCTCCCCTGGGGGAAGGG
>JAFQPB010000046.1 GCA_017411905.1 Oscillospiraceae bacterium
AAATTGTCAATTATCAATTGACTCTCCGATTTTCCATATGCCCGGAATTGACGATGGGCGGCTTGGGGTCCTTGGCTTCCCAAGGAATTTTCGGTGTTTCTTTTTCTTTCATAAGCATACCTCCCGCTTTTACTGTTTGCAAAAAACCGGGGAATCATACCGAAAAGATTGACAAAAGGGATATATTGTGCTATATTCGTTGCAAATGCAACTGTTGCAAACGCAACGAACAGGAGGGCTTATGTCTATTATTGTACGGCATTTGACGGCAATTTCCCGCTGCGGCAGGGACTACCGCAAAAAATATTTGGAAGCGGACGGCATCGACTCCCGCCACGCCCGTTTTTTGATGGAGGTATGCGACAAACCGGGCATCTCTCAGGAGGGCTTGTCACGGCGGCTTTTGGTGGACAAAAGTACAGTGGCCCGCACCGGTGCGGCCTTGGAGGAGAGCGGCTATATCCGCCGCACTTCCTGCGCGGAGGATCGGCGGATCATCCAGATCTACCCCACGGAAAAGACACTGGCTCTGCTTCCCCGGCTCAACGATGCGTGGAACTCCTGGGAGGCGCTTATCACCAAAGATCTGACCCAGGAGGAGATCGTACAGCTTCGGGAGCTTTTGCGAAAAATGAAGATCGCTGCCCGCACCTATATGGAGGAGGCCTGATATGCAAAAGCTGATGAAATATATCCGGCCGTTCTGGCTGACCATTCTCTTTGGCCTTGCCATCAAGTTTACGGCTACTTATGTTGAGCTGCAAATTCCCAAGCTGATGCAGGTCGTTCTGGATGAAAAAGTCCCCGCGGGTCTTGAAAAGGAGATCTATCTTTTCGGCGGTCTGATGGTGCTGTGCTCTACAATGGCAATGGTATTGAATATTACTGCCAACCGCATCGCTGCCAAAACTGCCGGAAAGGTCACAAAGTGGCTGCGCCACGACCTATTTAATAAGCTCCAGCATCTTTCGCCCCGGCAGATGGACGAAGTGACCGTTCCCTCTGCGGTGTCCCGGCTGACCAGCGACTCTTATAATGTCAACAATCTGATCGTCAGAATACAGCGCATTGGTGTCCGGGCACCCATTTTGCTCGTCGGCGGTATTTTCTCGATGATGACGATGGACGTGCCGCTGGCACTGATTTTGGTGGCACTTCTGCCTTTTATCGCCATTGTTGTGTATGTGGTGACGAAAAAATCCGTACCGCTCCACCGCAAAACCCACGAATTGCAAGACAAAATCGTTATGATTTCGCAGGAAAACATTACCGGTGTTCGTGTGGTCAAGGCACTAAGCAAAACCGAATATGAGAAAAACCGTTTTGACCGGGCGGTAGAGGACAGAAATGCGGTCTCCCTGAAAGCACAGAAGGTTACCGGCATCAGCGGCCCGCTGACAACACTTATCCTGAATTTAGGTCTTACTATTCTCGTGGTGGCGGGTGCTTACCGGGTCAACGGGGGGGGCGTGAAGCCCGGTGTGATCGTTGCCTTTTTGCAGTATTTTGTGATGATCCTCAATGCGGCCGTGATGGTCACTCGGGTCATCATTATGTGCGCCACCGCCCAAGCCAGCGCAAACCGCATCGCAGAGGTAATGGCACTGCCCGAGGATATGCAGTGTGTGCCCGAGGAAGAAGCGATGGAAAATCCGCCCCATATTGCTTTTCAAAATGTGATGTTCAGCTATTCCGGCAAGGGTAACAATTTGGAAAACCTAAGCTTTTCTCTGCAAAAGGGACAGACCTTGGGTATCTTGGGTGCCACCGGCTCGGGCAAAAGCACGATTATCAAATTGCTTTTACGGCTTTATGATGTAGACGAAGGGAAGATTCTTATTGACGGGCGGGATGTCCGTACGATACCTAACGAAGAACTGCGCCAAAAATTTGGCGTGGTGTTCCAGAATGACTTTGTAAAGATGACCTCTATCGGCGAAAACGTCCGGTATTACCGGGATATAGAGGAAAATCTGCTTCTTTCTGCTGTCACCGATGCCCAAGCGGCAGATTTCGTAGAGGAAAAGGGCGGTCTTTCCGGTGAGGTAGACATCCGGGGCAATAACCTATCCGGCGGCCAAAAGCAGCGGCTGCTCATCAGCCGCGCCTTGGCAGGCAAACCGGAGATCCTTATTTTGGATGATGCTTCCTCTGCCCTTGACTATAAGACCGATGCGGCCTTGCGCCGGGCACTGCGGCAAAACTACGAAGCGGCCACAAAAATCATTGTTGCCCAGCGGGTCAGCTCTCTGCGCCACGCAGACCTTATTTTGGTACTGGATGACGGTGCGGTCATCGGCACGGGCAATCACGAAACCCTGATGGAGACCTGCGAGGAATACAAAATGATTGCGCAGGCGCAGATGGGCGAGCGAGAGGAGGGGGCATAATGGCAGGAATGATAGGAAGACTTTCCAAAGGGGAGACCAGCGGTGACAACCGCCGCCTGTCTAATAAACCTGTAGACAAAAAGAAGACCCTCCTGCGCCTTTGGCGGTATTTGGGAAGAAGCCGCTATTTGCTCCTTGCGGCCATTTTTCTCTCGGTTGCGGGCAGCGCATTGGCACTCTATGGCCCCAAGCTCTCCGGCATCGCCTTGGATGCGGTGGATTTAGGCGAGGGAAATGTGGAGCTTTCTGTGGTATGGCGGTGCGCCTTTTGGATGGTGGTTTGCTACTGCCTGTCTGCGGTACTGACATATCTGCTGCGAATTGCTATGGCCTACCTCTCCCGGGATGTGGCCACCCATATGCGGCGGGATATTTTCGCCAATATGATGGGTCTGCCTGTGGGCTTTTACGATAAGAACCAAGCCGGTGACATTATCAGCATCCTTACCTACGATGTGGACACGGTCAACACCACCATTTCCGCAGATGCGGTGCAGATTCTCCAAAGTGTGGTGACGGTGGCGGTATCTTTCTTAATGATGCTCTCCATCGCCCCAGTGCTGGTGCTGATCTTCTGCGTGACCGTTCCTGTTACCTTCCTGTTTTCTAAGTGGTACGCAGGCTGGACAAGGAAGCTGTTTCGGGTACGCTCCAAAAAATTAGGCGCGCTAAACGGCTTTGTAGAAGAAATGCTCACCGCCCACACCACGACATGCGCTTATGGCCGGGAAAATGCGGTGCTCCGGGAATTTGATGAAAAGAACGACGAAGCCATCAAGGCATATACTGTAGCCGAGGCCAACGGCACAATGAATGGCCCTATCGTCAATTTTATCAGTAATATCTCCCTGTCCCTTGTTTGCCTTTTCGGCGCGGTGCTGTTTTATCGGGGGCAGGTGACCTTAGGTAACCTCAGCAGCTTTATTCAGTACTCCCGGAAATTCTCCGGCCCTGTAAATGAGATCGCCAATATCTTTGCAGACCTCCAAAGTGCCATTGCGGCGGCGGAACGGGTCTTTGCCCTTATCGATGCCCAGCCGGAAAAGGAGGATGCGCCTGACGCTGTAGAATTGGAAACGGTCTCCGGTGATGTGAAGTTCGAGCAGGTGGATTTTTCCTACCTGCCGGAAAAGCCCATTATTAAAAAGCTGGATATCCACGCTGCTCCCGGGTCACTTACTGCCATCGTCGGCCATACCGGCGCGGGAAAAACCACCATCATCAATTTGCTTATGCGGTTTTATGATGTGGACGGCGGCAGGATACTGCTGGACGGGCAGGACATCCGGAATATCACCAGAAAATCCCTGCGAAAAGCCTATACTATGGTTTTGCAGGATACTTGGCTCTTTAACGGCACGATTTTTGAGAATATCGCCTACGGAAAGCCGGGGGCCACTATGGAAGAAGTGGTGCGCGCCGCCAAGGCGGCCCATATCCACGGCTATATTTCCCGTCTGCCGGAGGGGTATGACACTGTTCTTTCCGATAACGGTGCATCCATTTCCAAGGGGCAAAAGCAGCTTCTCACCATTGCAAGAGCTATGCTTCTGGATGCGCATATGCTGATTTTGGATGAGGCTACCTCCAACGTAGATACCCGGACAGAGCAGCGGATTCAGGATGCTATGCGCCAGCTTATGAAGGGCAAGACCTGTTTCGTCATTGCCCACCGGCTGTCTACTATCCGGTCTGCAGATAATATTTTGGTGCTTGACCAAGGGCAGGTAGTGGAGCAGGGCACCCACGAAAGCCTGATGGCGCAAAAGGGACATTACTATAAGCTCTATAACGCCCAATTTGACTCAGCAGGATAATCATAACCACCGGCCGTGCCGGTGGTATGCACAGGCCCCCTTAGGGCCTACAACCTGCCGAGCCTATAGGCTCATCGATTTTTCTTTCGCTTGCGTATTCTGCCCTACCACCGCAAATGCGGCTATGGACGCACCGAAGGCTCCCTTGTGTAAAGGGTAAGCG
>JAFQPB010000047.1 GCA_017411905.1 Oscillospiraceae bacterium
CAAACAGATGCTGAAAGAGCACCAACTTGAAAATAACAACCGGATCTACACTTGGACGGCCATTGTCTCCACAGTACAACGGCTCTACCATATCGTATATCTTGCTAAAATCTACTGCGGCATCGATTTTACGCAGCAGATGCTCTGCAGGCACCAGACTTTCGGTGTCCACGATTTCATATATTCCTCGTTCCATTTTTCCGCGTTCAAGCATCTTTCATCACCCGGAACTATTATATCATAAATATCTGAAAAAGCCCAGCAAAAGCTGGACTTTTTCGACAGTCTGAAAGACCGCCATCGGCGGTCTTTCTATATCTATCTAATATCCTGTGAAGCTAAGTACTTACGAACCATCATCGCTACCTTAAAGACGATCGCGTGGTCGAATTTCCGCAGATCAAGGCCGATCTGCTTATTGATCTTTTCCAAACGGTAGACAAGGGTATTTCTGTGGACAAACAGCTTCCGGGAGGTCTCAGAGACGTTCAGGTCGTTCTCAAAGAACTCATTGATAGTAAAGAGGGTCTCCTGATCCAGCGAATCGATAGAATTTTTCTTAAAGACCTCGGAAAGGAATATGTCACACAGCGTTGTCGGCAACTGATAGATAAGTCTGCCAATACCCAAGCTCTCGTAATTGATAATGCTCTTTTCATCGTCAAAGACCTTGCCCACCTCAATGGCAGTCTGGGCTTCCTTATAGGCATCTGCCAGCTCCCGCAAATGTCTTGCCACAGTACCGATACCGATGACCGTTTCAATGTCCAGCTCCTTTTTCAGGTGCCCGGCGATCCGCTTCGCGATGCTTTCCAGTTCCTCTGCCGCAGGCTCGTTTTCCATCTGGGTAATGACGGCCACATCGGTCTCATTGATGCTCAGTACAAAATCATTCTGCTTATTGGGAAACAAACCGGCCACCATATCTACCGCAGTCACATCCACATGGCCAACCTGTCGGATCAGGAACACTGCCCGGGGCATATCGGTGGCAAACTGCAGGGTCTTGGCGCGGATATAAATATCACCGGGCAGAATATTATCCATAATAATATTCTTTACAAAGGTGCCGCGGTCGTGCTTCTCCTCGTAAAAACGCTTAGCGTTGTCAATGGTAACAAAAAGCATCCCGCAAAGCGCATATGCAAGCTCGTCGTCACCCACGCAGAATACCGCAAACTCGAAAATGCCTGCGTTGCTCACCCGCCCCTCAAAGGTCTTTTGACCGAAGGAGATAATCTGTTCCGGGGCCGCCACGATCCGCAGCACGGCATCAGGCCATCTCTCCCGCAGAAGAGACAGATCGGTACAGGCAACCACTGTACCCTCGTGGTCGATCACACCAAAGGTGCGCTTAGTGGTATCTTTTAACTGAGATACGATCTCCTGAAATACGCTGTTGCTCATTTCGCAGCCTCCTTAAAAATTATGCACAAAGGTATTTTATGTATAAATTCAATAACAGTATAAACCTATTTTGCGCAAATTGCAAGAGTCTTTTGACATTTTATTACAAAAACGCCCTCTTTTTTTGTTAAAATTCCCCAAACAGACCGTGCCACTCCGGAAACCACCCTATCATTTCCCCGTCATAATGCCAAAATCTCATCAGCAGTTAATTCCCGCACCTGCCCACGGGGTAAGTCGCCGAGGGTCAGTTCCCCCTCCTGCCGCCGCTCCAAATAGGTGACGGTGAGTCCCCGGGACGCCATCATTCGTCTTACCTGATGATATTTACCCTCGCAGACCGTAATAAGGCTCTCCCCCGCACCCAGCGGCTGAAGCACTGCCGGCAGACAGACCGTTCCGTCCCGGAGGGTCAGGCCGGCTCCGAAGGCTTCCACATCCTCCCCGGTTGCTGTCCCCTCATGGCGGGCGTAATAGACTTTTTTGACACCTTTTTTCGGGCTGATGAGCCGGTGGAGCAGGTTCCCATCATTGGTAAAGAGCAAAAGTCCCTCCGTCTCCTTATCCAGCCGTCCGATGGGATGTAAATCCCACGAAAGCATTTCTTTCGGCAAAAGCTCCATTACCGTCCTTTGGGTCTCGTCGCTCCGGGCAGTTACAAAGCCTGCAGGCTTATTGAGCATCACCACAGCCAGTCCCTTTTTGCCCACCGGTTCTCCCTCTACGCAGACATTATTTCCGTCGGTTTTGACACTTCCGTCCCGAACCACCGCACCGCAGACCGTGACCCGTCCGGCCTTTAGGATACCTTTCACCTGACTGCGGCTGCCAACGCCCGCATCGCACAAAAATTTATCCAATCTTTCCATTTCTACTCCTCATATCTTCCCTCTCTCCGTCATAGGCTGTGGTAAATAAGAAACGGGAGGGATTTATTATGCTATTTATGACCGCAAAGCTGGATCGAAATAAGATCCTCATTGCCCTCGGGGCGGTGGCCATCGCGATCCTCGGTATCATCCTGCTGTTTGGCGGTGGCTCGGAGCCAACGGCCACAACCGCCAATTTAAGCTCCAATGATGCCCGGGTGGATTACCTGAAAAGCCTCGGTTGGGAAGTCCACGCCGCACCGGCAGAGAGCGGGCAAGTCCGTATTCCAAAGGAAAGCTCAGAGGTCTACGACCGCTACAACGACCTGCAAAAGGCACAGGGCTTTGACCTTACCCAGTACGCCGGTAAGACCGTAACGCGCTACGTTTACAAGGTAACCAACTACCCAAACGCCACCGAGCCGGTCTACGCCACGCTCCTTATCTATAAGAACAAGGTCATTGGCGGTGACATTGTAAACACCGCACCCACCGGTGCCATCCAAGGTCTCCAAAAAAAGGCTTCCAATTAAAAATATCATACCACATTTTTACCCACTTGACAAGTAGGTAAAAATATGCTATGCTCGATGTATCCAAGGTTTCAGGGCAGGGTGAAATTCCCGACCGGCGGTAAAGTCCGCGAGCGCAAAGGCGCAGAATCGGTGTAATTCCGATACCGACAGTACAGTCTGGATGGAAGAAGGCGCGAAGCCCCTGTTTCGCACTGTATTGCCGCCCCGAATGAATTGCCGTTCGGGCGGCTTTTTCTTTTGCGCGGAAGGATCGCGGCGGGAAGTTTTTTCTGCCTGCGGCCATCCGGAAAA
>JAFQPB010000048.1 GCA_017411905.1 Oscillospiraceae bacterium
AATGTTGCTGACTACTTTCTTAATGGCGGCATCGGCCCGATGGATTCCTTCACCAGCTCAGGGCTGTTGATGGTGCGGGTGACGGTCATTGTAGAAACACCGGCACGAATGGCCACGTCTTTAATATTTATATCTGCCACGATACTTAGCCTCCAACGGTATGGTAAAATTTGGTAACGTATCTATTTATAACACAAATTCCTACCGTTTGCAACCATTAAACCATCTGCCAAATGCGGAAGTTTGACAGGCTTCCTGTGCAGTCCTCCAAATACAGGCCGAACCGGTTGGGATCGATCTGCTGGGCAGGCCGCCAGGAGGAGACATAAATGTCGTCGATATAGACCTCAATAAACCACTTTCTGGCAAGAATCTTCACCTTGGAATGCTGACCGATGGGGAACTTCTGAATGACATCGTTGCAAATAAGCATATTGGGGCCCCAGCCCTCGTTGATAAAGCCAAATTCCAGACGCTGGCGTTTACGGTTGAGCATCACGCCAAGACGGACACCGTTTTCCCCCTCAAAGTAGATACCACCGCCCTCACCGTCAGTAATTTCCATATCAAAGGTAATGAAGCGGCCATCGGAGAGGTCGGTATTTAAGGCCGAGCCGGTGCTGCCGTCAAGGACAGGGGCGCGCAGTGCCGCCGCTGTACCGAGACTTTCAAAGTCCATTTTTTCGCCTAAAGTGAGCTTGATGGGGGGGATAATGCCGGGGTGCTTGATAAATTGCAGATCCTTTAGCACATCGGAGGAAGCCAGCAATCTGCCCTTCAGGCAGTCGTTAATGGGGTTATAACGCAGGCGCAGCTTGTAGGGCTTTTCCTCCTCCAAAAGCTTTGCGCTGCCGCCCCAGCCCTCGGGGCCGTTGTCGCCCCATATGTGGTAATAGAAGATTTCGTTGCCTACCTTCAGAGGACGGCCTACGGTGACCATACTGACATAAGGATTGTTGCGGGTGCCTTGGAGCATATAATCGCCGTCTGGCAGTCGGTAAGGACCAAGCACATCATCAGACACCACGTAGAACGTGCCGCCGGCCATATCGTCGGAATAGCGGTCAAAGCGGTGGGAGAGGTAGCTGCTGGTGCAGAACGTCACATAGTGCCGTCCGTTTATTTCTACGTGCTCCGGTACTTCAAATTGGGGGAACATATCCGTGTCCGGGAAGGCGTTGGGAAGACATCTCCAATTCAGGCCGTCCTCGCTGGTCACAAGACCCAAACCGCCGTTTTTATTCATATTTTTGACCTTTTTGGCACTGGCGGTTAAAAACGCATAGTAGGGGCCCGGTTTATCCTCCAGACCGTCAATGACACCGAGGGAATCCCAACGGGGATAAGCACTGGAGCTGTCGGTGGGTGCGTTCATATAATGCTCCCCATCAGGGGCGCAGACGTGGTCTGTGCGCTCCCAATGGATGAGGTCGCGGCTGGTGGCAAAGTAGATATTTTGCTTGCCTGCAGGCCGCTCCTCGGAGAAATTCATAATGTAAAGGTCGCCCTTTTTCTGAATCATACCGGTGCCGATCCACAAAGCATCCGGGTGCTTTGTGAATACACGGCCATACTCCTTCCAGTGGACAAAATCCTCGGAAATGGCAAGGCTGATGCCATCCCAGCCGCCTTTGCCGTACTGTTCTGGGGAGAGACTTAGGTGGTACATATAATATTTGCCTTCGTGGGGGTAGATCCAGCAGTCCCAAAGACGTTCTTCTTGGGGTTTATATAGCATAACGGTTACTCCTTTTCAATGCGAATGGTGACTACACCGGGGGTCTTACTAATGGCGATGCGGCCGCCTTCATAGGCAAGGGGACGAACAGTTTTCTCGTTAATGTCGCACAGGGCAGCGCAGCGGATGGGGAAGGGGAATGTGACCGCGGCATCCTCTGTGCAGCCGGAAAGGCGCAGGATATAGCCATTGCCGTCCTCAGCGGGCTTCAGGGCTGCGAGATCTGCACCCGCAACATTCATAAAGCTGCCGGTTTCCGGGAGGGTACCTGTACCGTTTTGCATCGGCACCTCGCTGCAGGGATGGCCGTAGAGGGTAATGCACTCGTTAAGCTGGGCAGTATCCGCCGCAGTACCGATGGCAAAATCAAACTCGCTCACACCGAAGTCGGGCAAGGGGTCAGGCTCATAGCTGCCGCGAATGAGGGTGATGGAAATGCCGTCGCTTGTGGTACGGAAGCCGTACTTGGAATTGCTGACGACAAACAGATTACCGCATCCGGTATCTGCCATCACGCCGCTGAGACTGGGCATATCCATCTCCCGGACGGTGCGCGTAACGTACCCGAAGGGAATATCACCGATGTATTTACCCTCGGGAATATCGCAGGGGATATAGACCCCGAGCTGAGGCACGGTCTGGTGGGGTACAGGCTTTTCGCCAAAGTCACATGTGCAGCGGAAGGTGACCATAGGCGCGTTCTTTTCCAGACTGACGGTGACGCGCAAACTGGAATGGTGGAAAGGAACGGTATAGGTGATGCTCTGCACCAGTTCGCCCTTAATGTATTCATAGGGACGGACGATAACACCGCCGGTCAAATCCTCTACCTTGGCATAACGGCCAACTATCCAAGCAGTCATTTCCTTGGAGGCATCCTCGGTAATGAGACGGAAATAGGCGCTTTTGCCCTTTAGCAGGTCCTTTCCGGTGCGCTTGTCGGTAAGCCGGCGGATAGAGCAGTCCATCGTGTTCAGCTCCACCCGGAGCAGGTCGTTTTCCAGCACAAAGCCGTCGTCCCGGTCAAGCCGGGGATAATCCGGGAAAGGATAGGGGATAGAACCCTCGGTCTTGGGACGGATGACCACGGTGGTGTAGCCGAAGGCAGGCACAGGCGCATCGACTGCGATACGCTGATATTCGTGTGTCCAGTAGAACATAGGACGGTTGTCCAGAAGCTGATAGGAGACTTTTTCTCCGTTTACGGTCACATCTACGTCAGAAAGGTCACCGGGGTAGTCCCAAACGGTAACGGTGGAGGGGGTGCGATAGGGGAAAGCGGTGCTGTTAAAGAGGTGGTAGATGCGGTTTTTGCCGTTATTGTTGCGGTCGGCATAGGCGAAGATGCCGGAGGTGTGGCAATAGCCTACGCCTGCGCCTGCGCTGGTGCTGTCCGCATCTGCGGTAATACTATAAGCAGAAGTATCGATCTCAGCGGCAAGAGCAGCCAAAGCGCGGCTCTTTTTGGCGGTGGTGATGCCAAGGCACTCCTGATATTTGCCAAGGGCGTGCTCCCGGGTGCCGATGACACCGGAGCCGGGGAGAATATCGTGGAAATCGTTAAAGAGCACGTGCTCCCAGCCCTCCCGGAAGGAGGTACCGTCTGCATAGGAAATGTCCTGCATCCGGCGGAAGGCATCAAAGGCTTCTGCTTCATAAAGCTGCTTTTCGCACAGCTTATTGAAGCGCTTGATACGGGTTTGGGTGGTGTAGCAGCCGGTGGCGAAGGAATTTAGCTCGCCGGTGACAATGGGGAAGGTATCCCGCTTTTCCTCCAGATAGGCATAAAATTCCCTGTATGTACCAAAGCGGATGGTCGGCAGCAGCGGCCAAGTCATCATATCCAGCAGCCGGGTCAGGTCGCGGCGGGTGGGGCCGCCGCCGTGGTCACCTACGCCGTAGACCTTAAGGAGGGTGGAAATGCCGTTTTTCTTGGCAAATTCCGGCATATATACAAAATCGTTGGGGGTAATGTCGGCGTTATACCATACCGGCTCCCGGTAGGCGAGCACCTCGCTGTCACCGCTTTGCCAGCGGTAAATGTGGTGTCCCTCGTAGCCCCGGCAGTGGTAGTAGTACTGCACGCCGCCGGCATTGAGAATTTGGGGCACGTTGGCGTTGTGGCCGAAGGTATCCGGTTCGAAGTCCAATTTAAGATCATCGGGGTCAATGCCGAACAGCTTCTGCATATAGCCTTTTGCGTAGAGAATGTGGCGGCAAAGGGTCTCACCGGCGGGCATATTCTTATCGGTTTCGACCCAAGAGCTTACGGTAGGCTCCCAACGGCCTTCCTTTACATACTGCCGAATTTCGTCCAGCATATCCGGGTCATACTTTTCCACAATGCGGTAGACTGATGCCTGAGATTGGGAGAAGGTAAAGTCCGGGAACTCCTTCATAAAATTCAAAATGGTGCGGAAGGTAGACAGGGTGATGGCTACCGTCTCGTCATAGCTCCACATCCAGTTCATATCCAAATGGGCGTGGGAAACGGCAAGGACAGTCATTTCTTTGATTTTTGCACTTAAAGGTGCAAGGGCAGCTTCCATTGCCGCTATGTCCGCCGCTGTGGGATGGGGGCAGGCCACAGCTTCCGTAAGCTGCTGACGGATAGCTTCGTCAAAGCCGCAGCCGTAGGAACGGTTGTATGCATCTGCAAAGGCAAGTTCAGCATAGACCCGCGCACTAAGTGCATCCGTGCGGTTCTTGAGGGTTTGCAGCATCTCGTAAATGTTCATAGTATACGCCTCCTATGGTATCGTTAACATAGTTATTTTATCTAAAAGCGCTTCATTTGTCAAGTCTCTATTGGTTTTTTGAAAACATATTGACAATGAACTTAGGTTTTGCTACTATTGTTATCGATAACGTATTTGATTTTAAAGATTGGAGTGATCATATTGGCATTATATATTGGCATTGACCTCGGCACCTCCGCAATGAAATTGCTTTTAATGGATGGGGCAGGGGATATTAAAAACGTGGTATCCAAGGAATATCCCTTGGAATTTCCCCAGCCCGGCTGGAGTCAGCAGAGGCCTGAGGACTGGAAAAAAGCTCTATATGCGGGCATTCCCGAGCTGCTGGATGGCTTC
>JAFQPB010000049.1 GCA_017411905.1 Oscillospiraceae bacterium
CTTATAAGGTATTTGTTGAATTTTCATAAACCACCAAATGCGCACCTATAACACCGGCAAACGGCTCCACCATACCGGATGCCTGCCCCAGCAGGAAGCTCTTTTTTCTGGAATAGCCCTCTCTTCTGAGGGGCACTGAAACTGCCGCACCCTCCGGAAAATTCTGCAGTCCAATTCCAACCGCCACCGAGATCGCGCCCATCAGGTCTTCTGCCCCATAGCTGCCACCCTGCAGCGCGCCAAAGGCGACGCCCACCGCCAAGCCCTCGGGTATATTATGCAGGGTGATGGAGAAAACCAGCATAATAATGCGGTGGAGCCGTTCGTTGGTTTTCCCGTCAGCGGCTTCAGTCTTTCTCCTTGCAAGGGTAACGATCTTATCAGAACCCCACATAAAGAGCGCGCCGGATAAAAAACCTGCGGTGGCCACAAGATAGGCAGGCAGCCCGGAAGCCATCTCTGCCCGGGCAATTGCCGGTTGCAGCAGCGACCAAAAGCTGGCCGCGATCATAACACCGGAAGCAAATCCGAGCATAATATTTAAGCTCTTGGGGTTCGGGGATGTAAAAAAGACCACCGTAGCCGCGCCCAAAGCGGTCACAAACCAAGTCCCCAGCGTTGCAGCCAACGCCATTATGACAAAGTTATTCATATTGCACCTCCTATACCCAGTATATTTTTCTGGGATTTTGCGGTGCGTATAAAATAAAAAACCGCACCTTTCGGTGCGCCCCTAAAATGAAATAACCCTCAACTCGTTACCTACTTCACTGTAACGGTTGAGGGTTATTTCGCTGAATTCTTGGGTTCAATCATTGGTTAACCTCTCTTTCTTTGATTAGACGGTACTTCTGATAAAAATTTTCTTTGAATTGCTCCCGTTCAATTCCTTTACTGATTACTTACCACTTCTTACTTCCAACAAATTTATATTTTCGGGAGAAAAAGAAGTCCGTCTTTCGATCCTCTTTTTCATTAGGATCTAAGGGTTTTTTAGATCATTGGTATCACCCTTTCTGTGTCTTTATTGTAACCGAAGATTCTTAATTTTGCAAGATGGAATGTTTCACAAGATTTTAGGGCTAAGTGCAGTGCCAAATCCCCGAAAATAATGCAATAGGGAGAATCTTTTTCCGGGGTGTAATTTATCATTGACTTATCCACAATTCCCGTGATATAATAATCATGTTGGGCGGCTCAAAAGAGCCGCCCATTTTTTGTTCTTTTTTATACCGTTATCGTTTCTTCCTCCAGAGAAAAAGCCTTCCATGTGCCGCCGTTTAAGCGATGGATCTCTTCCGTAGCCAAGAAAAACTTTTCCACCACCCGATGCTCCGGGTAAAATTCCAGAAATTCACCGTTCAGGAATGTATAAAAGCGGCTCACATCGGTACACATACCGTAGGTAGGCACAGACTGGCTGTCCATATGGAAAGAGAAATCTTCTCCGTTCTTTGTGCCGGTGTAGGTAAGACCGGTTCTGTCCAAACGCAGAACACCCTCGCCTACGATCTCGGAGGTGGCCTGATTGGTAAGCAGTTCAAACTCCGGCAGGATGCCCAAACTGACCTTTTCCTCTAAAACGAAATCCTCGTTCATCACTTCCTGCCGAATGACCGCCCGCTCCATCTCAAACCATTTGGTCTGGGTCTCGGGAATGACACAAGTATCATCGAAGGGAACCAGCTCATAGGTATCCTTCAGGGTCGCTCCGTTGCCGCAGGCTTTGCAGAATATCTTATTGCCCTTGGTTGCCATTGTGTGCTGCCTGCCGCACTTAGGACACCAAAACAGCAGGTCTTCCAAATCCTCCGCGCCATTACTGCCAATGTCATAACGGTATTTATGAATCTTATTCCACCCATAATCGTCGTGATAAATAGCCTTATTGATGGCATTTTCGATCTCCTCGGGAGACATTCGCTCCAAATCCTCCGGGGTAAAGAGCTGATCAAACTCCACCTCTACCCGACCGCAGCGGTCTTTAAGATTGTATTTCGGACTGGTCAGGTAGCCGCCCCGGATAACACTGTAATAAACCGGCACCTTATGATGCTTAAAGAGCTTACCTGTACCCAAGGCTACCGGCTGATTTGCGCCGGAAATGGAGCTCATTCCCTCCGGGAAGATACACACTTTTCCGCCCGCCTTGATAACGCGGCTGATCTCCTTCACGGTGTAAAGGTCAGGGGTAAAATTCTTCTTGGGAATAACGTGCAAAAGGTTAAATACCAGCGATAAATGGGAGCGATGGAACTCATTGTAGCCCGCCACATAATTCATTCGCACCGGCAGCAGCGGCACGCCGGTAAAGATATAGTCCAGCCGGGAGGCGTGGTTGCTGATGAAGAAGTACGGCCCCTTTTCCTTCCGGAAATCTTTTTTGAAAGTATAGTGGACATTATACTGCTTGTACATAAACAGCTTCCACACCGTACCCAAAATGCCGTAAATAGCATTCGGTGGTGTGATCTTTCTGGAATGGATTTGCTTTTCAACTGCAGTTTTCGCCATATTTTTCTTCCCTTTCCTGTCGAGTATTTTTATTTCATCTTATCACATTCGACAAAATATTACAATAGTCCGCCTATGGGTTTTCCTATTGCAAAATCCTTCCCGTATTGTTAAAATAAAAAAAGAGGTGACCCATATGGAAAAAATACAAAATAATACTGTACGCCTTTTGCGGCGGTGGCAAAAAGGCCTTTTTAATCTGCTGTTTTCCCGGACAACGCTGGTTGTTCTTCTTTTGCTGCTGCAAATTGGGATGCTGCTGTCCACACTTCTTTGGTTGGAGGATTTTCTGCTCCATATCTTAGGCGCACAATTTGTCATTATTTTTTGTATGGTGCTGCATTTGCTCAACAGCGGATTAGAGCCCGCCGCAAAAATCACTTGGCTGCTGCTTATTATGGCAACACCCCTGTTCGGCTCCTTGCTGTATTTGTACAGTCTGAGAGACATCGGGCACAGGGCTTTACGAAAATACGTAAAAGAAAAAATGGCAGCCACCGCCGGAATCCTCACCGCATCGGAAGATACCCTCTCCGGGCTGGACAAAATCCGTCCCGGTGCTGCCGCAATGACCCGTTACGTCTATAAAAACGGCGGGTATCCGGTTTTTCAAAACACGAATGTAACCTATTTCCCTTCCGGAGAAGAGAAGCTGCAGCAGCTCCTAAGTGAGCTGGAAAAGGCCGAAAAATTTATTTTTTTAGAATATTTTATTATAGAAGAAGGAACTATGTGGGGGCAGATTTTAGATGTGCTTATCCGCAAGGCCGCAGAGGGTATAGATGTGCGCATCCTTTACGACGGCACCTGCGAATTTATGCTGCTGCCCAAGGGCTATGCAAAAAAGCTGGCCTCTTTAGGTATTCAATGTAAAGTCTTTTCTCCCTTTATCCCCTTTCTTTCTACCCATTATAATTACCGGGATCACAGGAAAATTGCCGTCATTGACGGTCATACCGCCTTTACCGGCGGCATCAATCTTGCCGACGAGTATATAAATGCCCGCCCCAAATTCGGCCATTGGAAGGACACTGCCGTTATGCTCAAGGGGGATGCGGCCAAAGGCTTTTCCCTTATGTTTCTCCAGAACTGGACACTTTCAGAGAAAAATGCTGATTTTTCTCCCTATCTGCCCCCAGCAAATACTCCCGCAGAGGGCTTTGTAATGCCCTTTGGCGACCATCCTATGGACAGTCAGCAAGTGGGAAAGCTGGTATATATGGATATGCTTTCCCGGGCGCAGAAAACCGTCTGTATTATGACTCCCTATCTTATTTTGGACAGTGAAACGGAAAATGCCCTCAAATATGCCGCAGAGCGTGGTGTTTGCGTAAAGCTGATCCTGCCAGGTATTCCGGACAAAAAGCTCCCTTATGCACTGGCAAAGACCCACTATGCGCCACTTTTGGAAGCCGGTGTGGAAATTTATGAATATACCCCCGGCTTTGTCCACGCAAAGGTCTTTTTGTGTGATGAGATTGAAGCAGTTGTAGGGACAATTAATTTAGATTACAGAAGCCTCTACCACCATTTCGAATGTGCCACGTACCTGTGCGGCGGTACTGCCCCTGCGCAAATTGCAGATGATTTTTTCGCTACCCTAATGAAATGCCGCCAAATCGACCGGGAAGCCCTTAAGAAAATCTCCCGCCGAGAGCTAATATTAGGCAAAATTTGCAAACCCTTTGCACCCCTCCTATAAGCAAAATACCGGCACCGCAAACGCGGTGCCGGCATATTATTTCCGTTTAACGGATTTACCCTAAATTACTTACGCAGAGCATCTGCATCAGCAGGAGCGTCTGTGTAGATCAGGTTGGAGTTGAGCATATCGATCAGGTTTTCCTTGTTGTACCATGCGCCAGCGATCGCAACATCCTTAACTTCCTTGCCCTCGATAGCGTTGATGCACTGGATAACCGCCTGATAGCCCATTTCGATGGAGTCCTGCGCAACGGAGCCGATCAGCTTGGGAGTGCCGTCTTCCTTGATCCATGTGAGCTGCTTGGTGCCAGCGTCAAAGCCGGAGAATACGATGCCATCGTACTTGCCCTCAGCGGACTTTGTTGCGTCGTAAACCTGCTTAACAACACCCTCGTTGCACATAAAGACAGCCTTTACGCCCTTCTCGTACAGGAATTCCAGAGCCTCAACGTAAGCCTGATTTGCATCACCGGGCTTTGCTACTTTCTCGATCTTGTACTTGCCCTTGGTAGTCTGGTCAGCATCGGCCAGCTCTGTAAACTTGTCGATAAAGCCCTTCGCGCGGTCAATGCCGGTATTGGACTCATCGTGCTGAATAACACCAACTACGTAAGGAGCGTCAGCGGTAGCCTTTGCAATTTCACTCTTGATGGCCTCGAACAGCTTTTCGCCGTTGACAGCAGCAGCCGCTACGTTAGAGGTTGCAACGTGAGCAACGATGGGGTTCTTGCCCTCGGTGATGTCGTCCTTGTCGAACAGACCGGAGTCGAAGGTAACAACAGGGATTTCCTTCTCGTAGGCCTGGGTCAGCAGATCGCCAAAGCCCTTACCGATGGTAGCTAAAACGATGCCGTCCACATTGTTAGACAGAGCGGTCTGCACCATGGTGATCTGATTGGGGACGTCAGCAGCGGTCTCAGAAGCGGGGCCCTGGAAGGTCAGGTTGTAGCCGCGCTCGTCAGCAGCCTTTTGTGCGCCTGCCTTAACAGCCTGCCAGAAAGCGTGGGACTCGCCCTTTGCAATAACAGCAATAGTCTTTTCGCCAGAGTCGGGGGTGCCGCAAGCGGCCAGAACAGAAGCGCAGAGAACAAATGCTAAGATAAGTGCTAAGAATTTTTTCATGGGTTTTTCCTCCTTAAAATTTATATAAACCTTTCGGTTTATTACGAAATAAATACGGGTCTTACTTCTTTACCTTTTCAGCAGACTTTTCGATCTTGACCTTATTTTGGTTGTTGGTCTTAATAATGTCCATCATAATAGCGATCACTACAATAAGACCGGTGAGCACATAGGTCACATAGGTAGAGTTCAGGCTGATGCCCAGCTTAGCCAGCACCATATTCAGACCGCTGCGGATAACAACCAGTAGGGCTGCACCAATAACAGAGCCGGAAACAGAGGCTACGCCGCCGGCAGAGGATGTACCGCCAATGTAAACGCCTGCAATGGCATCCAGCTCCATACCGTTACCGGCTGCACACTGAATGGTGGGGAATGCTGCCGAGTAGAAGATGGCTGCGATACCGCAGAACAGACCTGCAAAGGTATAGGCAAAAATCTTATAGTTGTCGGTATTGATACCGGACAGGCGGGTAGCTTCCTCATTAGAACCGATGGCCAAAATATAACGGCCTGCCTTGTTCTTATACATCAGGTACATACAGATCAGCATCAAGCCAATTACCCAAACAGCACCCATAGGGAAGGCGTTCAGGCTGGAGAAGGTTTTATTATACCAAGTGCCGGTGGGATAAAAGATGTTCGGCACACCGGCCAGCAGGGCGGACAGGCCGCGGGAGACCATCATTGTGCCCAAGGTAGCAATAAACGCAGGAATTTTCAGCTTTGCGACCATCAAGCCGTTAAGGAACCCGCAGAGCATACCAATGAGCATCATTACAGGAATGGTTGCCCACAGGGGGATCACATTCATTGAGTATAATTTACCGGCCAAAACCGCAGATGCAATGGAAACTGTACCCAAAGACAGGTCAATACCGCCGGTAGCAATAACAAAGGTAACACCCAAGCCCATAATGGCGTAGGGCGCGATCTGCTGCACCATACTTAAGATCATATACTTGTCCGTAATCAAGTTGGGGTTTACCAAGCTGAACACACCCAGCAGCACCACCGTGGCGAAGAGCATAATGATATTCTGCTGCAGCTTAAAAGGTTTCTTGTTAATCATATTTACCGATCCTTTCCTTAGCATGACTCGCGCATAGTGGCGTATCTCATAATTTCTTCCTGGGTGGCATCCTTGATATCCAATTCGCCTGTGATCCGGCCTTCGCACATCACGATAACCCGGTCACTGAGCCGTTGAATTTCCGCCAGCTCAGAGGAGATCATAATAACAGATTTGCCCTTGGATGCCAGTTCTTCCATCAGCGCATACATTTCACTCTTTGCACCCACGTCAATGCCGCGGGTAGGCTCGTCAAAAATAAAAATGTCGGAATCCTTCATCAGCCACCGGGCAATGATGACCTTTTGCTGGTTGCCGCCGGAAAGATTTCTCAGGAGCTGCGCCATAGAAGGTGTCTTGGTGCGAAGCAGAGCATTCTTTTCCGCAGAAACTGCTTCCATTTTCTTATCGTCGATCCAACCGTACTGCACATAATCGTCCACAGAAGCAATGGCGGAGTTTTCGGTAACAGACTTGCCCAGCATAAGGCCAAACCGCTTCCGGTCCTCGCTGAGATAGCAAATGCCGTGCTTGACTGCCTGCTCCGGAGTATGGATCTTTACCTTATTGCCGTTAATAAAGATCTCACCGGTCTGCCTCTTATCTGCGCCATAAAGTGCGCGGGCAACCTCGGTGCGTCCTGCGCCCATAAGACCCGCAAAACCCAAAATCTCACCTCTGCGGAGAGAAAAGCTTACATCCTTGACTTCCTTGCCGGCATTGAGGTGCTTGACCTCCAAAATAACAGGCGCATCTTCAGGTACCGCACTACAGGGCTTCTTATCACCCATAATTACACGGCCAACCATCATTTTCACGATATCGTCTTTGGTAACTTCCGCAGTGTTGACTGTTCCAACATATTCGCCGTCACGCATAACCGTCACGCGGTCAGAAATACGATTGATCTCATCCATACGGTGAGATATGTAAATCATACCAATGCCCTTGTCCCGCAGCTCATTCATGATCTTGAAGAGTTCTTCAACCTCAGGCTGGGTAAGCGCGGCAGTAGGCTCGTCCAAAACCAAAAGCTTACACTCTCTGGAAACCGCTTTAACGATCTCCACCATCTGCTGCTTGCCGACAGTTAGGTCTCCCAATTTTTCGGAAGGGTCAATTTTAACGCCCATCTTATCGAACAGACGCTGCGCCTCCGCTTCCATAGCCTTATCATTTATAAAGCCATTTTTCATAAACTCCCGGCCGATGAACATATTCTGTGCCACCGTCAGATGGTTCATCATATTCAGCTCCTGATGGATCACACTGATACCGGCAGCTTGGGATTGCGCAATGTTGTCAAAACTGATCTGCTGACCGAGATATTCGATCGTTCCGCCATCTTTTTTGTGAATACCGCAGAGCACTTTGATCAGCGTGGACTTGCCGGCACCGTTTTCGCCCATCAGCGCGTGGACTTCGCCGGATTTCAGTTCGAAGTTAACGCCTTTCAGCGCATGAACGCCGGAGAAGTGCTTCTGGATGCCTTGCATCTTCAGGATTGTTTCGCCCATTCAACTCACCTTTCTCACAAATCGCTTTATGTCTGAAAAAAATAATTTCCAAAATTCTGTCGATTTTGGAACCTCTCTGTGCGCCTCGCACAAACGCGAAACGTTTCGCTTGTATTTTCTGCACAAAAGCCTGACAGATCAATCCTCATTTTCCCTGCCGACATCCATACTATAATCAATTTCACCAAAAAAATCAAGTATTATTTTTGTTTTTTTGTGTTGACAGCACAAAAAACTTCTTGTATTATAATAGCATAAAGAAAAACAGATTTTGAGGAACCCTCTGTTTTTATGGCGAAACGTTTCACTTTTTAGAAGGCAGGTGACCCTTTTGGCAACCATAAAAGACGTTGCGCGGATGGCAGGCGTATCTATTGCCACTGTTTCTAAGTACTTAAACGGCGGAAATGTCCGCAACGAGAATGCCGCCGCTATCAGCCATGCCATTGACTCCTTAGATTTCCGGGTCAATCCCTTTGCCAGAAGTCTGAAAACCCAACGCAGCCGTTCCATCGGCATTTTGATTCCCGACCTGACTGCCCCTTTTTACGGCAGCTCCCTAAATGCCCTTGATAAGGTTTTACGCGAGCACGGATATCACACGTTGATCTCCTCATACGGAGCCAATCACGGTTTGGAACGGGACAATCTGCAGTTCCTTATTTCTACCGGCATAGACGGCCTGATATACGCCCCGGAGAATCTGACAGCAGACGAATTTTACGAGCTTACCGCCAACTGCAACATTCCCGTGGTGCAGTTTGACCGGATGATCCAAGGTGTAATCAGTGACACTGTCCTGGTAAACAACACCGAAGCCGTACATAAATCCGTATCTGAGCTTGTTGCCCGCGGCCACCACAGAATCGGTTTGATTTCCGGCCCCAGAGCCGTCTTTACTGCCAAGGAGCGGCAGATCGGTTATTTGAAAGCCCTGTCAGATCACGGTATCCTTTATGATGATACACTGATTGCCAGCGGCCCCAACATTTTCGCCACCGGCTACCATGGTTGTGAGCAGCTTTTGAATCTCCCCGAACCCCCTACCGCCATCGTCACCACTAACTACGACATTACCGTCGGCGCCTTCACCGCTCTGCGGGATATGGGCGTACACATCCCCGAGGACATTGACCTCATCGGCTTCGACTGTGTAGACGTTTGCGCAATGATGAAACCGCCGCTGCCCGTAGTTTCACAACCGGAAGACAGCATCGGACAGCTCGCGGGAGAATATATGATAGAACGCTTGGAGGGCTACGACGGGGAGGCGCGGATCACCCGGCTAAGCTGTCAGCTTTTGCAGCCTTAGTATCCTAATTTAGAGTATGAAAGCGATTTTGCTTTTATATTATATATTGTACACATGGCCGCAGGACGCTGCGGCACAAAACAGGAGGAATTATTATGGCAAAAAACAGATACGTCGGCGATTATCCTGTAATTGGTATTCGTCCCATCGTTGACGGCCGTCGTGGCCCTCAGATGATGCGTGAATCTCTGGAGCCCCTGGTTTGGGCAATGGCAGAGTCCGCAAAGAAGTTGTTTGAAGAAAACTTGTTCTACTCCAACGGCGAACCTGTTAAGGTCGTTATGGCCGACACTTGCATCGGTCGTGTACCCGAAGCAGCCGCTTGCGCTAACAAGTTTAAGAAGGAAGGCGTTTCCATTACTCTGTCCGTAACTCCCTGCTGGTGCTACGGCTCCGAGACTATGGATATGGATCCTCACACCATTAAGGGCGTATGGGGCTTTAACGGCACCGAGCGTCCCGGCGCAGTTTACTTAGCTGCTGTTCTGGCAGGTCACGCACAGAAGGGTCTGCCTGCATTCGGCATTTATGGTCACGAGGTGCAGGATCGGGATCAGGTCACCCAGATGCCCGAGGATGTAAAAGAAAAGCTGCTGCGCTTCGGCCGCGCCGCTGTTGCTGTTGCTACCATACGTGGC
>JAFQPB010000050.1 GCA_017411905.1 Oscillospiraceae bacterium
ATTCCACTTCCTGCGCAATCAGGAGTTCACCGTCTACATTGATACTGGAGGGCTCGTCACAGGTAATTTTTAAGTGATTTGTGCGGATGTGACGTACCAAGTGGGGAAGCTCTTTATATCTTCCGTCCTTATATTTGCCAACAACGGTAGCCGCCTGCAGACGGGAGACCTTTTTGACAAGCAGAACATCCAAAAGTCCGTCTGAGGGATCAGCTTCCGGCACGGGGTTGAAGCCACCGCCATAATAGCGTCCATTGCAAACGCTGATCATTGTGAGGTCTTCGTCGATTCTTTCTCCGTCAATCTCCACCACGAAATGCCGTGCGATACCCCGAATTACATTGATGACTGCAGAGACTGCGTAAGCCCGGAAACCGCTAAGTAAGGGAATGCGTTTATAGTTTGCCACGTCAGTGCCGATGCGGGCATCGAGACCAACGGAGCAGATGTTGAGGCTATATTGGTCGTTGCACTTTATAAGGTTGAATTCTGCTTCCTTGCAGTCTATCAGTTTGGAGAGGTCACGGAAATCCTCAGGCTTATCAAACAGACGGATAAAATCGTTGCCGCTGCCGCCTGCATACATCGTAACAGATACATTGAGGTAGCCTGCCACACCGTTGATGATCTCGTTCATAGTACCGTCACCGCCGCAGGAGTAAATCCGGTATTCCTCCCCGGACTGGGCGGCCTCCCGGGCAATCCGGGAACACTCACCGGGGGCACCGGAAACCTCAATACGGTAGGAAAGATCGGTACCGGCAAAGACACTTTCGATCTTTTCTTTATATTCGTTTGTCCGGTTGCGGCTGCCGGCGGCAGGATTGATGATAAAAAGATGGGTCATAAATTACACTTTCTTTCTTTGTGTGTTTGTGTACATAAAGTAATCACATTTGATCATACCGTTGTAGAGCTTCCGCTTTTTGTCGGCACGTTTGCCGAAATAATGCTCAAATTCTGGCTCACTGGTGATGATAAATTTCTGCCAGTTGTTGGCGAATTTCAAGTGGCGGCCTAAGGTACTGTAAAGCCGCCGCGCGCTGTCCTGCTCCATAAGCCGCTGGCCGTAGGGAGGATTGCAGATGAGGATACCGCCGTCAGCCGGCAGAGACATCTTGGTGGCATCCCCGTCGGCAAAGGTGACGCAGTCGGAGACACCTGCTTTTTTCGCATTGGCAAAGGAGAGGGAAACGCACTTGGGGTCGTTATCCGAGCCTAAAATACGGTATTTACCGGAAAATTCCTTGTCTTTCGCTTCGGTGCGCACCTGCTCCCAGATGTCCTTTTCTACCCAAGGAAATACCTCCGCACCAAAGTGGCGGTTTAGACCGGGGGCACGGTTTTTAGCAATGAGAGCGGCTTCGATGGGGATGGTACCGGAGCCACAGAAGGGATCCCATAAAAATTCCCTGCCCCGGTAGCGTGTCAGCATCACCATAGCGGCAGCCAAAGTCTCCCGCAGCGGTGCCTCATTACCCACAGCCCGGTAGCCGCGCTTGTGGAGCCCCTGACCGGTGGTGTCCAAATAGAGAGTCACCTTATCATTCATAATGGAGAATTGCAGCGGAAATTTATCGCCTGTTTCCGGCAGCCACTGGATGCCATACTTTTCACCCAGCCGCTTAGAGGCGGCCTTTTTGATGATGGCCTGACAGTCGGGCACACTCATAAGTTTACTGTTGAGACAATGACCCTTTACGGGGAAAACACCGTTTTTGGGGATAAAATCCTCCAAATTGGTGCGATAAACACCTTGAAACAGCTCCTCAAAGCTGGTGGCGGTAAATTCAGATAGTACAAGGAGCACCCGCTCACCGGTGCGCAGGCAGATATTGGCCTTTGCCATCGCGGCAGCATCACCGGTAAACAGCACCCGGCCGTTTTCTACCTGTACATTTTCCATTTGCAGTCGGCGCAGCTCGTCGCCGGCGATGCCCTCCAAGCCAAACAGGCAGGGAACAGCAAATTTTAATTCGTTCATAGGATTTCCTTTCAGCGAATGATCTGATGTGGCTTGCGATAGCGTTCTTCTTCAGAAAACACACAGCCGCAGTATTTTTGCATATAAAAGCCCTCTGCCCGGGCGTATTCCTGCCCGGCCTTGAACAGGGGACGGAAGTCCCGATAGAGAAATTCTATCCCAAATAGGGCGGCAGCCTCCTCGGCTGTCTGTTTCATTTTCTCGTGGTTCTGATAGGGACTGATGAAAAGGGAGGAGGTGAAGCTGTCAAAGCCCAGCTCTTTGGCAGTTTTCGCTGTTTCAAACAGCCGCATCCGGTAGCATTTGCCGCAGCGGTCATTTAAGTCCTCCGCGACCTCCCGTATAAAGGGACGCAGGGCATATTCGTCTTTTAAGACTAAGGGAAGACGGATATTTTGGGCGTACTGCTGCACGCAGTTCCGTCTTTCCCGATATTCGGTGTAAGGATGGATATTGGGATTATACCAAAAGCCGCTGACCGCTATACCCTCCGCGCGCAGAAGCTCTACGCACTGATTGGCGCAGGGAGCGCAACAAATATGAAGCAGGGTTTTCATAAAAACCTCCAAAAATGCCGACATTTCATTCATTATAGCACCATAAAAAGGAACTTGCAAGGGATAACACTATATTTTTACCTGCCCGGAGGAAAAGGAACACTTGACGGCAGGAAAGGTTTCGAGTACAATATATAAGTTAAAGGAGGGTCGCCCGTGACAGATACAGACTTTATGCAATCTGCTCTCGCCCTTGCCCGGGAGGCGGGCGAAGCGGGAGAGGTGCCTGTTGGCTGCGTTATCGTCCGCCGGGACGAGATCGTAGGCCGTGGCCGTAATCGCCGTGAGGGGGACAAAACCGCCCTCGGTCACGCGGAGATCGAAGCGATCGCGGATGCCTGCAAAAATTTAGGCGGCTGGCGGCTTTGGGAATGTACCCTCTATGTAACGATGGAGCCTTGCCCGATGTGCGCCGGTGCCATCATTAACGCCCGGATTCCCCGTGTGGTATTTGGCGCAGAGGATAAAAAATGCGGTGCCTGCGGCAGCGTGTGCAATTTGTTCGAAATGGACTTTAACCATAAGCCGCAGGTGGAAAAGGGTATTTTGGCAGAGGAAAGCCGTGCCCTTTTAGAGGACTTTTTCAAAAAATTACGAGTAGAACTTCGGGAGAGACCTAAATGGAAAATCAATTGACCACACCGGAAAAAGGGAAAACCCTTCGCCGCAGAGCTATCTACGCAGGCGCGGCGGTGATCATTCTGGCCATTGTGATCCGTCTGATCTTTGGCGGTGCGGCTCTTTTGGAAGATGCCACGCTGGCAGATTGGCTGACCTATTTTTATACCGGTGTGCAGCCCGAGTGGCCTACCGAACCGCCCACAAAGCCTCCTACTGAGCCACCCACCGAAGCACCCACCGAGCCACCGGTTATCAAACCTGATCCCTTTGCGCTCGTTCTGCCAAACAAAATTGAGAAGCTGTATCTCAATACATCGGGCGTGTCATTTAACTATGAAAAGCTCTTAAAGAAAGCACTGGACTGGGATCTGACCGGGGACGAGCCTACCGTTCTGATCGTGCATACCCACGCTACCGAGGCTTACCAAAATAACGGACAGTTTCAGGAAAGCGACCCCTACTGCACCCTAAATAACGATTATAATATGATTGCTGTTGGTGACCGTCTGGCGCAGCTTCTGCGGGCGCAGGGCATTTCTGTTATCCACGACCGCACCAATCACAATGTGGATTACCTGAAAGCCTATAAAAGCTCCCGTGAATCGGTACAGCAGTACTTAGAAGAATATCCCAGCATCCAGCTTGTGCTGGATCTCCACCGGGATGCCTTTGGCGCAACCGATGAAGAGATTCGCAATAATGCCCTGACTGCGACCTATAATGGGAAAAAAGCCGCGAAGGTTATGTTTGTTGTTACGACCTCCGGCGGCAATATGAGTCATCCTAACTGGCAGGAAAATGCGGCAGCAGTTTTTAAAATGCGGTTGGTAATGGAGAGCATCTTCCCCGGCATTACATACAAAACTTGGGTACAAACCGCAACAAAGCATAATTATAACCAGCATTTAAGCACCGGGTCTATGCTCCTTGAGATCGGCGCGGCAGGCAATACCCTGCAGGAGGCCTTCAATACGATGGAGGTTTTGGCTGAGGCCATCGTAAAGATGCAAGGCGGCGTGGTAGTCAAAAGTAAGTAAGGATTACATAAAAAAGCACCCTCACTCGAGGGTGCTTTTTTCTTCGGTTTCTATGATCCTGTCTTCCATCACTGCCCGGGCGTTTTGCCAAAATAGCTTTTTGGCAGTCTTTTCTCCGTATTTTTTGCACACATACCGGTAGCAGGCGGCCAGCTTAGGAGGACGCTGCTTTTTGTCGTGGGCATCGGAGGCGATAAAATGGGCTTTCTCTGCCGCGATGAGCCTATGGCAGAAGCGTTTGACACCAAAGCCCCATTTGCCCATCACGCTGTCGGCATTGAGCTGAATCAGCGTACCCATCTCCAAAACCTCGTCGGTAAGCGTCCGGTCAAGACGGAAAATGTCGTATCGCTCCGCGTGAGCGATGATGGGCACAAAACCGGCCTCTATACAGTCCCGGATGCCGGCGATCACATTGGGACGAAACACCGTGGTGGGAAATTCCAAAAGCATATACCGGGACTTGGCAATGGGCAGCAAAAGCCCTTTTTTTACTTGCTGGGGAAATTCCGACATATAGCGCACTTCGCTGCCCAGCACAAGCTTCATCTTCATATCTTCTTTTCGTAGGGCATCCCGCAGGGCGTAAAATCTGTGCTTTAATTCCTCGGGTTGAGGCTTGTAGATCGCCCGGTAATGGGGGGTCAGAAACAGCACACGAGTGCCGTCCTCCCAAGCAAGGCGCACCAGCTCCAAAGCCTCCTGAAAGTCCTCGGGGCCGTCATCTACGGCAGGCAGGATATGGCTGTGAATATCCGCAAGCTTGGGCAGAATATCTTTTTCCTTCTTATTTTTTTTCACGGCTATCTCCTTTCTGCACAGGGTGCAAATTGTATTTTTGCTATTATAGCACGACTATACTGAAAAGACAAGGCAAAATCGATCCAAGCAACTTTCAAAATGTTCATTGCAGAGAATTATGCCTGTAGGGCGGGAGCAAGCCCCCACCCTACAATTCCTTTTTAGGAAGCGGGCTTGTGGTAGATGACCAAAACGCTCGTCCTGTGGTATTCCTTGTAACCGTTTGCTTCCAAAAGGGCAACGACGTTTGTAAAGCCGTTGTCCTGACCGCCTGTTGCATACTTTTTATAATCTGCTGTGGCAGATACTTTCAGAACAACATACTCTGTTTCCAAAAGATGCTCCCGGGAGCAATAACGAATATCGTAGAGAATATCCCGCTGGGAGAGATAGGTGGTATAAAACGTAGTGGTGGTTACCGATGCGTCTTCCGGGACGGTGTCTAAAGCAGCACGGACGCCGCTGTAATAATCCTGATAGGTGCTGGCGGTCTCCTGATATTGCCGGACTTTCGGCAGAATGTTTGCAGTAAAGAACGCAAATGCCACCACCGCTGTAGCCGCCAAAGCACCCATCTGTTTCCAATCAATTTTTAAGTCTGCCACATTGATTGCGGTCAGGTAAATGAGAAAGGCATTGGAGCCGAAGGTATACTGGAAGAAAATATTGTGCTGATACTGATAATCGGACATTAAATTCACCAGCACATAGGGGATAAGCAAGATGTACCGTTCATACCGCCGGGTAAAGAAGGGCAGGCACAATAGCGGCAGGAGGGTAAGGTTGATAAACGCCAGCTTTTCCGCATCTACGCACTCGTATAAGGCTTTCATCGGATTCATCAGCACCGCCTTAATGACCGTCAGCAGCGATCCGGAGCCGTCATAGATAAAATTATCGTAGCGGTAGGTCATCACACCGTCGCCGCTTTGGGCTAAATAGCCGGTAACGGCAAAGAACCAAATAAGAGACACGCCCAACAGCGCACTGCCGGTAATGAGGTTTTGCTTGTCTGCCGTTTTTCCCCGCAGGACAGTCTTAACCAAAAGATACAGGCCAATGACCGCTACATAGACTGCAGCATCTTCCTTTACCGTCAGGGTAAGGATGGCAGAGACGGCGGTAATGGGAATGTTCTTTTTCTCAAGGCCGTAAAAAAGCCAAAGGAGCAGGGGCGTCAAGAAGCAGTTTTCGTGGAGATCGTAGCTGACACCCCCGGCAAAGGCGGGTATGCATAGCAGTATGGTGCAAAGAAGCAACCGGGAAAAGCCGGAAAGCCCCTTCTCTTTTCCAATAAGCCACAGGGGGATCACAGCCGATGCCATCACCGCTGCTTGTAAAGCCTGCAAGGTGGCCGGTGTGGGGAAAAGACAGTAAAAGGGGAGCATCAGATAGTAAATGGGGGATACGTGGACGGCAAAATGGGACAGCAATCCATCCCGTTCCAAGGTGGTCAGGGGCAGGCCGGTGGTCTTCATATAGTGAAACATCTGGGAGAAAATACCAAAGTCATAAGACGGCGTGCTCATACTCTCTACCCGGGCAACTGTCCACGCGCTGACGATGAGGAAAAACAGCACAGCAAGTCCCGCAGTTCCTGCGACATAGCCCCAGTGGGCTTTCTTTATTTCCCGTTTTTCTTCCTCTGCGGTGTTCCAGCCCCGGATGGCAAAACAGATGAAAAGACCGATACACATCAGGCACAGCACGGTAAAAACCTCCCCATTCCCGGCATCAATAGCGGCAAAGGAAAGCACGGTAAACACAAAAAGAATACCGAAGCGGCCAAAAATATGGGTACGGATATAAAGTCCTAATGCGGTTAAAGCACCGGTAAAAAGCACCGTCAGAACCAGTATCCGGGAAAGGGACATTTGCCGCAGACCGTCAAGACCTGTTAAGCTTCGCAGGGCTTCCGGCAGGAAAAGGTATTCAAGCATCGCTGCCAAAAGCCAACTCAGTACCAGACACCGCACAATGTCTGCTGCAGCAGGCTTATATTTGATTGTGGGCACAATTACCGCCTCCTTACAAATAAATGGACAGTTGATAATTGACAATTTTGATATACGTCGTTGCTCTCTGCTGTCATTGCGAGGAGCGCAGCGACGTGGCAATCTCCCGATACAACCTTTCGATGCGCTCGTAGGGAACGGATTTATCCGTTCCACAACGCGGAATGCATAAATGCATTCCCTACCCTCTTTCGATGGTACACCGTAGGGGTCGATGCCCACGTCAACTCGTCTACCGTACCCTTGTTCATCCCCGTAGGGAAGGCTTTTCTCCATTGTAACACATTTTTTTGCTTTCGCAAGATTTTTTCAAATCCTCCCGGAGAAATTCATAATTCCTCTATATTTTTTCGTCCAACTATGATATAATGGATAAAATATTGCTTGAAGGAGATTCCTATGAGCCTTTTTACAAAATTATTCGGAACCCGCTCCCAGCGGGAGATCAAAAAGCTCCAGCCTACCTTAGATAAGATCCTCGCTTTGGAGGAGGAATATAAAAACCTTTCCGAGGAGGCACTGCGGGGAAAAACCGCGTGGTTCAAAGAGCGCCTTGCAAACGGCGAGACCTTGGACGACCTGCTGCCGGAGGCCTTTGCGGCCATCCGGGAGGCATCCGACCGGGTGCTGGGTATGCGCCCTTACCCCGTGCAGCTTCTTGGCGGTATCGTGCTCCATCAGGGCAGAATTGCCGAAATGAAGACCGGTGAAGGTAAGACCTTGGTGGCCATCCTCCCCAGCTACCTCAATGCGCTGACCGGCGAGGGCGTCCATGTAGTTACCGTCAACGATTATCTTGCTAAATATCAGTCCGAGTGGATGGGCAAGGTCTACCGCTATATGGGACTAACCATCGGCCTTGTCATTCCCGGAATGACCCCTGCCCAGCGCCGTCAGTCTTATAAGGCAGACATTACCTACTGCACCAATAATGAGCTGGGCTTTGATTACCTGCGGGATAATATGGCACTTTATCAGCAGGAGCTTGTTCAGCGGGGGCATGCCTTTGCCATCGTGGACGAGGTGGACTCCATCCTTATTGACGAAGCCCGTACCCCACTTATCATTTCCGGCAAGGGCGAAGAATCCTCTCAGCTTTACACAATGGCGGACAATTTCGTTTCGGGTCTTCGTAAGCAGGTCTTTGCAAAGACGGAGGATAAGGAAGTCCACGATGATTACGACTGTGACTATTTCGTAGATGAAAAATCCCGGGCGGTTTCTCTTACCGCCAGCGGTATCGCCAAGGCGGAAAAATACTTTAACGTGGAAAACCTTGCCGATGCGGAAAATGCCACCCTTTCTCATCACATCAATCAGGCGATGAAGGCTCGGGGCCTTATGAAAAAAGACATTGACTATGTGGTAAAAGACGGGCAAATTATCATCGTTGACGAGTTTACAGGCCGTCTGATGTACGGCAGACGGTATAACGAAGGCCTCCATCAGGCTATCGAGGCCAAGGAACGGGTGCAGGTAGCAAGCGAAAGCAAGACCCTCGCCACCATTACCTTCCAGAATTTCTTCCGTTTATATAAGAAGCTTTCCGGTATGACTGGTACGGCACTGACCGAGGAAGAAGAATTTAACGCCATTTATATGCTGGACGTGGTGGAAATTCCCACCAACCGTCCCGTTATCCGGGAGGACTTACCTGACGTGGTCTACAAGACCGAGGCAGGCAAATTCCGCGCCATCATTCAGCAGGTGAAGGAATGCTATGAAAAAGGACAGCCTGTACTGGTCGGTACGGTGTCCATCGAAAAGAGTGAGATTCTCTCTAAGCTCCTCAAAAAGGAAAAGGTGCCCCACAGCGTGCTAAACGCCAAATATCACGAGCAGGAGGCAGGCATCGTTGCCCAAGCCGGTAAGTTTGGCGCAGTTACTATTGCCACCAATATGGCAGGCCGCGGTACGGATATTATGCTGGGCGGCAATGCAGATTTCCTTGCAAAAGCTGAGCTTTCTAAAATGGACTTGCCCGAGGAAATTCTCCGGGAGGCCGACTCCTATGCGGAAACAAACGACCCGGAAATTCTTGCCGTTCGGGAGACTTATAAGAATTTACTCAAAAAATATAAGGACGCCATTGCGGACGAAGCCCAAAAGGTGAAGGATGCCGGAGGCCTCTTTATCATCGGTACAGAACGGCACGAATCCCGCCGGATCGACAACCAGCTCCGAGGCCGTTCCGGCCGTCAGGGCGATCCCGGTGTCAGCCGCTTTTACCTCAGCTTGGAAGACGATCTGATGCGTCTGTTCTCCTCCGGACGGGTAATGGCAATGATGGACACCCTTGGACTGGACGAGGATACGCCCATTGATGCAAAGATCCTCTCCGGTGCGGTGGAAAATGCCCAAAAGAGTGTGGAAAGCCGGAACTTCCGTTCCCGTAAGAACGTTCTGGAATACGATAACGTGATGAATACCCAAAGAGAAGTCATCTATGCCCAGCGGCAAAAGGTGCTCTCTGGAGAAGACCTGCGGGAGAATATGCTCACTATGCTCCGCACCTTGGTGGAGACTACGGTCTTGCCCGTTCTCAGCGAGTGCGGCGGCAAGCTTAACGAGGACGGCATTGCCCAGATCGCCGCCCAAATGGAGGGCGTGTACTTTGCAAAGGGTACGCTAAAAGGCCGGGAAAATCAGCTTTTGGGAATGGACGAAGCGGCTACTATCGAGGAAATTTACAGTATTGCCCTGCACACCTATGAAGCAAAAGAAGCTGCCATTACGCCCTCTGTTATGCGGGAGCTGGAGCGGGTGGTTATGCTCCGGGTGGTAGACGAGTACTGGATGGACAATATCGATGCGATGGACGACCTGAAGCAGGGCATCGGCCTGCGGGCTTACGGCCAGCACGACCCGGTAATTGCCTATAAGGAGGAGGGCTATCAGCTCTTTGAGGCTATGGTCACCGCCATCCGGGAGGAGACCATCCGCCGGCTGTTCCTTGTGCAGCTTCGTACGAACCAAGAGGTCAAGCGGGAAAAGGTTGCCCATGAGACCGGCACCAGCGCACCGGATAAGACCGTAAAGAAGCAGCCTGTTCGCGCTGCCCAAAAGGTTGGCCCCAACGATCCCTGTCCCTGCGGCAGCGGCAAGAAATATAAAAAGTGCTGCCGGGATAAAGAGCAAGGCTGATATGCGCACTGTCATTCAGGAAAAGCTTTGGTATCAGGTGGCGGAGAATATCTCCGTGCCCCATATGTTTACCACCCGAAAGGGCGGTGTCAGTCAGGGGTGTCTTTCCTCTATGAATATCGGCACCCGCCGGGGAGATAAACGGGAAAATATTCTCAAAAACTATGAGATTTTGGGAAAAACCATTGGTTTTGACCTTCGAAAATCCGTCCACACCAAGCAGACCCATACGGACATTGTCCGTGTTGCCGATGAAAGCCTTTGGGGCGCGGGACTGTATGCCCCCGACCTTTTCGACTGCGATGCCCTAATTACGAACACCCCGGAAACGGCGTTAGTGATCTTTGCGGCAGACTGTACTCCTATCCTTTTTTATGACCCGGTGACCGGGGCGGTAGGTGCTGCTCACGCAGGCTGGCGGGGAACCCTTGCGGACATCGGGGGGAAAACTGTCAGGGCGATGGAGAAGCACCTTGGCTGCCGCCCGGAAAATATCCGCGCGGCTATTGGCCCGAACATCGGGAAGTGCTGTTTTGAGACAGACCGGGATGTACCCGATGCTTTTTCTGCCCGATATCGGGGGGATATTGGTGCATTTCTGACCGAAAAAAACGGTAAGTATCACGTAGATTTGAAGGGTATTAACGCCTATTTGCTACACCGGGCAGGCGTAAAGTCTATCGATATATCGACCCATTGCACCGCCTGCACGCCTGATCTTTACTGGTCTCACCGGAAAGTAGGTGCAGCCCGCGGCGCACAGGGCGCAATTATTGTATGTAAGGAGAAAGAGAAATGAGGCGGCTTATTTGCATATGGTTAGCAGTCTGCCTGCTTCTTTCCCTTGGTGGCTGCAGCTACGATTACTCCGATTATATCCCCACCGGCGGCGGTCTTGCGGACGGTAAACCCCAAGACCCCACCCAGCCGGACAACGGAGATAAGATCATCACCCTGACCTATTACAAGGAAAAGGGGCTCAATCCCTATCTTTGTACGGACTATACCAACCGGGTGCTGATGTCGCTCCTGTATCAGGGGCTTTTTGCCACTGACAGCAGCTATCATACCACGCCGGTGCTTTGTGACAGCTACACACCATCACCCGATTATATGACCCACATCTTTACCGTTGATCCCAAAGCGACCTATTCGGACGGTACAAGGGTAACAGCGCGGGACGTAGTAGCCAGTCTTAATGCGGCAAAGGAAAGTGCCTACTATGCCGGGCGGCTGCTGCATATTACTTCTATAACCCTTTCCGACGAAGAAAGGGTGGTCATCTATACCGATACGGCTATGGGAAACCTGCCTATTTTGCTGGATATTCCCATTGTGCCTTCCTCTCAGGTGAGTGCGGATATGCCTATTGGTTCAGGGCCTTATATGTTAGAGGATACGGTGGTGGGCTGTTATCTCAAAAAGCGGACAAGCTGGTGGTGTCAGGCGGTCTTGCAGATTTCCACGCCTGCGATCCCCCTGATGGAGGCTGCTTCTGTTTCCGGTATCCGGGATGATTTTCAGTTTAACGGCCTTGACTTTGCCCTGACAGACCCCAGCTCTGATAAGTATGTGGATTACCGCAGTGACGCAGAGATGTGGAACTGCGAAAGCGGCCTGTTTCTTTATATCGGCTGCAATGAAGACAGCACTGTTTTTGACAGCCCGGAGCTGCGCGCTGCCCTGACCTACGCCATTGACCGGGACAGTCTTGCCGGTAAGTTCTACCGGGGCTTTGCCCAAAGTGCCACCTTGCCTGCATCGCCGCACAGCCCTTACTACAATAAGGCATTGGCAGGGAAATACGGCTACGATGCTGCAAAATTTGCAGAGGCTGTAACAGCTTCCGGCAAGCAGGGAAGTACGGTCGTACTTTTGGTCAACAGCGACGATACCCTCCGCCTTCAGGCGGCAAGAGCCATTGGGGATATGCTCAGCGCAGGCGGCTTTGTGGTGGAAATGAAGGAATTGGGCGGTACAGCCTATGAAAACGCCATAAAGCGCAGGGAATTTGACCTATATTTAGGCAAAACAAGGCTCTCTCCCAATATGGACCTGTCTGCATTCTTCTACACATGGGGAGAGCTGAGCTACGGCGGCATTGACGATCTGGCGGCTTACACCTTATGCCTTGAAGCCCTTGCCGATGAGGGCAACTACTATAACCTCCACCGCACAGTGATGGAGCAGGGACTACTTTGCCCGGTGCTGTTTTGTAATTACACCGTCTACACCACCCGGGGACTGTTCTCCGACCTCTCTCCCGCAAGGGACAATGTATTTTGTTATTCCATTGGAAAAGCAATGGGGGATATTATGCCATAATGAAAGCAGCGGACGATTTTTTCGTCCGCTGTTCAGTCTGTCAAAGAACCTTATATGTAGGGATCGCGCGGGTAGGGGCGGCTGGAGCAAGCCCCCGCCCTACAGGTTCTGTTTCGGTATTCTTTGACAGACTAAGCGGCACCTGCCCGGCAGGTGCCGCGATGTATTTTATTCTGCTTTTTGATTGGAGATAATCTGATAGCCGTCTCCTACCGGCCTCAGCACTGCCACACCGGCTCCGTTGCGGCCAAGGGCATAGGATGATCCGGTATAGTACAGGCGGACGGTGCCGTCCTCCAATTCTTCCACCGCGGTGGCTTTGAAATTCTCCACCGTACTCGCATCCGTACACATCCGGTAATAACAGTCGGTACTCTCCAGATAGGCAAGACCCGCAAAGCCCGCAGCATTCACATCTTCCAGTGTAATTCCAAAATATTGGGTAAGTACCTGATTCATTTTATCTACAGGCAGCCGCACTAAATCATAATTGCTATCAAAGCCGGGAAGATCCTTTAATTCTTCCCATTCCGCATCTGTGGGCTTTGCAGACTCATCGGAAAAACCATTATAAAACAGCTCTTTCAGATTTACATATGTCGGATCAGCATACTGGCTGGTCAACGCCCAGTTGTATCTGCTGTTCATTGGCCCAAACAACGCATCAAATTCTGCCAAGCGGGGGTCTTCGGCAGCTTGCGTAGGGTTCTCTGTCGGGTCCGGTGTATTTGGATCATCGGTTGCCTGCGTAGGATCCTCTGTTGTGTCCGGCGTATTCGTTGCAGGCGTGCAAGCTACAAACAGCACACACAGGATCAATAGCAATGCGAACAGTTTTTTCATAATCGTACCTCCTTATTAAAATGAGAAGAGATTTACAATGCCCGCAAAGAGGGACTCGAACAGATACACGATGCCAGAGAAGAAAAACGCAATTACATAGAGGAAACCGTAAAAGATATTTGTTTTTGGCGGCTCGGGGTCTTCCGAGGTGGAAAGGGTGAAGGTAAGCTCGCCGTCGGGAAGCCCTTCAAGGGTAAGCGTATAGCCTGTGTCAGTTTTTTCGAAGCCTTCAAGACTGCTTTCTGTAATGTAATACGGGGTGTTTACCACAATATCCAGCGTTCCAAAGCTTTTCCATGTCTTTGCAGGGGAGAGGAGATAGGTATAGCCGTAGATGTCCGGGTCGTAATCTGTATCAATGGAGGGATAGATGGGGGCGGTGACGGTG
>JAFQPB010000051.1 GCA_017411905.1 Oscillospiraceae bacterium
ACGATGTGGGCATCGTCCCCTACGAGAAGAATTAGAAATTGGCGACCTTGTCGTTCTTTAATTGGAGCTGTAATTTATCGGCAATCAGCGCGATAAACTCCGAATTGGTGGGCTTTCCTTTGGTATTGCTGACCGTGTACCCGAAGAAACGCTGGAGGGTGTCCAGATCCCCTCTGTCCCAAGCCACCTCGATGGCGTGGCGGATGGCGCGCTCCACCCGGGAAGGGGTGGTCTGGAAGGTCTTTGCCACTTGGGGATATAAGACCTTCGTGATGGCGTTAATGACATCCATATCGTTTACTGCGATGATAATGGCCTCCCGCAGGTATTGGTAGCCCTTAATATGGGCAGGGACACCGATCTCATGGATGATGGAGGTGACTAAGGCTTCAATACTGCTGCTGTCCTTTTTGGGCACAGAACCCTGCCGGGCAGAACCGCCCCGCAGCTCCTCCAAATGCTCAATGAGTGCGGTGATGTCACAGGGCTTGGGCATCAGGTAGCGAACGCCCAAGGAGGCAGCCGCAGAGGCTACGTAATCGGTGATGAATCCGGAGGTGGCCAGCACCAGCGGTTTTTTCTCTATGCCGGAGATGGCTTTCAGTACGGAAAGACCGTCCTGCTTCATAAGCATTAAGTCCAGCACCAAAATATCCGGCTGTTTCTCCTTCACGGCGGTAATGGCATCCTCACCGTTGTGTACGGCGGCGATGACGCGCCAGTGGCTTGCGCGTTCCAATTGGTTTTTGAGGGAGCTGCAAAACTCCTCACTGTTGTCTGCGATCAATACGCTAATTTGATTATCCATAACACTTCTCCTGAAAAAATGATATTCCCCTTGTTGCGACAAAGATAATTTAGCACAGAAAAATGCATTTTGCAAGGAAGTTAAGGGAACTTTCGTGCGACCAAATGCGACATAAAACGCCTTTTCGGGAGAAATGTGAACATTTCGACGGGAAATGACGAAAGAAATTGACAATGGATAGTTGATAGTTGATAGTTGTCTACCGCACCTGTCATTCTGAGCGGAGCGTAAGCGGAGTCGAAGAATCTACGCACCTAAGGACTGCTGAGCAAAAACGATAGTGCGAAGATCCTTCGACTCCCGTTGGTCGCTCAGGATGACACCGGAATTCTCAACTCTCAATTCTCAATTCTAATTGACGATTGCGGAAAAATGGTTTACAATAGAGGAAATGAAACGAGGAGGATTTTCTTATGAACGGAAAATGGAACTTAGAGGTTATTTATAAGGGCTTTGACGACCCGGCGTGGCTGCAGGATTTTGAGAATCTACAAAATATGCTCCGGGACTTCTGCGCCTTTGCTGAGACGGTGGAAGCATCCGACCCGAAAAGCGCGCTGCCCGAGTGCATCAAGCGGCGGGAGGAGGCGGAGAGCCTCATTATGAAAATGGCCACCTATGCTAACCTGCGGCAGTCTCAGGACACCCGCGACGGCGATGCCGGCTCCCAGATGGGGCGGCTGATGGCAGCCTACAGCACCGTAGCCGCGCCCCTTGCAAAGGTGGAAAAGTGGATCAGCGAAATTCCGAATTTAGAGGAGCTGATCGCGGGCGATCCTGCTCTGAAGCCCTATGAATTTATGCTCAAAAACACCGTGCGGGACTGCAAGTACCTGCTGCCCGGCCGAGGCGAGGAAATTATGGCGAGAATGAAGCTCTCCGGCGGCAGTGCGTGGAGCGATCTGCAGTCCTACCTGACTGCCACTGTGCCGGTTACCTACCGGGGGGAGAAGACCAACCTGTCTACCATCCGCAACCTTGCCTACGATCCCGACGGTGCTGTCCGTAAGGAGGCTTACGAGGCGGAGATCGCCGCTTATGACCGTATCCGGGACGCGGTGGCCTTTGCCTTAAACTCCATTAAGCTGGAGACCATTTCCGACTGTAAGCTCCGGAGCTATGTCTCTCCCTTAGACCGGACACTGAGCCGTTCCTATATGGAAAAAGAGACCCTGCAGGCAATGCTGTCTGCAATGGACGATTACCTGCCCAAATTCTGGCAGTACCTGAAGGCCAAGGCCAAGGCACTGGGCTACGAAAAGGGACTTCCTTGGTACGAGCTGTTTGCGCCTATGGGTAAGAGCTCTACAAAGTTTACCGCAGAGGAAGCACGGGACTATTTGGTTTCCCTCTACGGAGGCTTTGACGGGGAATTGGCAGCTATGGTTGCCGAGGCCTTTGATAACGACTGGATCGACTTCTATCCCCGGGAGGGTAAGGTTGGCGGTGCCTTCTGCGCAGGTGTAGATGCCATCGGCCAGAGCCGGATCCTCACCAACTTTGACGGCTCCTTCTCTGATGTCGTTACGCTGGCCCATGAGCTTGGCCACGCTTTCCATAATCTGTGCATCCGCGACCACAGACCGCTCAATAAAGACTATTCGATGCCCGTTGCGGAGACCGCCTCTACCTTTAACGAGTGCGTGGTAATGGCCTCTGCCATCGAAAAGGCAGCCGACAAGGAAGAAAAGCTGGCACTTATTGAGAGCCAGCTCCAGGATGCTACCCAAATTATCTGCGACATTTACTCCCGCTACCGCTTTGAGACGATGGTTTTCGAGAAGCGGGAAGAAAGGTTTATGGATGCGGATACCCTCTGCGGCTTTATGTTAGATGCCCAGCGGCAGTCTTACGGGGACGGCCTTGACCCCGACTGCCAGCATCCCTATATGTGGGTGTGCAAGAGCCATTACTATGGCCCCACCTTCTATAATTTCCCCTATGCCTTCGGCGGTCTGTTCGCCCGGGGTCTGTACGCCCAGTACGAAAAGGAGGGGGACAGCTTCATTCCCAAGTATAAAAAGCTCCTCTACACCACCCCCATTGCCACCGCCGAGGAGACGGCCAAGGTTGCAGACATTGACCTGACGGATAAACAGTTCTGGGCGGCGGCTCTGCAGCAGATTGCAGACCAGATCGACCTGTTCTGCGAGCTGGTGGAGGATTGATATGGAGAAGCTGCAAAGGTTTTTGGATTACGCCCACAGTGCGTATCACGCCGTGGACTATATAAAGAAAACGCTGGAAATAGCGGGTTATTTGCCCCTTTCTGAGGGGAAAAAGTGGGAGATACTCCCCGGTGGGAAGTACTATGTCACCCGTGGCGGCAGTGCGGTGATGGCCTTTCGTGTGCCGAAGGGCGCACCCAACGGCTTTCTGATGTCCGCAAGCCACTCGGATCGCCCCACCTTTAAGTGGAAGGAAAACGGCATCTTAGACGGCAAGTACAGCCGCCTGAGTGTGGAGCGTTACGGCGGGATGCTGATCTCCACGTGGCTGGATCGGCCGCTCTCCTTGGCAGGTCGGGTGCTGGTGGAGACGGAAAGGGGCATTGAGAGTAAGCTTGTGGATATTGACCGGGACTTGCTCCTCATCCCCAATGTGGCCATCCATATGAACCGCAGTGCCAACGATGGCTACAAGTGGAATCCTGCCACCGATGTACTGCCCCTGCTGGGCGGCAAGGAGGCAGGAGCAAAGCTGATGCCCCTTTTGGAAGAAATGGCCGGCGGCAAGATCTTAGGGCACGATCTGTTCCTCTATGTCCGGGAAAAGGCCAAGGTTTGGGGTATGGAGGGCGAGTATATCTCTGCCCAGGCCATCGATGACCTGGGCTGTGTATGGGCTTGCACCGAGGGCTTCCTTGGGGCAGAGGAGAGCGAAAGCGTTCCCGTGCTGTGCATCTTTGACAGCGAGGAAGTG
>JAFQPB010000052.1 GCA_017411905.1 Oscillospiraceae bacterium
CCCCTTACACAGGGGAGGCTCCCACAAGGGAGCCTTCCGCAAGAAAAATTCCAATGATAGAAAGGAAAAATTCTTATGAAAACGAAAAACACACGCAAAGGCTTTACGACTGTAGAGCTGGTCATCGTCATTGCAGTCATTGCGATCCTCGCAACTGTCCTGATCCCCACCTTCTCGGGTATGATCGAGAAGGCAAACCTCTCCGTCGATACCCAAAACGTCCGCAATATGAACGTCTGCCTTGCTACTTACATCACCGCTGGTGATCCCGAGGATTTTGGTATGGTGAAAGAACGGCTGAAAGAATTTGGCTATGGTACGGACGACAATTTTGTTGCAAAAACAAAGAATCACACGATTCGTTGGTATGCAGAAAAGAATGTCATTCTGCTTGTGAATGATGCTGAACAAAAGGTTGTCTATCCTGAAGAATATAAAGACCTTGACATTACTAAAGACGGAACCATCGATATTCGTATGTTCTTTGACCTCAAGGTGCCGGCTGCAATTGTTACCAAAGAAGCAAGTCCGGAACCTGTTACCAATGCAACTGCTATTGGAGGGACCTCCGCTCTTGCAGTGAAATATACCTTTACGGTAGCAAATGAGGCTGACAGCAGCAATTATATGGATTGGTATGCAGATTTTTACATTAGTTTCAAGAACAGCGATGGTACACCCCTATCAACAAGCGATTATGGTAAGCTTAGCAATATCAAGTTTGCAGGTTACTATCCCCACTGGAGTATGGGAAATGCAAAAGATGATCGTGACACCGACGAAGAAGAGTGGCTTGCTGTAACTATGGATGCAACAATGCAGGGCTATTTACAGAGCTTTAGCGGAGAGTTTCCTGTAGTCTATTTCATTACTGGCGCATCGTTTAGCTATGAGTCTGTTCGGGATAAAATTTCCGCTAATGGTAAAAAGGATCCTGTGTTTAAGTGTGGAGTAGTCGATGTTGCCGGTGATGCAGATGCTGGTATTGTGCTGAGTGTAGAACTTCGCTTGACACATCCTGAAACTGATGAGGTCGTGGTTGTTGGTATGTACAACTACACCTTCCAGTAATTCCTTTCTTTTAATGTGTAAATAAACATAGGATAACCGCCGGAAAAAGTGCTTTTTCCGGCGGTTATTTTTCTGCCTTCCCAGATCCAAACCTTCCCCTTTGGGGAAGGGGGACCACTTGTGGTGGATGAGGTCGTAACCTCACCCGACCTCGCGTTGCTCGGCCACCCTCCCCAAAGGGGAGGGTTTTATACCATCATTCCGAAGGAATGCGTTCGGCTCGCCTTTTGCGAGCCGGTAAATCTCACAACCCCTCTGTCCTTTGCGGGTCGATGTGGGCATCGACCTCTACAGGGTAAGGGGCAGCAGTTTTTTATTCGCTTTTGAGGACTTTTGCGCCTTCAAATTCCACGTGGAGCTTGAGGACTTCCCAATTTGCCCCGGTGAGGGCGGCCAGTTTCGTCTCCAAGCGGGCTTTGAGCCCCTTATCCCGGGTAATACACAGGAGCGTAGGCCCAGCTCCGCTGAGGCAGAATGCCGCACCCATCGTGCGCACCAAGGCCTCGATCTTCTCATAATCGGCGATCATACTCTTGCGGTAGGGCTGGTGCAGGCGATCCTGCATGGCGTTACGCAGCAGCTTCTCGTCACCCAGCTCCAAGGCCTTCAGAACCATAGCACCGTGGGCGATATTATAGACCGCATCCTCCCGGGGAAGCTGGCTCGGCAGCGCGGCACGGGCCTTACTGGTGGGCAGCGTAAAGTCCGGCACAAGAGCCAAAATCTCCCAGTCCGGGTGGAGGGGGAAATTCACCGTCACCGGCAGGCCGTTATCCACCATCGAAGCGGTCAGACCGCCGTAGAACGCGGGTGCAAGGTTATCCGGGTGGCCTTCCATCGCATTTGTGATATTAAGCAAGCCTTGGGTGGAGAGGCGGTTGCCACGGAGCACGTTTGCGCCGATGGCACCAGCTACCAGCAGTGCCGCCGAGGAGCCAAGGCCCCGGCAGATGGGGATCTGGGACTCGATATGGATCTTCACGCCCCGCACTTCCTCGCTCATAGAGGCGAGGACTGCGCAGAAGGAGGTATAGGCCATATTATCAGGGCCGGTATAGGCTTCCTCGCAGCCGGTGATCTCCAGGCCGCTGTCGGTTTCCTCGAAGGTGACGTCCGTATACAAGCTGAGCGCACAGCCGAAGGCATCGAAGCCCGGGCCTAAGTTTGCCGTAGTGGCAGGAACGCGTACCGTTACTCTTTTCATTTTTTCTCCTTTACGTAGGACAGCATTTCCGTCTTTTCGATTACGTCGGTGTGTCTTTCCACCTTTTCCTGCAGGCCGGACAGATTCTCCGGCACGGGAACGCCGGTCAGGGCGGAAAGCTGGGTCATTTGCTTAAATTCATCCGGGCTTTCCGGCTCGGTCAGCGCACTGAGTACCGCACCCGGGAATTTATAAGGCGATGCAGTGGACAGCACCACCATCGGCCGCATATCGCCGGTAGCTTCCCGGTATTCCTCCGCCACAGCCCAGCCGGCAGCAGTATGGGGATCGCAGAGGTAGCCGGTAGTTTCCCAAGCGGAACGGATGGTTGCACTTGCCTTCTTATCGTCACAGCAGCCAGCCCAAAATTCCGCTTGGATTTTGGTCAATAGCTGCGCAGGGACTTGGTAGTAGCCCTCGGTGTTCAGCTTTTGCATCAGCGCCGCTACCATATCGGTATCGCCGGACATAAAGTACAGCAGCCGCTCCAAATTGGAGGACACCAAAATGTCCATAGACGGCGAGATCGTCTTATGCAGCGGCCTGCGGCGGTCATAGGTGCCGGTGCGGATGAAGTCCGTCAGCACGTTATTGGCGTTGGAGGCGCAGATCAGCGTTCCCACAGGAAGGCCGAGGCGTTTTGCAAGGTAGCCTGCCAAAATGTCGCCAAAATTGCCGGTGGGGACGGAGAAGTTGACCTTGTCCCCCATTTTAATTTCGCCACGGCGCAGAAGATCGCTGTAGGCTTTGAAGTAATATGTAATCTGCGGAGCAAGGCGGCCAATGTTGATGGAATTGGCGGTGGACAGGCTGCGGCTGTCACCGGGCAGCTTGCCGCCAACCGCAGCGGCAAACAGATTTTTCACCCCGGTTTGGGCATCGTCAAAGTTGCCGCGAACGGCGCACACTGCTACATTGCTGCCCTCTTGGGTCACCATCTGCGCCCGCTGGACTGCGCTGACGCCGCCATCGGGATAGAACACACAGATTCCCACACCGGGCACATCCGCAAAGCCCGCAAGGGCAGCCTTGCCGGTGTCACCGGAGGTAGCAGTAAGGATCAGCACCTCATCAGTCATTCCCTTCTGCATCCGGGCTTTGGTAAGTAGCTGGGGCAGCATACAAAGTGCCACGTCCTTAAAGGCAGAGGTGGGGCCGCGGAAAAGCTCCAAAACGGTAAAGTCGCCGGCTTTAACTGTGGGTGTCAGCTCCTCGGTCTGAAATTTTCCCCGGTATGCCTTTTCCACAAGAACCGACATCTCTTCGATCTCCGGCAGCATAGCCGAAATAATACACTTCGCCATTTCCATCGTGTTTTCACACAGGCAGGCATCTACATTTATATAAGGTATTTCCTCGGGAACAAACAGACCGCCATCAGGTGCAAGACCCTCCAAAACCGCCCGGGCACTGTCAACACAGTGCTGTTTTCCCCGTGTGGAATGATAAAGCATAAAAACCTCCAAATTTCTTCTAAAACTGCACAAAATTTTTACCATTTTCCCGAAAATACTTGTTTATCGGCACTATTGCATTTTCAGTGCCTATATGATATACTGTTTTCGGCAAAAAAGCAAGTGTTTCTCAAGAGGAAGCATTTATTTTCGTATAAGAGACATTTTGGAGGTTTTCCCAATGCGTTTAGGTCTGCTTGGTTTTGGTGTCGTGGGCAGAGGTGTGTATGACCTCGTTCAGGCCCGTTCGGATATGGAGGTAGCAAAGGTCGTATGTTTGGAGGATATTACCCTTCCGAACGCAGAGGTCACAAAAGACTTTAAGTCTGTTTTAGAGGACAAATCTATTGATACCGTTGTGGAAGCGATGGGCGGTCTTCATCCCGCTTTTGAATTTGTACGGGACTGTATCCTTGCCGGCAAGAACGTTGTGACCTCCAACAAGGCACTAATGGCGACTTTTTATGACGAGCTCATTCCCCTGGCAAAGGAAAAGGGCGTTCTGCTTCGCTGCACCGCAGCGGTAGGCGGCGGCATTGGCTGGCTCAGTGAGCTGGAGCGTGCCCGCCGTGTGCAGGCCATTTATCAGGTTGGCGGCATTATGAACGGCACCTGCAACTACATTTTAGACGCTATGACCCGAGGCGGTATGACCTATGCCGATGCACTATCGCAGGCGCAGAAGCTGGGTTATGCGGAGGCCAATCCCTCCACCGACGTAGAGGGCATCGATACTTGGCACAAAACCATCCTTTCTGCAAACATTGCCTTTGGTATCAGCTTGGATATGGAAAGTGTACCGGCCGCCGGTATCTCCAACATTTTGGCGGAGGACATTGCCTCCTTCCGCGCCCGGGGGCTTGTATGTAAGCTCATCGGTATGGCAAAAATGAAAGACGGCAAGCTCAGTGCCTGTGTGCAGCCTGTCCTCTACCCCGCTGATGCACCTGAAGCGGCTGTGCCGAAGAATTTTAACCTCATCACCCTTGTCGGCAGTGCTTCCGACCGTATGAGTTTCTACGGACAAGGCGCAGGCCGCTATCCCACTGCGTATAATGTACTGCAGGATTGCGCAGATATTCAGGGCAGAAAGGGCTTCTACAGCCCCTACGGAGAAAAAGTACAGGCACAAAATGACGAAAAGCGCACCTACTACGTCCGCGGTGCATCCGATGCTTGGCTTCAGGAAAACACCCGGGAAAACTGGGGCGGCGCAGTCATCACCCTGCCTGTAGAAACAGAAAAAATGCACACTTGGCGCAAAGCACATCCCGATGTGTTTATTGCCGCCTTTGAGAAATGAGGAAACAGATATGTTGAAAATAACCAAATTCGGCGGCTCTTCCATGGCCGATGCCGGCCAGTACCGGAAGGTTCGGGATATTCTGCTGGCAGACCCTGAACGCCGTGTTGTCGTCGTTTCTGCCGCCGGTAAACGGTACAGCGGCGATCATAAGATCACAGACCTTCTTTATTTGTGCCACGCCCACGCCCAATATGGCGTAGACTGCGACCCCGTCTTTGAGCGGATCACCTCCCGTTACTTGGAAATTCGGGATGAGCTGGGCTTGGAATTGGATTTGGAAACCGAGTTTACTGCCATTAAAAAGCGGCTGGATCATAACGGTATTTCTCAGGATGAGCTGGTAAGCCGCGGTGAGTACTTCTCAGCCAAGCTGATGGCAAAGTTCTTAGACTTTAAGTTTATTGACGCTGTGGACTGGGTCAAGTTCAAGATGGACGGTTCTGTGGATCAGGAGGCTTCCTATAAGGCTCTGCGTTCCTTTTCTACCGGCAAGGGCATCGTCACCCCCGGCTTCTACGGTTTGATGCCCGACGGACATATCCGTACCTTCTCCCGGGGCGGCAGTGACATTACCGGTGCACTGGCTGCTGCCGCGCTGGATGCCGATGTTTACGAAAACTGGACAGACGTTTCCGGTATTTTGATGGCTGACCCCCGAATCGTGGAAAATCCCCAACCCATCCCCGAGGTGACTTATGATGAGCTTCGTGAGCTGAGCTACTCCGGCGCACAGGTGCTTCACGAAGGCACGATCTTCCCTGTCCGTGAGAAGAATATCCCGCTGAATATCCGCAACACCAACGCCCCCGCGGATCCCGGCACAATGATCCGCGAATCCTTCTCCACCGATGCAGACCCCAACCGCTTTATCACCGGCATTACCGGCAAAAAAGACTTCTCCATCATCTCTATGTCCAAGCGCGGTATGGGCAATGAGGTCGGCGTTCTTCGGAAGATGCTCTCTGTTTTGGAACGGCACAATATCTCCATCGACTATGCCCCCAACGGCATTGACAACGTCTCTGTGGTTATGCCCACCGCTTCCTTAGCCCCCAAGCTGTACACCATTTTGGGTGAGATTCAGCAGGAAGTGAAGCCTGACTCTCTGGAGGTCCATGACAAGATCGCCGTGGTCGCTGCTGTCGGCCGCCGGATGGCATTCCGCCCCGGTATTTCCGGTAAGGTCTTTGCCGCGCTGGGCGATGCCGGCATCAACATCCGTATGATCAATCAGGGACCTGACGAACTGAACATTATTTTCGGTGTGGACAATCGGGATTTTGCCGAGGCCATCCGTGTTCTGTATAACAGCTTTGTAAAGTAAGGAGTTTTAGCTATGAAAACCTATACCGTTGCTGTCCTGGGTGCTACCGGTGCCGTGGGACAGGAAATGATTTCCATTTTGCAGGAACGGAATTTTCCCGTTGGAAAGCTCATCCCGCTGGCTTCCGCCCGGAGTGCCGGCAAGACTATGAAATTCCGTGGTGAGGACGTGGTCATTCAGGAAGCCTGTGACACAGCCTTTGAGGGTGTGGACATCGTACTGGGTGCTGCAGAAAACGACATCGCCAAAAAATTCGCCCCCGCCATCGTAAAGGCCGGCGCCGTATTTGTGGATAACTCCTCCGCTTTCCGGATGGATCCCAAGGTCCCCCTGATCGTTCCCGAGGTCAACCCCGAGGACATCGCTTGGCACAATGGCATTATCTCGAACCCCAACTGCTCTACCATCATCACCATCACCGCAGTTAACGCACTTAACAAGCTCTCCCCTATCCGTACTATGACGGCCTCTACCTATCAGGCAGTTTCCGGTGCTGGTGCAGGCGGCCCCATTGAGCTGATGGCAGAGGTGGAAGCGCTCTCCAAGGGGGAAACCTACGCCCCCACTGTATTCCCCTACCAGATCGCATTTAACCTAATCCCCCAGATCGGTGGCGAACAGGTAGACGGCTACACCAGCGAGGAAATGAAGATGCAGAACGAGGGCAGAAAGATTATGCACTTGCCCGATCTTAAGGTCTCCTGCACCTGTGTCCGCGTGCCCATCGTCCGCAGCCACTCCATCTCCGTCAGTCTCCACTTTGACCGCAAGGTCACCGTCGAGGAAGTCCGGGAAGTGCTTGCCACCGCACCCGGTTGCCGCCTTGTGGATGATCTAAGCGCAAAGCAGTATCCTATGCCCCTGGATACCTCCGGACAGGACATTGTCTACGTTGGCCGTATCCGTCCCGATCTGACCGACGAGAATGGCATCTGCCTCTGGTGCTGCGGCGATCAGGTTCGCAAGGGTGCCGCCACCAACACCATCCAAATTGCAGAATTGCTGCTTAAATAAGTATTTTCTCCGACACGAGTCCTTGTGTCGGAGATTTTTTGTCCTTTTTCCACAGCAGAAAGAATTTTGCATTTTAACCACTAAATATTGTGTTTTTGGTTGACACAGCGCACTATATATGCTATTCTATGAGGGCACCGCGTCTTACAGAAAGGAGCTTCTCTATGGATTTTGCCGGTATGCAAAGCCTGACACTGCTGGACTTTCCGGGGAAAGTTGCCTGTATCCTTTTCGTCCGCGGCTGTAATTTGCGCTGTCCCTTTTGCCACAACGCATCCCTCGTCCGTCCGGGAGCAGAAAACGCCTTACGTGATGCCGATATCTTCTCATTTTTGAAGAAGCGGCAAGGACTTTTGGACGGTGTGGTGATCTCCGGCGGTGAGCCGCTTATGTATCAGGAGCTGCTTCCCTTTTTACATAAGGTAAGAGATTTGGGCTACGCCATTAAGGTAGACACCAACGGCACAAACCCCGACCTGCTTAAAAAGCTGGTTACAGAGGGGCTTGCAGATTATGTGGCAATGGACATTAAAAACAGTCCTGCCTTCTACAGTGCCACCTGCGGACTTCCCAAAATCCCTATTGGTGCCATTGAGGAGAGCCGGGAATTTTTAATGACCGGTGGGGTGGATTACGAGTTTCGTACCACAGCCGTAAAGGGTCTGCACACAAAGGAAAGCATAAATGAACTTTCCTGCTGGATCGCCGGAGCCAAGCGCTATTTTCTGCAAGGCTTTAAGGATAGCGGCGATCTTCTGTCTCCCGAAAGCTTAAGTGCCTTTTCCGAGGAGGAGATGGTGGAGCTTCTGGAGATCGCAAAAATTCACATACCCACCGCCCAGTTGCGGGGAATCTAAAAAGGAGAGAAAACTATGTATCAGGTAGTAAAGAGAGACGGTGCGACTGTATCTTTTGATATGGTAAAGATCGCCAGCGCCATTGGGAAGGCATTTGACGCTACAGGCACCCCCTACACCGACAGTGTCATCGATTTTTTGGCCATTAAGGTCACAAGCGATTTTATTCCCAAAATTAAAGACGGTCTCATTTCCGTGGAGGATATTCAGGACAGTGTGGAAACGGTGCTGTCTCAGGGCGGCTACGAGGCTGTTGCCAAGGCATACATCCTGTACCGTAAGCAGAGAGAGAAACTGCGCAATATCAATTCCACCCTCTTAAACTATAAGGACACCGTAGACCAGTATCTAAAGGCTCTGGACTGGCGTGTAAAGGAAAATTCCACCGTCACCTATTCCGTCGGCGGTCTGATCCTTTCCAACTCCGGTGCCATCACCGCTAACTACTGGCTCTCTGAAATTTATGACGAGGAGATCGCTGCTGCCCACCGCAACTGCGATATACATATCCACGACCTGTCTATGCTGACCGGCTACTGCGCCGGCTGGAGCTTAAAGCAGCTCATTCAGCAGGGTCTTGGCGGCATCCCCGGCAAGATCACCTCTTCCCCCGCCGCACACCTCTCCACCCTCTGCAACCAGATGGTCAATTTCCTCGGCATAATGCAGAACGAATGGGCAGGTGCCCAGGCCTTTTCCTCCTTCGATACCTTCCTTGCACCTTTTGTTAAGGTGGATAACCTGAGCCAAAAGGAAGTCAAGCAGTGCATCCAGTCCTTTATCTACGGTGTGAACACCCCCTCTCGCTGGGGCACCCAGGCTCCCTTTACCAACATTACGCTGGACTGGACGGTTCCCAGAGACTTAGAGAATATGCCCGCTATTGTTGCCGGTAAGGAAATGGATTTCACCTATGGCGACTGTAAGAAGGAAATGGATATGGTAAACCGCGCCTTTATCGAGATTATGATCGAAGGTGATGCCAACGGCCGCGGCTTCCAGTATCCCATTCCCACCTACTCCATCACCCGTGACTTTGACTGGTCTCCCACGGAGAATAATCAGCTTCTGTTTGAGATGACCGCCAAGTACGGCACTCCCTATTTCTCCAACTACATTAACTCCGATATGGAGCCCTCCGATGTGCGCTCTATGTGCTGCCGTCTCCGCCTCGATCTTCGTGAACTGCGGAAAAAGTCCGGTGGCTTCTTCGGCTCCGGTGAGTCCACCGGCTCTATCGGTGTTGTTACCATCAATATGCCCCGGATCGCTTACCTCGCAGAAAACGAGGAGGACTTCTATAAGCGGCTGGATCACATTATGGACGTTGCCGCCCGCAGCTTGAATGTCAAGCGCCGGGTCATCACAAAGCTGCTGGATAGCGGCCTGTACCCCTACACCAAGCATTATCTCGGCACCTTCAATAACCACTTCTCCACCATCGGTCTTGTGGGTATGAACGAGTGCGGTCTCAACGCCAAGTGGATCCGCGCTGATATGACCACCGAAAAGTGCCAGAAATTCACTCAGAACGTGCTGAACCATATGCGCGAGCGTCTTTCCGACTATCAGGAGCTGTACGGCGATCTCTATAACTTAGAGGCAACCCCTGCCGAATCTACCTCCTACCGTCTTGCCAAGCACGACACCGAGCGCTACCCCGACATTATCACCGCTTCCGAGGACAGCGGCAGCCCCTACTACACCAATTCCAGCCACCTGCCTGTCAGCTTCACCGACGACATCTTCGCCGCGCTGGATATTCAGGATAACCTGCAGACCCTCTACACCTCCGGCACCGTCTTCCACGCCTTCTTGGGCGAGAAGCTGCCCTCTTGGGAGTCTGCCGCTGCGCTGGTGCGCAAGATTGCAGAAAACTACCGCCTGCCCTACTACACCCTGTCCCCCACCTACTCCATCTGCAAGAGCCACGGCTACTTGGAGGGCGAGCATTTCACCTGCCCCCACTGCGGTCAGCCCTCTGAGGTTTACAGCCGTATCACCGGCTACTACCGCCCCGTGCAGAACTGGAACGTGGGTAAATCTCAGGAATATAAGGAGCGCAAAGAGTATAACCTGAGTAACAGCACCGCTCCCAACCCCACAAAACAGGAAGCAAAGGCCGAAGAAAAGGGCTGCATTAACTGCGAAAAGACCCTGCTCTTTACCACTGCCACCTGCCCCAACTGCCGCATCGCAGTCAAGATGCTGGACGATGCCGGCATCCCCTATGAAAAGGTCTTGGCAGAGGAGACCCCCGAGCTTGCCGCAAAGCTGGGTATCCATCAGGCACCCACCTTGGTCTCCGGCGGCCAGCTCTACACCGGCCCCGGCGCTATCAAGAAATTTATCGCTGAGCAGAAATAAACTGTTTTTATAACCGATAAAACGGCAGAGGGCTATGCCTTCTGCCGTTTCTTATCAATAAAACCGCTTATGTGCGGCTGTTTTTCGTGCATAATCATCATTTTACGGTAAATGAGACAGTCACAATTGACTTTTCGGAAAGTAAGTTGTATATTTTTATTGGCAAAATGCAGTTATCCGGTGTGGGCACTGTGCGCTGGCACCGGTCAATGTCTGTTCTGAGATAAAGGAGAATATAATTATGGATTACGCAAAAGAATCCCTTCGCCTCCACGGCCAGTGGAAGGGCAAAATTGAAGTTGTGGCAACTGTTCCCGTCGCCTCCAAGGAGGATCTTTCTTTGGCATACACCCCCGGCGTTGCCCAGCCCTGCTTGGAAATTCAGAAGGATGTAAATAAGTCCTACGACCTGACCCGCCGCCACAACATCTGCGCCGTTGTCACCGACGGCACTGCTGTTTTGGGTTTGGGTGACATCGGTCCCGAGGCCGGTATGCCTGTTATGGAGGGCAAGTGCGTGCTGTTTAAGGCCTTTGGCGATGTAGACGCCTTCCCCCTCTGTGTCAAGAGCAAGGATGTAGACGAGATCGTCAACACCATCTATATGATCTCCGGTTCTTTTGGCGGTGTGAATTTGGAGGATATCTCCGCACCCCGCTGCTTTGAGATCGAGCGCAAGCTGAAGGAAAAGTGCGACATTCCCATTTTCCACGACGACCAGCACGGCACTGCCATCGTTACCCTTGCCGGTCTGCTGAACGCGCTGAAGGTAGTGGGCAAGAAGAAAGAGGATGTAAAGATCGTCACCTCCGGCGCTGGTGCTGCCGCAATTTCTATCGTAAAGCTGCTGCTGTCTGCCGGCTTCAAGAACGTCATTATGACTGACCGTTCCGGTGCCATCTACGCAGGCCGCGAAAACCTGAACTGGATCAAGGAAGAAATGGCGCAGGTCACTAACCTCAATAAGGTACAGGGCTCTTTGGCAGACGTGATCGTAGGTGCAGATGTATTTATCGGTGTTTCCGCCCCCGGCACACTGACCACCGAGATGGTCAAGACGATGAACAAGGATGCCATTGTCTTTGCCTGTGCCAACCCCACTCCCGAGATCTACCCCGAGGATGCCAAGGCAGGCGGTGCCCGCGTGATCTCCACAGGCCGCTCCGACTATCCCAATCAGGTCAATAACGTGCTGGCCTTCCCCGGCATCTTCCGCGGCACCTTCGATGTCCGCGCGTCCGACATTAACGAGGAAATGAAAATGGCCGCCGCTATGGCCATCGCAAACCTGATCTCCGACGAAGAACTGAGTGAGGATTACATCATCCCCGCCGCCTTCGATAAGCGCGTAGGTCCTGCCGTCGCCAAGGCCGTTGCTGAAGCCGCCAAAGCCTCCGGTGTCGCCCGCATTTAATGAAATAATAAACGTAGACCCGGTAGAGTTTCCTCTGCCGGGTTTTCCCGTAGAGAAGGAACCTCTCTATCCCGCCAAAGGCTCCCCTTGTAGGAGATCTGTCAAAAATCTATTTGATTTTTGACTGAGGGATTCTCTCCTACACGTGCATAATCGAAAAAGCGTGTCATTCTGAGCGGAGTGAAACGAAGTCGAAGAATCTTCGCACCGAAGGTCTGCAATGCAAAAACAAAAATGCCAAGATCCTTCGACGCGCTTACGCTTGCTCAGGATGACAGGCGCAGTTTGTGACGAAAGATTGTAGGAAACGGTGTCCTCGACGGTCCTTTATTCAAATTCCGCTGGGAAATTTGAACGCCTATGTATAGGTTGCTATTATCACTCTTTTATGATATAATATGTTTATCTATAATCATTCTTTAATTTGGGAGGTACAACAATGAACGACGAAATTATTATTCTGCGCAAAAAGTCTATAAATATCAAAACTTCCATTGTCATGCTTTTTGCAACGCTCCTTATCATTTTTGTTGTCTTAGAGCATTTCTTGAATTTTCTCCCCTCTCTTACATTTCCTCCATTGATTGCAATTCTCGGTATCCTTTTAATTCCCATATGTCTATTCTGCTTTATTTCCTATTTAAGGGACATTTCCAATAGCGCCCCGGTGCTAATCATCAATAGCAGCGGTATCGATGAATACGTTTCCGAAAATTCAGTAGGACTTATTAAGTGGGAAGATATTGAATGTATTAACCTTATCCCTACTTCGCAGGCATATCTCAATCCGCAAGCAAATGAGAATTACTTTATTTGTATCGTGCTGAAGCAACCAGAAATGTATATCAAGAATCAGAAGCTACTGGCAAAGCTACTAAAGCAAAAGAACACAAAACAGTGGGGACACATCCGTTTCAGCACACTTCACTTTAAGGACGATTTTGAAAGAGTAACTCGCAATATAGAGCGGTATCATCCTATCAACCGCCAATTTAAGCCACTATAATTCCCCCATTAACGAAATCGGCATCTATTTAAGATGCCGATTTTTCTACCCCTATAAAGCCATCCAAACCGCTTCCTTTATTTTTTTCAAAAATACAGTAGATTTTCCAAATATATGTGATATAATAAGGGAAATTCATCAGAAAGGAGCTTTTTCTATGGCAAGGCCGATTCCTCGCAGAAAGCCTATTACCGCGCCCCAAATTATGGTTCTCGGCTTTGCCGGACTGATCCTTGTGGGCACGCTTCTGCTGATGCTGCCTATCTCCTCTTCCAGCGGGCAGGTCACGCCCTTTTTGGATTCCCTCTTTACCGCCACCACCTCCACCTGCGTTACCGGTCTTGTGGTACGGGACACCGGCTCTTATTGGTCTACCTTTGGGCACTGCGTGATCTTACTGCTCATTCAGATTGGCGGTTTGGGTGTTATCACCATCGCTGCATCTTTCACGATGCTCACCGGCAGAAAATTAGGACTTTCTCAACGGTCTAATATGCAGGAGGCAGTGGCTGCGCCCAAAATGGGCGGCATCTCCGGCCTTACAAAATTCCTTGTGGCCACCACCCTCTTGGTGGAAGCCTTGGGTGCTATGTTCCTCGCCCCCGCCTTTATCCGTGATTTTGGCTGGGGACAAGGTATTTGGCGGGCAGTTTTTACCTCCATATCTGCCTTCTGCAACGCAGGCATTGACCTATTTGGCACCACGGATGTTCCCTACGCCTCTATGACCGCCTACCTTGGCGACCCTCTTGTAAATATTGCGCTGATGGCACTAATTATTATCGGCGGTTTGGGCTTTCTCACTTGGGACGATATCCGCACCCATAAGCACCGCATCCGCCGTTACCGAATGCAAAGCAAGGTGATTTTGTGTGTCACTGCCGGACTGATCCTTGTTCCCGCCGTTTTGTTCTTCCTTTTGGAGTTCGCCCACTTGCCGCTGAAAGAGCGAATTTTGGCTTCTCTATTCCAATCCGTCACCACCCGCACTGCGGGTATGAATACCACAAATCTCACCGAAATGAGCCAATCCAGTCAGTTTTTGATGATTCTCCTAATGCTCATTGGCGGATCTCCCGGCTCTACCGCAGGCGGTATGAAAACCACCACCTTTGCGGTGCTGCTGGGCTGCGCGTGGGCGGTGTTTCGCAAACGGGACTCTGTGCAGTTCTACGGTCGGCGGATCGGCCATGAGGTGGTCGCTACCGCCGCCACATTGCTTGTTATGTACTTGGGCTTAGCAGTAAGTGCGGCAATGCTCATTAGTGTGGTGGAAGGACTTCCCCTGCTGACCTGCCTTTTCGAGTCCACCTCTGCCATCGCCACTGTTGGCCTGACGCTGGGCATTACGCCCGGTCTTGGTGCTGTTTCCAAATGTATTTTGATTATTCTTATGTACCTTGGCCGTATCGGCGGCCTGACCCTTATTTACGCCACCCTGTCGGATAAAAAACAGCTCGGTAAGCTTCCTATGGATAAAATCACTGTAGGTTAAAGGAGAACACGGTATGAAATCAATCCTTCTCATCGGCCTTGGCCGGTTTGGCAAGCACATTGCTACAGAGTTAAATGCACTTGGTCATCAGGTGATGGCCATCGAAGAAAATGAATCCCGGCTCGACGAGGCGATGCCCTATGTGACCGGCGGGCAGATCGGTGACAGCACCAACCCCGAATTTTTGGCATCCTTGGGTATTCCCGATTTTGATGTATGTATCGTCACCATCTCCGGCGATTTTCAGGCATCCTTGGAAACCGCTTATCTTCTCAAGGAGTTAGGGGCAAAAATGGTAGTCTCCCGTGCAGAGCAGGACGGGCAGGCAAAGTTCCTGCTGCGCAACGGCGCGGACGAGGTGGTCTATCCCGAAAAGCAGCTTGCCAAATGGGTGGCTATGCGCTATAGCTCCGATAATATCTTGGACTATATCGCCCTTGACGATGACCACGCCATTTTTGAAGTCGACCCGCCCCCAAGCTGGGACGGCAAGACCGTGGGACAGATCGACATCCGCAAAAAGTATGGCATCAACATCTTAGGCATCAAGCGCGGCGGCAAGCTGCAGCTTTCCATCACCCCCGACACCTGCTTTTGTGACACCGACACTATCTTAGTCCTCGGCGACTACAAGAATCTGCGCAAGTGCTTCCATATCTAAACGAAAGGACAGAGGTTTCCCCTCTGTCCTTTATTCTTGACAAGTGCGCTCCCGTATATTATAATACAGATAATACAGAAAGGAGGCGGTCACATGGAAAAATCCTTTTTTTCAAAACGGGATGTATATCTTGAAATTGCTGCGCGTTATGAGAAATACATCACCCTCGGCATTTTGAAGCCGGGCGAAAAGCTCCCCTCCGTCCGCACGGCTGCGGCAGAGCTTCGAGTCAATCCCAACACCGTTCAGCGTGCATATTCCTTACTTGAGGAAAAAAGCTTCATCCGTTCCATACCTAAAAAAGGTGCCTTCGTTACCTTTTGCAGTGAGAGTACCCAAAAGCAGGAAAATGTTGAACGCTTGACTGCGGAGCTGCTCTCCCTACAGGCGCAGGGTGTTTCCAAAGACCAAATCATTACCGTCATAGAGGAGGTATATAAAAATGATTGAGATTGCGAATATGTCCCACTCCTTAGGGTCAAAAACCGTACTGCGCGATATTAACCTCACCATCGCAGACAATACTGTTCTCGGCATTGTGGGTATCAACGGTGCAGGCAAGTCCACTCTCCTTCGTCTGCTTTCCGGCGTGTATCTGCCCGACAAGGGTAATATCCGATACGACGGCAGAAGTCCTGCTGACGCCGAAACGAGAAAAGACATCTTTTTCCTCCCTGACGATCCCTACTACACCGCCCATATGACACCCAACAGCCTGTTTGATTTCTATCGGGACTTCCATCCCGCCATCGACAGAGAGACCTATGACCACCTGCTTGCCGTGTATCAGATCGATACCCGCGGTAAGGTCCGCAATTTCTCCAAGGGTATGCGCCGTCAGGTCTTTATCGCCCTTGCCCTTGCGGTAAAGCCCAAGTATCTTTTGCTGGACGAAGCCTTTGACGGACTTGATCCGCTGTCGCGAAAGATCTTTAAGGAAGCTATCATCTCCCTTGTAGAGGAAGGGCGCACCACCGTGCTGATCGCCAGCCACTCTCTCCGGGAATTAGAGGATTTCTGCGACAAATTCATCCTTATTGATTCTAACACGATCAAAAGCCAAGGCGACATTGCCGAGCACGTGGGAGACCTTTGTAAGTTTGAGCTTGCCTTTACACAGTCAGTCAATGAAGAGACCTTTGCGTCTCTTCCGGTGGTATCCCTCAGTATCAAAAACCGCTTCGTGCAGATCGTTTTGAGAGGCAGCAGCGAGGAAATGCGGGTGCATTTGCAGTCCCTCTCCCCTGCCGTGATCGACGAAATGCCCCTTGACTTTGAAGAGACCTTTATCTGCGATGTAAGGAAGGAGGTGTGAGCATATGAAAGACTTCAAGAAGTATTTTCACACCCATCTGAAGGCAAATCTCCGCCCGCTGATCTACATATTTACCTTGGTGCTGGTACTCACATTGTTGCTTAGCAACAACCTGCAGCCCAGCGAGCGCTACGATGTTGCTGCCCACCAGTTTATCTCCTATTACAGTGCCACCTTGGGCGTTCCCGTCTTATTCCTGTGTGTGCTTGCCTATGTGCTTCCCGTGATGGAGTTTTCCTTCTTTAAGAAGCGGAACAATTTAGACTGCGTTTATTCTCTCCCCATTTCCCGCAAAACCATGGGCGCAGTCCACTATTTTATGGGTCTTATCATTCTTTTGTGCGCATTTACCGCGTCCTACATACTCAACTTTATCCTGCTTTTGACCCGCGGTCCCGGCTGGTTCCATTTCACGCCCATGCTCGCCCACTATTTCCTCTGCCTGCTTTTGGGCGCGGCAATGTATGCGCTGATGGTCTTCGTTTTCAACGCGGCCAACACCCAGGGTGACGGCATATGGTTTATGGTCCTATACACCTTCGTTTTCTTCCTGATCGGTCTCCTGATCACAGGCATCCTCGACACGGATGTGGGGTTTGCATTTCCGGCGGTCCCCTGGGGTGCCATCAGCATCGTGACGACCCTCTATGAAGGGCTTGTCGAGCTTGGCGCAGGAAAGGGATATTCGTTTTATGAAGGTCTGCCGGTTATCCTTACGGTAATTCTTTGGTCTTTGATCGGCATTGCTTCGGCAGTCGGTTTCTTCTGCACCTTCGGCAAAAGAAGGATGGAAAAAACGGAGGAGATCTCCGATTCCTTCCTTGGCTACCGCACCCTCATCCCCATTTTTGCCATCGGCGGGATGCTCCTCTTCCAAATGCTTGACAGCATTATTATCCGGGTCATCATCCAGATGCTTGCCATCCTCGGCTACACCATTTATCGTCGCGGCTTCCACTATAAAAAGAGCGACATCCTTTTCCTTTGCATCTCTCTTATCTTCCTGTTTGTATAACAGAAAACCGGCAGAATTTCCGTCTGCCGGTTTTACTTCTTTTGTAGATATGGCATCTTTTTGTCGGTTAAACCGAGGAGATAATCCACACTAACACCGTAGAATTTCGCTATTGCAATCAGTACCTGCGGCGGGATCATCCGTTGTCCACTTTCATAATAAGCATATGTTCTTTGCGGGACATTGATTCGTTTCCCAATTTCAGATTGCGTAAGATCCGCATCTTCTCTCAAATTGCGGATTCGTTCGTATTTTTCAGCCATCTGTAGTGGTTCCTTTTATAAACGCATTTTCAACTTTATTTTATCATACGATCGATAATTTCAAGCAATATGGTCATATCTTCTGCATCAAGCTGACGCATTCCCTCGACCGCTTTCTGGATGAGCTCAGGATTTTGCATCCCTTCGTCAAAAAACTGCTGCGGTGTAATTTCAAAGTAATCACATATGGCAAAGAACTCTTTTAACGGAGGCAAAGCCTTCCCGGAAGAAATATTATAAACATATCCACGGCTATGTCCTAAATCATAGCTCATTTGGTATTCGGATACCCCTTTATTCAGCCTCAACTGCGTAATTCTGTTTTTGACAAATTCTTCGTACATAGTAATCACCCCGTATATTATGATAATCACTATTTCAACGCGAATAGTAACAAAATATTTGTCGAATTATATTGAAAAGTCTATAAATATATGTTATTATGTTTTATAGGCACAAAAATATTCGACTATAATATACGAAGCATAAGAAAGGTGGGTAATTTATGGATGAATTTAGCTGCGATTACGAATGCAGAACTGTAGGAGAGGGCATCACAAAATATAACATCCCAGACGATTGGTTTGCCAAATTTGATGTTTATGACAGTTTCTGTCCAATCATTTCTGTCCGTGTAGACAAAATACGAACATCTCCCGCTATGATGGGGCTAAAGCTCAGAGTCATAGAAAACCCCGATGATGAATACGCAGGATGTATGATTATCGCAAAAGACAAGAACATCTTTTTCAAAATCGATTATATGATAGACTTGGTAATAGCTATGGACACACTTTTATTAGACTAATATCCCAAAAATCATAACCACCGGCCGTGCCGGTGGTATGCACAGGCCCCCTTAGGGCCTACAACCTGCCGAGCCTATAGGCTCATCGAATTCTCTTTCGCTTGCGTGTTTTGCCCCACCACCGCAAATGCGGTAATTAGCGCACCGAAG
>JAFQPB010000053.1 GCA_017411905.1 Oscillospiraceae bacterium
CCATCGGTCAGTCCTCCGTTATCTCTGACCGTCTGGCTCTGAAGCTGTTCGACTACCATGTCACCGAGTCTGGCTTCGCTGCCGACATCGGCTTCGAGAAGTTCTGGAACGTCAAGACCCGTCTGTCCGGCCTGACTCCCAATGTTTCTGTTCTGGTTGCTACCGTCCGCTCCCTCAAGATGCACGGCGGCGGCCCCAAGGTCACTCCCGGCGCCCCCCTGCCCAAGGAGTACAAGGAAGAGAATCTTGAGCTGTTGGAAAAGGGCACCTGCAACCTGTTCCACCACGTCAACACCATCAAGAAGTCCGGCATCAACCCCGTTGTATGTATCAACCGCTTCTACACCGATACCGATGCAGAAATTGCTCTGCTGAAGAAGCTGTGTGCTGAGCGCGGTGTCCGCTGCGCAGAGTCTAACCACTGGCGTTACGGCGGCGAGGGCGCTGCTGAGCTGGCTCGCGTAGTTGTTGAGGCTTGTGAGGATCCCGTAGAGGTCAAGTTCCTGTACGACCTCAATATGCCCCTGCGTCAGCGCGTTGAGCTGATTGCCAAGGAAGTTTACGGTGCTGACGGTGTTACTTGGCTGCCTCTGGCTACTGAGAAGGCACAGCGTTTTGAAAACGATCCCAAGTATGCCGACTACTGCACGATGATGGTTAAGACCCACCTGTCCCTCTCTGACGATCCCACCAAGAAGGGCGTTCCCACCGGCTGGAAGCTGACCATCCGCGACATTTTGGAGTACGGCGGCGCCAAGTTCCTGTGCCCCATGGCCGGTACCATCTCCATGATGCCCGGTACGGCTGCTGACCCCGCATACCGCCGTGTCGACATCGACGTAGAGACCGGCAAGGTATCTGGTCTGTTCTAATTCTTTTGGCAAACTCCGCAAACATTTATGCCAGCGGAGCAGCGGATCTTCTCCCCGATAGCCGCACAAACTGGCTTTGAAATACACAAAGTATTCCTGCAGCCATCTTGTTTGCTATCGTGAATAATCTCTCGCTGTCCATCTGACAACATATTTCCGGAGCTCGCCGGGGCGCACGAAAGAATTGCGTTTGAAACTTGAAAGCACAGGCGGTTTCCCCGCCTGTGCTTTTGGAGAATTTTTTAGTAATTGACAGTTGACAGTTGAGAGTTGATAATTAAGGTATTTGCTGCGCAAATGATTTCATTATGCCGAGGGCATACCTTAGCTATCAATTATCAATTGTCAATTGTCAATTGTCAACTGAAATTTTGACGAAGGAGAAATTTCTTTATGGATATGACAATGGAATCCTGCCGCAAGTTTGTGGAGGTTTTGGCATCCGACGCACCGGCACCCGGTGGCGGCGGTGCTGCTGCGCTTGTTGGTGCCATCGGCACTGCACTGGGCAATATGGTGGGCTCTCTGACCGTTGGCAAGAAGAAATATGCCGAGGTGGAGGAAGAGATCATTGCGCTTAAGGCAAAGTGTGACGCTTTACAGACGGAGCTTCTCAATCAAGTAGAAGCTGACGAAGAGAATTTCCTGCCTCTGGCTAAGGCCTACGGCATTCCCAAGGACGACCCCAATCGCGACAAGGTGATGGAAGAAGCTACCGTCATCGCTTGCTCCACCCCGATGAAGATTATGGAGCTGTGCTGTGAAGCCATCGGCTACATTAAGGTCTTTGCCGACAAGGGCAGCCGTTTGGCTGTTTCCGATGCAGGTTGCGGCGCGGTTTGCTGCAAGGCGGCTCTGCAGGCCGCTTCGCTGAATGTGTTCATTAACACCAAGACCTTAAAAAACCGTGAGGTAGCGGAGGAAATGAACGCAAAGGCGTTGGGTATGCTGGCTACTTACGGCGCAATGGCCGACGAAATTTTCAATACCGTCAAAGCTGGCTTTGGCGTGTAATCAGGAGGAAAGAAAAATGGCAAAACAGCTTTTAGGTAAAGAAGTCAATGAGGCGTTGGTGGCTGCTCTGCAGAGCCGTACCGCTGCCCTCAAGGAAAAGGGCGTTACGCCTACTTTGGGCATCATCCGTTTGGGTGAAAATCCCTCCGATCTTAGCTACGAGAAGGGTGCAACCAAGCGCGCCGAGGAAGTGGGCGTAGCCATTAAGAACTACATTTTGCCCGAGGAGACCACCAAGGAAGAACTGCTTAACGTCATCGACGGCATCAATGCCGACGATTCTGTTCACGGCGTGCTGATGTTCCGTCCTCTGCCCAAGCACTTAAAGGCCTATCAGGATGAGATCTGCAATCGCCTTGCACCCCGTAAAGATGTGGACTCTATGACCCATATGTCTAACGCAGGCGTTTTTGAAGGACAGGACTTGGGCTATGCCCCCTGTACCCCCGCCGCCTGTATGGAAATTCTGGATCACTATGGCATTGACTGCAAGGGCAAGAATGCCGTTGTTATTGGCCGCAGCTTGGTGGTTGGCAAGCCTGCCGCTATGATGCTGATGGGCAAAAATGCCACCGTTACCGTCTGCCACACCAGAACCGTCAATACTGCGGAAATCTGTAAGGGTGCAGATATTATCATCTCTGCTGCCGGTGTGCTGGGCAGCCTTACTAAGGACTTCGTCCGCGAGGGTCAGATCGTTATCGACGTTTCTATGAACTGGAATCCCGAGAAGATCACCTCCAAGGGTAAGGGCGGTATGTCCGGAGACTGCGTGTTTGACGAGGTAGAGCCTATCGTTGCTGCCATCACCCCCGTTCCCGGCGGTGTGGGCGCGGTTACCACCACAGTGCTTATGAAGCACGTGGTTGAGGCTGCTGAAAAAATTGACAATTGATAGTTGATAATTGACAATTTGTAAAAATCAACCCAAAACCGTAATAGGAGGGGCGGTGCCCCTCCTATACATATACCTAATTTGAGGTGTAAGCTATGAAAAAAATAAAAAATATGAGCGAGGGCAGCTTTTTACGGCTGTTTTTCGGCTTTATTACCCTATGCTTCCTGATCGCGGCAGCTTGTATGCCGGATCGCAAGGATATGTTTACCGGCTTGTGGAAAATCATCAGCCAGCCCAGTAAAATTTCCGCAAACTATTTTGCAATGGGTGGTTATGCGGCAACCTTCCTGAATATGGGACTTGTGGGTCTTGCCTGCTTGGCTCTCTTCGGCGTATTTAAGGGAACGCCCAACAATGTGTCCACCTTGGCAGTTTTGCTGACAGTAGGCTTTGGCTCTTGGGGCATCAATATCCTCAATATCTGGCCGACGGTGCTGGGCGTTGTGGTATACGGCCTTGTGAAAAAGGAAAAGCTGGGCACACTTGTAAACGCAATGCTCTTTTCTACCGGCATTGCACCGCTGATCACCGAGCTGATGCTCCGTTATCTGACACCGGATGCCGTTGGCTTTAGCTGGCAGGGAATCGGACTGTCCCTGTTTGTAGGCTTGTTCATTGGTTTTTTCCTACCTGCCGGTCTTGCCTATTCTCCAAAGGTACATAAGGGCTTTGATCTCTATTCTGCCGCGCTACCCATCGGTATGACTGCATTCTTCCTGAATGCCATTCTCTATAAGACAATGGGACGGACACTGCCCCAAGCACTCAGTGATTTAGACCCCACTACGATGCAGGTATCTTCTGCCGCAACAGTGAATATCTTCTGCCTGACGGTATTCGGCCTTTGCGTTGTGCTTGCTTTCTTCCTTGGCTGTCGCCCCAAGGACTATTGGAAGCTGCTTTCTGACCCGGAAACGGTGACCAATTTCTCCTCCACCTACGGCAATGCCACATTTTTGATGAACGCCGGTGTCTTCGGCCTGTTTATCTTGGGTTACTATAACCTGATCGGTGCCAACTTTAACGGCATTACCTTCGGCATCATCTTCTGTATGGTGGCCACCTGCAATTCCGGCTCTCACCCCGGAAATGTCTGGCCAATTATGCTGGGCTATGCGGCAGCTTCTGTGGTCTTTGGCTGGCTGTCTCCCTTGGTGGGCGGAAAATTCGCTTTTCAAATCAATGCCCAAGCCATTATGGTGGGACTTTGCTATGCCAACGGCCTTTCCCCTATAGCAGATAAATACGGCTGGCGTTACGGCTTTATTGCGGCCATTATGCATTACCTGCTTGTTACCTCCGTGCCTACGCTCCACGGTGGCTACTGCCTGTATAACGGCGGCTTTACTGCGGCACTGATCTGTATGATCCTTGTTCCTGAGCTGGAACGGTTCTTTAAGACCAAGGAAGAGCGGAAGCTTTTGAAAGTAGGAAAATAAGTAAAATCATATACCGGCTTTTTGCATTGTGTCAAAAAGCCGGTTTCTTTCTCTCAAAAATTTGGTAAGTATTGCTCTTGCGAAATGCCGCCAAGAGGCGTAGTATATACAGCGGAAATTTATTAAAAGAAGGTTTTAGTTTTGGAAACGTCTCTTATTTGCTTGGCCGCTGCGCTGATTGGTGGTCTGATGATATCCCGGCTTACAAAGAAATTAAATTTACCTGCGGTTACCGCTTATTTGGTGGCCGGCCTCGCCCTTGGCCCCTTCTGCCTTGGCGCATTGGGAATAGAGGGCCTTGGCTTTCAGTCTCTTCATCAAACGGAAAGCCTCAGCATCCTGACCCAAACGGCTTTAGGCTTTATCGCCTTTTCTATGGGCAGTGAGTTCCGTCTGCACCAGCTAAAGAGTATGGGCGCAAAGGCCATTACCATCGGTATCGTGCAGGCAGTGGTGACTACGCTGCTGGTAGACGGCGTCCTTGTCTGTCTGCACTTACTGTTCCCGCAGATTATCTCTCTGCCGGCCGCACTTGTTTTGGGAGCCATCGCTTCCGCAACTGCCCCGGCAGCCACGCTGATGGTGATTCGCCAGTATAAGGCTGACGGCCCGCTGACCAGACTGCTGCTTTTGGTGGTTGCCATTGACGATGCAGTGGGACTTTTGCTGTTTTCCGTTTCCTTTGGCATTGCCAGCGCACTGGAAAGCGGCGCGGTCAATGTCCTTGGTGTGGTGGTAGAGCCGCTGATTGAGATCGTGCTGTCTGTGGGTCTTGGTGCGATTATCGGTGTCCTTATGGACCGTGTGGAGCATCTGTTTCACTCCGGCAGTAAGCGGCTTACCCTTTCGGTGGCCTTTGTTTTACTGGCGGTCGGTCTTTCTATGCTGAAGTTTAACATCGGCCCTGTCCATTGCGGTTTTTCTCTGCTTCTTGTGTGTATGATGACAGGCACGGTGTTCTGTAACGTTTGTGACACCTCTCAGGAGCTGATGGAACGTGTGGAAAAGTGGACAGTACCTATCAATGTGCTGTTTTTTGTGATCTCAGGCGCAGAGCTGGATCTAAAGGTAATTGTAAACCCGGTTACGTTGCTGGTGGGTGTGCTTTATATCCTTTCTCGTTCCGCCGGTAAATATTTCGGCGCGTGGGGAAGCTGCAGGCTGACCAAATGCACCCCGGCGGTTACCAAGCATTTGGGTATTACGCTTCTGCCACAGGCAGGCGTTGCCTTGGGTATGGCACTGACCGCTACTGCCCTCGGGGATGGCGCGTTGGTGCGCAACGTGGTGCTGTTCTCCGTTCTTGTTTATGAATTGGTTGGTCCGGCGCTGACAAAGCGATCCCTTCTTTTGGCAGGCGAAATCAGGCCTGAGGGCAAGACCAGCTCCCGTGTTACCGATAGCCCCAGAGAGCATATCAGTATTCACGAAGCAAAGGATGGAAAAGATCCGAATAAATAACAAACAAAAAACGGCGGGAGCAAGCCCCTGC
>JAFQPB010000054.1 GCA_017411905.1 Oscillospiraceae bacterium
CCCTTGTGTAAAGGGGGCTGGCATTTGTGAGGGACGAACAAATGACTGGGGGATTGCTGTTTACCAACAGATCACAACCCCTCCGTCAAAAATCAAAGATTTTTGACACCTCCCCTTACACAGGGGAGGCTTTGGTGCGGTAGGCGGGACGTCGTGGGTACCGTCCCCTGCGGGGTATTATCGTTTGTATGAAATATGCCGCCTGTGGAGAAAATTTTTGCAGGAGGTGTTCTTTTTGCATTTTAATAAAAAATACGGCCTTTTTATTGCCGGAGCGGCTGCGGGCGCGGTTGCCGGGCTTTTCGGTGCGGGGGGCGGGATGGTACTGGTGCCCCTGCTGACGATGCTGACCGATTTAGAGGAGGATGCCGTCTTTCGCGCCTCGGTATCCATCATTCTGCCCATCTGCGTTACGAGCATCGTAATGACCCCCTATTTCCCGCCCCTCGGCACCGTACTTCCCTACCTGCTGGGTAGCTGCGCAGGCGGTCTCCTTGCACCCCGTATCGCCCGGCACATTCCCACCCTTTGGCTTCACCGGGCATTGGGTATTCTTATCTTATGGGGAGGGATCCGGTATTTATGGCCATAGCCGCTTTTTTAGCCGCCGCCTTTTGCGGAACGCTTGCAGGTATGGGCTTGGGCGGCGGCAGCTTACTGATCTTATACCTGACGGGTGTGGCAGGCTTTGACCCGGTTGCCGCCCGGGGAATCAATCTGCTGTTCTTTCTCCCCGCTGCTCTCCTTTCCACCCTTTCCCATATCCGCAGCGGCAAACTGCCTCTGAAAAAGGTAACGCCCGCCGTATTGGCGGGCGTGCTGGCAGCGGCATTATTTTCCTTAATCAGCGTACTGCTGGACATCAAGCTCCTGCAAAAGCTCTTTGGTGTTTTGCTTTTGGGGACGGGGCTCAAGGAGCTTTTTTACCGTCCACGAAAGGCCAAGTAGCCCTCTAAGATGAGCGAGGCCGCCACCGCGTCCACCGTGTCCTTCCGCTTTTTGCCGTGGTAATTACGGTCGGAGAGGATGCGGTGGGCTTCCACGGTCGTCCACCGTTCGTCCCACATCTGAACCGGCAATGAGGTGGCCTTGCCTAACTTTGCGGCAAAATCCCGGCACAGCTCTGCCCGGTTGCCTTCACTTCCGTCCATATTCCGGGGAAGGCCTACCACGATCTCCCCGATCTCATTTTCCTTCACAATTTCCACAAGGGAAGCGATCAGCTTCTCCTGCATCCGGCCGTGAATGACCCGTGTAGAGCCGGTAAGGGTACATAAAAGGTCGGAAATGGCAACGCCGGTACGGGCATCGCCGTAGTCGATCGCCATAATGCGCATACAAAACACCTGCTTTCTATGATTTCCTGCCCATTATAACCCATATTTTACAAAAAATAAAGAAAAAAGTTATTGACTTTACAGCCCCCCGTGTGGTAGAATGACTCTACCTGTGAAAAAGGGCTTTTTTTGTGCGCCCATTTTCAGCGACGGGCGGTTATTGTAGTTGACCGCATACTAAATTTTTTATAGCCGCCGTGATACAGGGAGGCAAATTTAAGGAGGTGCCGTTATGCGCGTTAAAGTCACTTTGAGATGCTCTGAGTGCAAGCAGAGAAACTACAACACTATGAAGAACAAGAAGAATGACCCCGACCGTCTTGAGATGAAGAAGTATTGCAGATTCTGCAAGAAGCACACCGTTCACAACGAGACTAAGTAAGGAGAGACCCAAATGGCAGAAGTAAAAAAGGAAAACTGGTTCAAAAGAGCCTTCGGTGCCATCGGTCGCTACTTCCGTGAGCTTCGCAGCGAGCTGAAGAAGGTCGTATGGCCCACCCCCAAGCAGGTCGTCAAGAACACCCTGATCGTTGGCGTATGTGTACTCATCGTCGGCGTGTTTATCTGGGTATTTGACTTCGTTGCTCGGTTTGGCGTTGATGCACTAATCAAGGCCTTCCACTAAGAAGGAGTAAGCTATGGCTGAAACTGCAAGATGGTATGTCGTACAAACCTATTCCGGCTACGAAAATACCGTCAAGGTCACCATTGAAAAGACTGTACAGAACCGGCAGCTCCAGGACGTGATCCAGACCATTTCCATTCCGATGGAGACAGTTACGGAGATCGGCGAAAATGGCGTAAGCAAGACTTACGACCGGAAGCTCTACCCCGGCTACATCTTTGTAAAAATGGTGTATAGTGACGATACCTGGCACGTGATCCGCAATGTACGCGGTACCGCAGGCTTCGTAGGCGCACCCGGAAGCCGTCCCCTCCCTCTTTCTGAGGAGGAGGTTTATGAGATGGGCATCGAGAAGCGGCAGATCGTTGTCAACTATGCTGTTGGCGACACAGTCCGTATTCTGGACGGTCCTCTTACCTCTTTCACCGGCACGGTGGAAAGCATCGAGGTGGACAACAATTTGGTCAGCGTAGTGGTTTCTATGTTTGGCCGCGAGACTTCTGTCGAGTTCGAGCTCGATCAGGTAGAAGTCGTATCCCAATAACGCATCGGGCCGACTATCGGCCGGAACGTGGGAGGGGCAGGATGCCCCGAAAGAAATGCGCAAAGCGCATCATTACCACATTTTATTCAGGAGGTGCTTAAAATGGCACAGAAAGTTACCGGTATTATCAAACTTCAGATCAACGCCGCAAAGGCAACTGCTTCGCCCCCTGTTGGTCCTGCTTTGGGTCAGCACGGCGTTAACATCGCAGCATTTATCAAGGAATTCAACGCCCGTACCCAGGCGATGGAGGGCTACAAGATCCCCGTAGTCATCACTGTCTACGCTGACCGTAGCTTCACCTTCATCACCAAGACACCCCCCACTCCCCTGCTGGTTCTGAAGGCTCTCGGCCTCGATAAGGGCAGTGGCGTTCCCAACAAGCAGAAGGTTGGCACCATCACCCGCGCGCAGATCACTGAGATTGCAAAGACCAAGATGCCCGACCTGAACGTAAACTCTCTGGAAGCTGCTGAGAGCCAGGTTGCTGGCACTTGCCGCTCCATGGGCATTACCGTTGTTGACTAATTGATAAATGACTGTCCGGGGAATTGCCCCGGCAATGTGGGAGGATTATTCCGCATCACCACTTTAAGGAGGATAATTTAAGTGTTTAGAGGCAAAAAGTATCAGGAAAGCGCGAAGCTGATCGACCGCGCTGTACAGTATGATCCCACCGAGGCCCTGGAGCTTGTTGTGAAGGGTGCTTCCGCAAAGTTCGACGAGACTGTCGAGCTGCATATTAAGTTAGGCGTTGACTCCCGTCACGCTGACCAGCAGGTTCGTGGCGCAGTTGTTCTGCCCAACGGTACCGGCAAGACTGCCCGTGTTCTGGTTTTCGCTAAGGACGCCAAGCTGGAGGAGGCTCTGGCTGCCGGTGCTGACTACGCAGGCGGTATGGATCTGGTTGAGAAGATCACCAAGGAGAACTGGTTCGAGTTCGACGTTGTTGTTGCTACC
>JAFQPB010000055.1 GCA_017411905.1 Oscillospiraceae bacterium
CAGCACCTGTCCCCGCTCCACGGGCGCCTCCACCTGGTCGGGCAGCTTTACGGTGATGACCCGGGGGTCTGACTGCGCACCGGCACTTGTGTGCAGCGTTTTGGACATCAATCCGAAAACGCTGGTGCTTACGGGGGATGCAAATATTTTGGTGCGGTATGCATCTACCGCAGAGTGCAGCTTAACACCTGTTCTCCAAAAGGGGGCGCAGGTGAAAAGCACCGCCATTGAGGGCGTTTCCGGTGACTATCTTTTAGTAGAGAAAACGGAACAGGACAGCTACCGCTTCACACTCACCGACAGCCGCGGCTACACCGTGGGAGAGGAGGTAAAGGTGCCGCTTGTGCCCTATAAAAAGCCGACGGCCAATGCGGTCGCTGTCCGTCCCGACCCCACTGACGGCTCGGTGGAGCTGACGGTGCGGGGCATTTGCTATACCGGCTCCTTCGGTGCGCAGGACAACGAGCTGACGGTGGTTTGTACGCTCCCCGACGGCAGCGAGGTCGCGGCTGTACCCACGCTTGGCGAGGACAGCTACATAGCCGTCTTTCACCTTTCCGGCTTCGACCACCGTAAGACCCATAAGCTGACCGTTACCGCAGGCGATAAGCTCTATGCAGTCGATGCGGAAACAACAGTGCAAAAGGGCATCCCGGTGTTTCATTGGAAGGAGAATGGCTTTTTTGTCAATGTCCCGGTGCAAATAAACGGTGTCCGTATGGCTGTGGCAGCACCAAAGGAAAATGCCATCCGCCTCTACGCCCCGGCAGGTATCTTTACAGCCGGCAGCGGGATATTCGGCTTTGCCGACTTTAGCGGCTGGCAGGGGACAGGGGAGGTCACGGTGACTACGGAAGAAGACGGGGATATTACCCTCCGTCTGCCGGCGTATACCGGGAAATTACTACTCTTTTCCCCGGAAGAAATCGTAATAAGAGAGGAAGAACAATGAAACAAAAGCTATGTATTTTATCCGGCGTGCTGGGCGGCGGCCTTTCCCTTCTGTTTGGCCCTTGGACAAGCGATCTTAGCGCGCTGACGGTCTGTATGGCGGTGGATCTGCTCTCCGGTATGGCGGTGGCACTTTTCTTTCATAAAAGCAAAAAGACCGCCACGGGGGCGTACAGCTCCGCCTACGGCTTTAAGGGACTTTGCAAAAAGGCAATGCTCCTTTCCGTTGTGGCGGTGGGGCATCAGATGGATTTGGTGCTGTCGGCAGACTATATCCGCACCGCCCTGTGCGTGGGCTTTCTCAGTAACGAAGTGCTTTCCATCGCAGAAAATGCAGGCCTGATGGGCATCCCGCTGCCAAGGGTCCTTACCCGGGCACTGGAGGTTCTTAACAGTAAGGAGGAACTATGAACGTAATTAAAAAACTCACGATCGACCTATACCGCCGGGGCGTTCCCCAAAGACTGGAGCTTATTAGGGGTGACAGCGCGGTATCGCTGGAAATTGCGCTTATGTGTGACGGTGCGCCTTGGGAAATTCCCCAAAATGCCAATGTGCTGCTGCGCTACCGAAATGGGCAGGCGGGCGGCGAATATGATACGCTCCCCAATGGCACCGCCGCCTACAGCTTTACCGGAAGCGTCCTGACGGTACAGTTAGCCCCGGCGGTCTGCTCTATGGTGGGAGACACGGACTTTCAGGTGGTCATTTATGAGGGCACAGACCAAAAATCCACCCTGCGCATCCCCCTTTTCGTACAGGGCGAGGTGTCGGGAAGCGTGGAGCCGGAGAGCTACACAAACCTTACCCAGTGGCTGCTGCAATACGGCGGCAGCGGTGGTGGCACATTACTGCCCGATGAGCTGAACGCCCTCCAAAGCCAAGTGGGGCTTCTGCAGGCCAATAAAGCCGATGAGGTGATTCCCATCGAAATGGAGGCACCGCTGGTACAGGACTGGTTTATCCGCTATGAGGACGGCCAGCAGCAGGCAGTCTCCGGGGAGCGTTGTACGGATTTTATTCCCGTAACGCCGGGCATCGGCCTTTTGCGGGGCGAAAAGCTGCTGCTGCAGGGCCGCCGGGCATTGTGCTTTTACGACTGCGATAAAAATTTCCTGCGCTGTGGGAAAACAGGCAGTGCAGATACGATAGTGGAGCTGGAGGTGCCGGCAAATGCTGCCTATTTCCGCACCTCTGTCAGCCCCACCGAAAGCCCGGTCTTTTCCTATGTGCAGATTATAAAAAAGCAATTTACGGACGTAAACGCCAGAATCGATGCAGGAAATGCCCATATGGATGCCACGCAAGCATCATGGATAGAGCGCATCCATCCCCAAACGCCGCCTATCGACCTGACTGACAAGATGATAGACGGCCACTTTATCCGTTCAAGCGGCACCGAGGGTACCCAAGAGGGAGAAAGGTGTACCGACTTTGTGCCTGTGACCGGGGGCTATGGTGTGCATTTTACAGGTCTGTGTCTGGTCTCTGCCCGGGCAGTGTGTGTCTACGATGAAAATAAGAATTTTATAAAATGTCTTCGCTCCGGCACCGACCAGACGGACATCACCCTGAATATCCCTGCGGGTGCTGCCTATTTCCGTGCCAGTATACAGCCCAGCGGTGTACCCACCGCCAATTATACGGACATTTTGGGCACGGTGGAAAAGCGGCGAATCGATAGGGAAGATGCCCTTATGACCTATATTGGTACCATTTCGCCCTTGTCTGTGTCCCCGGATCTGTCGCAGTATCTCATCTACGACCAGTTCATTCGCGGTGACGGCACGGCAGGCAGCCAATCGGGAGAACGTTGTACGGATTTTGTACCGGTACAGGGCGGCTACAGCCTCTCTTTTGGGAATTTGCTGCTGCAAAATAACCGGGCATTTGTGGCCTACGATGAAAACAAGGAGAAAATTGCCACCCTGCTGACCCAAAGCAATCAGACGGATGTGACCCTCACAATGCCGGAAAATGCTGCGTATTTCCGTACCAGCGTTCAGCCTGATAAAGTGCCCCATTGCAGCTATCTGCCGCTGCTCCATCAGGTGGAGGAACGGCTCTGTGCCCGACTCAGCGCATTGGAAAATTTGCCGGTCTATAACGGGGAGGTGGAGGCGGTATGAGTGACCTGCATATCACCGTCAGCGGCACAAAGCGTCTGCTGACTGCCGGAAAGCGGCACGACCACAATATCGTCATCACCGCCGAAGGGAATTATTACGATACCTTTTGGGACGGTTACCAGGAAAAGGGCAACAGAACCCACTATGGCGGCGCATTTGCCGGTACAGCTTGGGATGACAGCAGCTTTCGCCCCAAATATGCAATAAAACCGGATATGGCGGATTATATGTTTGCTTTTTCCCAAATTACAGACCTGCCGGCAGCATTGGCAGCAGCAGGTATCACCCTTGATTTTAGCAATGCACAGGAGTGTACTTACCTCTTCAGAACCGCAAATATACAGCGAACAGGCGTGCTTGACTGTTCGGGATGCAGGTCATTAAACAATCTGTTTTATAACGCCAAAAATCTGGAGACGGTCGATAAGCTGATTATCGCGAATGATATTGTTTCGTTTACCCAAAGTATGTTTTACCAATGCACTGCACTGAAAAATATCACCTTTGAGGGCGTTATGCCCTTTGCTGTATCCTTTGAATACAGCCCGCTGCTGACGGCGGCCTCGGTCAATTCCATTATTGGCGTATTAAAGGACTTAACGGGGCAGGCCGCCAAGACTCTCACATTCCACCCAGATGTGGGCAGTAACCTGACGGCTGCCCAAAAGGCCGCCATTACCGCCAAAAACTGGACACTGGTTTATTAAATGCACCCAAGGCCCCCTTGTGTAAAGGGGGCTGTGAGAATTACCAAACACAAGGAGGAAATTTATGAAAAAAGAAACCCTGACCCAAATCATCCTTACCGCAGAGGATGGAAAGTACTTATCTAACGGCGAAACCTACGGCAAAACCGTGGTACTGCCCTTAGATGCAGACATAAGCATATGGAAAGAAGTGGAAGAAAAAGACCTTCCCAAGGAGGAGAGCCTATGACAGCAGCCATTGCGGTAGTAACCGCTGCCGGAAGCTTCCTCGGTTGCAGCGAAAAGAACGGCAGCCATAAGGAGATCATCGACCTGTATAACAGCCAAAGCCCATTGCCCCGGGGCTACGCGGTAAAATACACCGACCCTTGGTGCGCGGCCTTCGTGTCGGCTGTGGGTATCTATATGGGCCTTTCCCACATTTTGCTGCCGGAGTGCGGCGTGGGGGATATGGTAAAGCTTTATAAGGCCAAAAACCGCTTCCGCACCAAGGACTACACCCCCAAAATGGGCGATCTTATCGTCTACGACTGGGGCGGTGACGGGAAAGGCGACCACGTCGGCATTGTGGAGCAGTGCTTCAGCGGAAGGATCACCGCCATCGAGGGCAATTATAAGGACGCAGTAGGCCGCCGGGAGGTAAGCACCGCCAGTAAATCCATCCTCGGCTACTGCCTGCCGGATTATGAATCCCTTTCCGGGAAAATCGACAGCGTGCAGAAGCTGCAGCATTACTTGAATTTTAATTATGCCGCAAGGCTTACCGTAGACGGTATTGCAGGTTCAAACACAAAAAAAGCTCTGCTTGCGGCCTTGCAAACAGAGTGGAAAATTGACCCGGACGGTATTTTCGGCCCCAAAACCGAGCGGGCAGCCAACAAAAATGTGGTAGGGCGGGGCTGCTGCGGTGAGACGGTAAGGCTGCTTCAAATGCTCCTCATCTGCGCCGGCTACAAGCTCACCGCTGACGGCATTTTCGGCAGTAAAACAGAAAATGCCCTGCGCACCTATCAGAAGAAAACCGCTCTCGCCCCCGACGGTTTAGCCGGGAAAAACACATTTAAGAAGTTGTGCAGCTAAAAATGTAGGGGCGGCGTTTCGCCACCCGCGGGACGGGGAACCCGTCCCCTACGGGGTATGGTCAAAGGCGGCTGTAGGGGCGGATGCCTACATCCGCCCGCGGGTGAACGCCCCTACGGTGGTGTACGGGGTGCGGTGAGGCGGGTCATCGAGGGCGCCGACCCCGAAAAAGCCGGTGCATCGAGCACCGGCTTTTGTTACCATCATTTCGCAAATGCAAGGAATTTTCCCGCATCCAATTTGTCGCACTTTTCAATAAATTTGGCAAGCTCGGAAGCAATGACCTTCGCGCCACCCACGGAATTACTTTCGATATTCAGCGGCAGCAGGGGATCGTGAAGGCTAAGCCGCAGCAAAAACCAGCCGTCACCGTGGCCTGCATCCAAATTCACCCGGATACCCTCAAAGTTACTGGGCGCAACGGACCAGCCGGGCTGGGAAGAGGCATAGGCGGTCAGTTCCTCGATAACCGACTGTCAGTAAGCCTTAAAATCCTCTAAGAGGATGTTCATCCGGAACTCAACACTCTCCTTGGGCTCGGCGAGGGTTTCAATGAGGGACGCCAAGGTGTAGCCTTCTTTCTTGCCCCGGGCAAGCTCTATAAGGAGCTTTGTGACGATGTACGCGCCATCGTCCAAGAAATAATTTTCCTTAAACGCACCGTGGCCGGAGGTCTCGATGGCGAGCTGACTGTCCTGCCCTGCGTTATTTAAGCGAATGGACTCGTTGATAACGTTACGGTAGCCTCTTTTGAAGCGGTGATGTACGCCGCCCTTTTCGGCAATAAATTCCCCAAGGCCGGTAGAGGTA
>JAFQPB010000056.1 GCA_017411905.1 Oscillospiraceae bacterium
CTTCGGTGCGCTAATTACCGCATTTGCGGTGGTGGGGCAAAACACGCAAGCGAAAGAGAATTCGATGAGCCTATAGGCTCGGCAGGTTGTAGGCCCTAAGGGGGCCTGTGCATACCACCGGCACGGCCGGTGGTTATGATTGTTGGCCGGTGGAGATTGGTCATAATGGGATGTATTTTTTTGATAATGGCACACAATGCCTAAGAAAGGGCACAGTTTGCTATGGTTATCGTCGGAAAGGATTGATAAAATGTGCCTGACAATACAAAAAAAGGAGTGCGTCCTATGGAAATGGTACAGAAAAAACGGCTCGACTATAAATGGATCATTATTGCAGCCAGCTTTGTAATGGTATTTACCACCTTGGGCTTTTGCAGCAGCACAAAGCGGCTGTTTCTTGGCCCGATAACAGAGGCATTGGGTATTGCCCGCAGTATTTATTCGATTAACGACAGCTTTCGATACATAACGACTTCGGTGGCAAATCTGTTCTTCGGTGCATTGGTTGCCAAATTCGGCCCACGGAAGCTGATCGGTTTTGGCTTTTTGTCCCTCATTGGCTCTATGCTGATGTACGCTTTCGCTTCCAATGCGGCAATGCTCTATGTCAGCGGGTGCCTGCTTGGTTTAGGCCTTACTATGACTACCACTACGATGGTTGGCTATGTGGTCAACATTTGGTATAAAGAGAAGCGGGGCACCGTTATGGGCGTGATCCTCTGCGCCAATGGCATCGGTGGCGCACTGGCAACGCAGATACTAAATCCCATCATAGCCCAAGATTACCGTTTGGCCTATCGGGTGGTTGCGGCTGTACTGCTTGCGGTGGGCGTGCTGGTGGTTGCTTTCTTTCGGGATGCACCTAAGGGAACGGCACTGACGCAGGAGCCTGCCGGAAAGAAAAAGCCAAAAGGAAATTCGTGGCCGGGAATTACGCTGCGGGAAGCTCTGAAAAAGCCTTACTTTTATAGCGCATCGATCTGTATTTTCCTCACAGGCCTCTGCCTGCAGAGCGTAGTAGGTGTGGACAATCAGCATATGATCGACAGCGGTATGGATAAGGATTTTGCTGCTTGGACGGTCAGCATTGCATCGCTCACGTTGGCGGCCTGCAAATTTTTGGTTGGTGTATGCAACGATAAAAAGGGTCTGAAATTCACGATGCTGATCTGCGATTTTGCGGCGATCGGAATGATGCTGACCCTTGCCTTCGTGTCTGACAGTATGCTGGGCAAGGGTCTGGCGGTGGGCTACTGCGTGACCTCTGCTTTGGCACAGCCCTTGGAGACCATTATGCTGCCGCTGATTGCGGCAGAGCTGTTCGGTGAAAAGGAATACGGGAAGATGCTGGGTATTTTTGTATCCGTTAATACGGCCGGTTATGCCTGCGGTCCGTTTCTTACAAATCTTGTGTATGATGTTGTTGGTACCTACAAGCCCATTTTGCTGGTATATACCGGTTTGATGGCGGCTGTTACGGTGGCGTTCCTTGTTAGCCAAAGGCAGGCAGATAAAGTTAAAAAAGAGGTTGCTGTTACATAAGAAGAGCAGGCCGGCTATGCGTCGGCCTGCTTTTTTATGTATTGTCCCGGGGAAATGCCGAATTTGCGCTTGAACATCCGGGAAAAGGAATAGACGTCCGGATAGCCGGTCAGCAGTGCCACTTCCTTTTGGGGAAGGTGATAGACGGATAAAAGCTCTGCTGCCCGCTCCATACGGTGGGAGACGATATATTCTTGTGGGGACAGACCGGTCTGTTCCTTAAAGATGCGGCAGAAATAGTGGCGGCTTAGTCCCAAGTCTCCGGCGATCTCTGCCACGTGGAGAGGCTGGGAGTAGTTGGATGCAATAAAGTTGATTGCCCGGCTGACATAGTTGTCTTGCAAAAGTGTTCCTTGGGTATTTTGGCAGGAGAGCTGCACAAAAAGCTGATAAAGGAGACTGCAAATCGTCCATTCCCGGGCAGAGGAGCTGCCGCAGTCGGCAATTTTGGAAAATAATTGTTCGGCATTAGGCATAGGAATGATATAGGGCTTTAGCAGAGGGGCGAATTGACGGCTGCACTGAAAGCCGACCCAAATATATTCCCAAGGATCGGTATCGCTGGCGGTATAACGGGCGACTTCCGCCGGGTGGACAATAAAAATTTCTCCGGGGCGGACAGAAAAACGCTTGCCGTCACTTTCATAGAGGCCGGTTCCACGGGTCACATAATGCAAAACATAGAGATCCGGATCGCAGTGATTGACAACAAATGACGGGATGCAGGCTCTGCGGCCACATACCCGGGGATTTATATCCGATAAATTTAGATTATTGAGCAATATCCGCTGGTACAAGGCATACCACCCCTTTTCTACAGTGCACATTATAGCAAAAGTGCGCAGAAAAAAGCAATAGGTAATTAACACTTGAAAACCGGATAACTTTGCGGTATGATAGGCTCATCTTTTTGGGAGGAATGTTATGAAACGGAAAATTGAAGCATTTGAATATGCAAATGAGATCCTGCAGGCGATCCCCAAGGGCGTACTGATGACCACGCAGGCAGACGGTCAGGTGGATACTATGACCATCGGTTGGGGCACGATGGGTGTCCAGTGGGGAAAGCCGATTTTTATTGCCTATGTCCGGGAGAGCCGGCACACCAAGACCTTGGTGGACAAAAATCCGGAGTTTACTATCAATGTGCCTTACGGCGCATATGACAAGAGCATTCTCGGCTTCTGCGGCACCAAGTCCGGCAGAGATACGGATAAGATCAAGGAACTGGGGCTGCATTTGGAGGAAGGGGAAACGGTAGCCGTTCCTGCTATCCGGGAGCTGCCTCTGACGCTTGAGTGCAAGGTCATCTATAAGCAGGAGCAGGTAAAGGAAGCCATCGCGCCCGATGCGCTGGAACGGTACTACCCGGAGGGCGATTTCCATACGGCTTATTACGGGCAGATCACGGCTGCTTACATTGTGGAGTGAGAAATGGGTTTTTTTGAACTGATGATGCTGGCCATCGGCCTGAGTATGGATGCCTTTGCGGTGTCTATCTGCAAAGGACTGTCTATGAAGAAGGCAGGTCTCCGGGAAGGGATGATCTGCGGTGTGTGGTTCGGTGGCTTTCAGGCGCTGATGCCGGTGATCGGCTTTTTCCTCGGTACGCTGTTTGCAAAGCAGATCGAAGCCTTTGACCACTGGATCGCCTGCGCGCTGCTGGTGCTCATCGGCGGCAATATGCTCAAGGAGGCATTCTCCAAATGCGATTGCTGCGAGGAGCACGATGCGGATCTGTCTGTGAAGACGATGTTTGTAATGGCGGTGGCTACCAGTATTGATGCGCTGGCGGTGGGTATTTCCTTAGCAATGGCAGGAGATGTAAATATTTGGGTGGCTATGGCACTGATCGGTGTGGTTACATTTGCTATGTGTACCGCAGGCGTGAAGATCGGCAACATCTTCGGCAGCCGTTACGAAAAGAAGGCAGAAGCCGCCGGTGGTATTATTCTGATTTTGTTGGGATTTAAGATACTGTTAGAGCATCTGAATATTCTGTAAAAAGGAAAACAGCCGGAATTTTGGTTTCGGCTGTTTTTGCTGTTTTTACGCTGAAAAGTTCTTGACATTCCTCGCCCATAAAGGTAAAATATAGATGGTACTTTGTATGCTGGGCTATTGTAGGCAGCATTTCATAGATAACCTGATGGATATTCGGGGCCGCACATTGCGCCTCGTAACGTTTATGCTTGGATATTGGCCGCAGGTGCGGCATTTTACCAATTGAACAACGCGAGGTTCATCGTGCAGCCTCCTTTTCATCACTATTTTATTGAAGGAGGTGCAAAGAGAAATTATGGGACCTGTTGAAATCATTATTTCCGTCCTTGCAGCGGCAGTTTTGGGTGTTGTAGGCTTTTTTGTCGGTGTTGGCTACCGCAAGCGGGTAAGCGAACGGGAGATCGGCTCTGCAGAGCAGGAAGCTACCCGCCTTATCAACGAAGCCATCCGCAGCGGTGAGAGCCGCAAGAAGGAGCTGCTTCTGGAAGCAAAGGACGAGATCCATAAATCTCGCACAGAACACGAAAAAGACGTCAAAGAGCGCCGTGCTGAGCTGAGCAAGCAAGAGCGTCGGCTGCAGCAGAAGGAAGAGACCCTTGACAAGAAGGCAGAGGCCTTTGAGCGCAAGGAAGAAGAGTACGCCCGCCGTATGGCGGAGGTGGCGGACGCGAAGGCTGAGGCTGAGGCCGTTCGCAAGCAGCACATTGCTACATTGGAAAAGCTCTCCGGTCTTACCCAGGAGCAGGCAAAGAATTATCTGCTTCAGACTGTGGAGACAGAGGTTCGTCACGAGACGGCTATGAAGATCAAGGAGATCGAGCAGCAGCTCAAGGACGAGGCTGACGAAAAGGCAAGAGATATTCTCTCCATCGCCATTCAGCGCTGCGCCGCTGACCACGCTGCGGAGGCTACCGTTTCCGTAGTGCCCCTGCCCACCGATGAAATGAAGGGACGTATTATTGGCCGTGAGGGTCGGAATATCCGCACCTTGGAGACCATTACCGGTGTTGATCTGATCATCGATGATACCCCGGAGGCAATTACAGTCAGCAGCTTTGATCCTGTCCGCCGTGAGATCGCACGGCTGGCTTTGGAGAAGCTGATCGTGGACGGACGTATCCATCCCACCCGCATTGAAGATATGGTGGAGAAGGCACGCAAGGATGTGGACCGCACTATCCGTGAGGAAGGTGAGCGCGCCTGCTTCGAGACCGGTGTGCACGGTGTCAATCCTGAGCTTATTAAGATATTGGGTCGGCAGAAGTACCGTACTTCCTACGGTCAGAATGTGCTTAACCACTCCATCGAGGTCGCCCACATTGCAGGCCTGATGGCCTCCGAGCTGGGCGTAGATGTGGCACTTGCCAAGCGGGCAGGCCTACTGCACGACTTGGGTAAGTCTATCGACCATGAGGTGGAGGGCAGCCACGTACAGCTTGGTGCTGATCTTGCCCGGAAGTATAAGGAAAACCCCGTTGTGGTCAACGCCATCGAGGCGCACCACGGCGATGTGGAGCCTAAGACGGTGATCGCTGTTTTGGTGCAGGCGGCTGATGCAGTGTCTGCTGCCCGTCCCGGTGCCCGCCGTGAGAATGTGGAAAACTACATCCGCAGACTGCAGAAGCTGGAGGAGCTGACCGGCAGCTATCCCGGTGTTGAGAAGGCATATGCTATTCAGGCTGGCCGTGAGGTTCGCATTATGGTTAAGCCCGAGGAGGTTTCCGAGGACAATATGATCCTCCTTGCCCGGGATGTGGCCAAGAAGATCGAAGCTGAGCTGGAGTATCCCGGCCAGATCAAGGTCAATGTGATCCGCGAGACCAAAGCTGTGGAATTCGCAAAATAAACGGGAAAAGAGACCGTCTTCGGACGGCCTCTTTTTTGTCTATGATTGCGTTGCCACAGCTTGTTATTTTGCAATCCCGTTGCGGTGTCTTTGAAAAATCATACTTTCTCACCGGCGAGAAAGTATACAAAGAGCCGCCGAGAACCTTTCGTATGGTTCTCGGACTCTCCAGACGATCAAAGGGTGTGCCCTTTGGAAACCCCGGCGTGGAGGGAAATGCGTGTCTTTTGCAGGCTTGCATTTGTACACAAGATGTGGTATAATAACAAAAACCTACTATGAGGAGGTATTACTATGAAGATAAGAAATGTGTTAGCACTTTTGCTGGTTGTCTGCATTTTGACGGTTTCCTTTACGGCTTGTTCCGGGTCAAGTGATATTGAATTGCCGATGGGTCACCGCTATGGAAATCCTGAGGTTACTTACGCAGATGGGCAGGCGACGGTGAAACATACCTGCGTGGACTGCGACTATGCCGTGACGGAAATTCGTACGGGTACCACCCAAGTTGCAGATGCGGCAGCGTGGTATGAAGCCTTTGGTAATCTAAATAAATCCAATTATTCTCTATCTATAGAGCAGACCGGGGCGTGTGCGACTTTAACCCAGCACTGTGTGATTGACGAAAATCGGGGTTATTATGCTTCCTTTGGGTCGGAAGAGCGGGAATACTATACCCTTCAAAAGAATGACGAAAGCTTTATCACTTATGTTATTGATGAAGAAGGCACCCGCCTTGCTGAGGAGACAGATAACAGCTATTGGGTACAGATGAAGAAGGTATCTGCCCTCTATCTTGGTCTTGAGGATAAATTCGACTGCTTTACCTACGATGCGGAGTGTGGCAGCTATGTCAGCACCGCACCTATGGATATCGAGGTATTCGGTTTGGATGGGGAATCCTTGGGCGTAACCTCCTTTGACAGTATTTCTGTTAATTTCGGAGACGGAAGTGTGTGTGCGATCCGTGCTGAGTACTATGTTTTGAATGATCTGTTGGAGGAAATTCAGATCGGTTATCATTTCTATAATATCGGTTTTTCTGTGGTAAAGGTACCCCAAAGTGTCATTGATGAGGTGGCGGGGACCAACGCACCGAAGGATCCGGTGGATTACTTTACATATGAAATTAAAAACGGTGCAGCCACCATTACCGCGGTGGAGCCTGCCATCAACGGCGATGTAGCGATCCCCTCTGCTGTAGGGGAATGTCCGGTGGTTGCCATTGGGGAGGGTGCTTTTGAAAACTGTGCAGAGCTGACCGGTATTACGATTCCCGGCAGCGTGGTCAGTATTGGAGAAAATGCCTTCCTTGGCTGTGAAAAACTCGTCAAGGTTACCTACTCCGGCACCGAAGACCAGTGGGCGACTATCATCATCTCCGAGACTGGCAATGCGATTCTTTTGGGCGCGACCGTTCAGTTTAATACCGAATGTGTACATAGCTATGACGATGGAATCGTGACCAAGGAGCCTACCTGCGGCACGGCAGGCATCAAGACCTACACCTGCGGTCTGTGCGGTGACGAAAAGACGGAGATCATTACTGCAACCTTGGGACATAGCTACGATGACGGTGTGGTCATTGAGGAGTCTACCTGCACCGATGCAGGCATCAAGGTTTGCACCTGCACCGTCTGCGGAAAGAGTAAGACGGAGTATGTGCCCAAATCAGAGACCCATACCTATACGAACGGCACCTGCATCCACTGCGGTGCGGACGATCCGAAATATGTAGGTGATACGGATAGCGGAGAGCAGCCCGGTGGAATTTGGGGTACGATCGTCAATTTGCTCCAATCTATTATCGAGATCATTTTCTATTTACAGTAAATAGCGAGCTGCACCACGGAAAAAACGTGGTGCGGTCTTTTGCCTAGTCTTTTGCCTATATAAAAGAATTGTATTTACATTTTCGGGGAATTGGTATAATATATAAGGGTAAGAAAGGTGGGATACAATGTATACCGTAAATGACCTTTACGATCTCGGCCATTCCAAGGCCGGGGAGTATCTAAAGCAATTCACATACCCGTGGGAGGCACTTGGTGGCATCAAAGCCCTGATCCTCGAATTGGGAGAAAATTTGGGAGAAGAATATGAAGAAACAGCCCCGCAGGTTTGGGTGCATAAGACGGCGAAGGTGGCACCTACTGCCTATTTAGGTGCGCCCTGCATCATTGGCGAAAATACGGAGGTGCGCCATGGTGCTTTTATCCGCGGCAGTGCGCTGGTAGGCGACGGCTGTGTGGTGGGCAACTCCGTAGAGCTAAAGAATGTCATTCTTTTTGACAGCGTGCAGGTGCCCCACTACAATTATGTGGGGGACAGCATTTTGGGCTACAAGGCCCATATGGGTGCCGGGTCTATTACCTCCAATGTAAAGTCTGATAAAACCTTGGTGGTGATCCACACCGACCCGGCAATTCCTACGGGAATCAAAAAGGTCGGTGCGATGCTGGGCGATTTTGTAGAGGTGGGCTGTAACAGCGTCCTCAATCCCGGTACGGTCATCGGCAAAAATTCCAATGTCTATCCGCTGTCCTGCGTAAGAGGCGTAATTCCCGCAAACAGCATTTATAAGACTGGCGGTATCGTCGTGACCAAGAAATAAGGAGTAATTTATGGGTAAGTATTTTGGAACAGACGGCTTCCGGGGCGAGGCCAACAATGACTTGACTGCTGACCACGCCTATAAGGTCGGCCGCTTTTTGGGTTGGTACTATGGAGAACTAAAACGTCGGGCAGGAAATGAAGAGCCTGCAAAAATCGTTATCGGTAAGGACACCCGCCGCTCAAGTTATATGTTTGAGTATACCTTGGCAGCCGGTATTACCGCTTCCGGTGCCGATGCCTATCTGATGCACGTCACCACTACCCCCTCCGTTGCCTATATTGCCAAGGTAGACGGCTTTGACTGCGGCATAATGATCTCTGCCAGCCATAATCCCTATTACGACAATGGAATTAAGCTCATTAACGGACAGGGCGAAAAGATGGACGAGGAAACCATCGCGCTGGTGGAAGCCTATATTGATGGGGAATTGGAATTATTTGGAAGGAAATGGGACACACTGCCCTTTGGACAAAAGGAAAAGGTGGGCATTTCTGTGGACTACGCATCCGGCAGAAACCGCTATATCGGCTACCTGATCAGCCTTGGTATGTACTCCTTTAAGGATATAAAGGTGGGGCTGGACTGCGCCAACGGTGCGGCTTGGAATATTGCCAAGTCTGTTTTTGATGCGTTGGGTGCCAAGACCTATGTGATCAATGCAGACCCGGATGGCGTAAACATCAATACAAACGCCGGCTCTACCCATATTGAGGTGCTCCAAAAATTCGTGGTGGAGAACGGGCTGGATGTGGGCTTTGCCTTTGATGGAGATGCAGACCGCTGTCTTTGCGTGGACGAGAAGGGCAATATCATCACCGGTGACCACATCCTTTATGCCCTTGGCTGCTATATGCAGGAAAAAGGACAACTGGATAATAATACAGTGGTTACCACGGTTATGTCTAATTTTGGCCTGTATAAGGCTCTGGACGAAAAGGGCATCGGCTACGCCAAAACCAAGGTAGGCGACAAGTATGTCTATGAATATATGGTGCAAAATGGCTGCCGCGTTGGTGGTGAGCAGTCCGGCCATATTATCATTTCTAAATATGCTACCACCGGTGACGGCATTCTTACCAGCCTAAAGATGATGGAAGTGATGCTCGCTAAGAAAAAGAAGATGAGCAGGCTTTTCGAGGGCTTGACCATTTATCCCCAGGTGCTGAAAAACGTCCGGGTGAAATCCAAGCCCGATGCCCAAAACGATCCTGCGGTACAGGCGGCAGTCAAGGCAGTGGCCGACCGTCTGGGCGATACAGGACGGATCCTTGTCCGGGAGTCCGGCACCGAGCCGGTGATCCGGGTGATGGTGGAGGCACCTACCAAGGAGCAATGTCAAAGCTGTGTGGATGAGGTCGTAGATGTGATCTGCGCGCAAGGCCACGCGAGAGTATAACACAAATGGCCCCCTCTGACGAGGGGGCTGTCAGCTTTGCTGACAGGGGGAGAGAATATTGTTTTTCTCTCCATCCGTCTTTTGCTTCGCAAAATCCACCTCCCGCATCAGAGGGGGACGCGTAGAAGAAAATGTAAAAAATTATTCACATATAAATTACAAATAGTACTTGCATTTTCTGGAGATATAGGCTATTATATAGAAAAGTTAGCACTCGGTCTGGTTGAGTGCTAATAAAAATGTAGATGTTTGGGTGTATGCCCGATCTAAATACCCGATATGGAGGAAAGTATATGAAACTCAAACCGTTGGCAGATAACATTCTGCTCAAAGCTGCCGAAGCAGAGGCAACCACCTCTTCCGGCATCATTCTCGCCACTACCAACAAAGAAAGCTCCGGCATTTACGATGTTGTGGCCGCAGGCCCCGGCACCAAGGATGTGGCCGTTACCGTTAAGGTGGGCGATAAGGTTGTAGTCGGCAAGTACACCGGCAGCGAGTTTAAGCTGGATGGCGAAGACTACAAGTTTGTAAAGCAGGATGAGATCCTTGCGATCGTTACCGAGTAATGAGGGAGGAAGAAGACTATGGCAAAAATGATTATTTACGGTGAGGATGCCCGCAAGAAGCTGCTCACCGGTATCGACAAGCTGGCAGATACCGTTAAGGTCACCTTAGGCCCCAAGGGTCGTAATGTGGTGCTCTCCAAGATGTATGGCGCACCGCTGGTGACCAATGACGGTGTGACTATTGCAAAGGAAATCGAACTGGAAGATGCTTTTGAGAATATGGGCGCACAGCTTATCCGTGAGGTGGCTACCCGCACCAACGATGTTGCCGGTGACGGCACTACCACTGCCACTGTACTGGCACAGGCGATTACCCATGAGGGTCTCAAGAACCTGTCTGCCGGTGCAAATCCTATGGTGATGCGCAAGGGTATTGAGAAGGCTGTGGAAGCGGCTGTTGCAGCCATCAAGGAGCATTCTGTTCCCGTTAAGGGCTCTGAGGATATTGCCCGTGTTGGTACGGTTTCCTCCGGTGATGCTGCCATCGGCGCGCTGATCGCTGAGGCTATGGAAAAGGTCGGCACCGAGGGTGTTATTACGATTGAGGAAAGTAAGACCGCAGAGACCGGTCTGGACGTTGTGGAAGGTATGCAGTTTGACCGGGGTTATATTTCTCCCTATATGGTCACCGATACCGATAAGATGGAAGCGGTTTTGGACGATGCCTATGTCCTCATCACCGATAAGAAGATCGCCTCCATTCAGGAGATTCTGCCCATCCTGGAGCCCATTGTTAAGGCCGGTAAGAAGATGATGATCATTGCCGAGGATGTGGAAGGCGATGCGCTGGCAACGCTGCTTGTGAACCGTCTGCGCGGCAACTTTAACGTTGTCTGCGTGAAGGCACCTGGCTTTGGCGACCGCCGCAAGGAAATGCTGCAGGATATTGCTGTGCTTACCGGCGGTACGGTCATCTCCAGCCAGCTCAATATGGAGCTGACAGCTACGACACTTAACGATCTGGGTCGCTGCCGTCAGGTGGTTGTGACGAAGGACACCACCACCATCGTAGACGGTGCCGGCGATCCCGAAAATATCAAGATGCGTGCCCACAGTATCCGTGCGGCGATTGCAACTACCACTTCTGACTATGACCGCGAAAAGCTGCAGGAACGGCTGGCAAAGCTCGCCGGCGGTGTGGCTGTTATCAAGGTCGGCGCACAGACTGAGGTGGCTATGAAGGAGCAGAAGCTCCGTGTGGAGGATGCCCTGAATGCGACCCGTGCTGCTGTTGAGGAAGGCATCGTGGCGGGTGGCGGTACTGCGCAGGTCAATGCCATCGCTGCGGTTGAAAAGCTGGTTGCGAAGCTGACCGGTGACGAGAAGACCGGCGCGAAGATCATTGCAAAGGCATTGGAAGCCCCCATCCGTCAGATCGCAGAGAATGCCGGTGTGGATGGCAGCGTGGTCTTTGAGAAAATCAAGTCCTCCAAGAAGATCGGCTACGGCTACAACGCCTACACCGAGACCTATATGGATATGATCGAAAATGGTATCGTTGATCCTACCAAGGTGACCCGTTCTTCTCTGGAAAATGCGGCTTCTATTGCTGCCTGCGTCCTGACCACCGAAAGCTTGGTGGCTACCAAGCCCGATCCCGCTGCGGATGCGGCTGCCGCTGCCGCTGCTGCACAGGCCGGCGGAATGTATTAAAAATAAACGCTGTACCGGCTTGCCGGTACAGCATTTTTATTTTCCTGTAATGTCCCGGATGACTTGACCGGCAATCATAAGACCTGCCGCCGCAGGCACAAAGGAAACAGAGCCGGGCAGCGCATTTCTGCCCTCGGGCAATTCGCTTAAGATGGGGTCATCAGGCGCAATATCCGGCTTTATGGGCTCTTCCAGAGAGTACAGCACCTTTAATTTTTCGATGCCCCTTTTGCGGCATTCCTTGCGCATAATGCGGGCAAGGGGACAGACGCTGGTCTCGTAAATATCCCCAATTCGGAATGCGGTAGGGTCTAACTTGTTGCCTGTGCCGAGACAGCAGAGGATGGGCACGTTCGCTTCTTTTGCCGCCTGCACAAGTGCCAGCTTGCCCGTGACCGTATCAATGGCATCTACCACATAGGTATACCTCGAAAAGTCAAATTCCGCCTTGGTGTCCGGTCCGAAGAATTGATGCCGAGCGATGACTTTTATCTCCGGGTCGATGGCCTGCACCCGCAGTCTCGCCGCCTCGGACTTTTCCATACCAACGGTCTCCCGGGTGGCGAGGATCTGGCGGTTGATATTGGATAAGCTGACGGTGTCGTGATCCACAAGCTCCAATGTCCCCACACCGCACCGCGCCAGCGCTTCCACCACATAGCCGCCCACACCGCCAAGACCAAAGACCGCAATGTGGGCATTTTTCAGTTTATCCATCCCATCGCTTCCCAAAAGCAGCCGGGTCCGGGAATAGGCATCCATGGCGCACCTCCAAGTTTTTTTCTTAGTATAGCATAGATTTCTACGCTTGTAAAACAGGAAATTATTGACAGCGCGCCTTTATCCTATTAAAATATGAGTGTACCGTTCCGGCTACGTGCCTTTTCACTTATTTATGCGTATGGGAGGATATGTTATGGATCCGTTCATCTCCAAAAAAGTTAAAGAATTATTATGCATAGAATATGGTATTTGTTTATATGAAATCTACGGCGTGTATTATGATTTTGTCAAAACATATGTTGCGTACATTTACTTCAAAAACAATGAAGAATTGGCCGCATTAACCGCAGAAAAAGGAGACGAAATCAAATCCATTTATACCAGTTACCTTCAGCAGCACGGCTATATGCCTGGCGAAATTGAGGTGCTTCACTTCCATTTTGATTCGGATGAGAATGTTCAAGCAAACTACGGTGGCAATTATTTTCACGCAACTAGAGCATGAACGCAAGGAACGGACAAAGAAGTGCGGGCGCATCGTGATGCGCCCCTACGGATTCTGTCGAACATTATTTATCCCCTCATCCGTCAGCCTGTTCGGCTGCCACCTTCCCCCTTGGGGGAAGGCTTTTTATTTTTTCCTCTTGCAAATTGGAAAAGAATTGTTATATTATATTGTATAACATTAAAATAACAATTGAGGTTTTCTATGAAAACACAAAAGGAATATATTTCCTCCCGGAAAAATCCCCTCATTCAGCAGGTGCGCCGTCTCCTCAGCTCCCGGAAGGAGCGGGAGTGCGCCGGTCTTTTCGTCTCCGATGGCACCAAGCTCTTAGAGGAAGCCATCCGTTGGGACGGGCAGCTTACCACCGTTATCCATACGGAAAATATCGCAGTTTCCCTGCCGGAGGATATTCGGGAGGTTATTGTTCCTGAGGAGATTATGGAATACATCTCTCCGATGGCAACGCCCCAGGGCGCGCTGTTTCTCTGCCGCCTGCCGGAAAAGAAGGAATTTATCCCCCAGAACGGTATGCTGATCTTGGACGGCATTCAAGACCCCGGTAACTTAGGCACCATTCTTCGAACTGCCGATGCCCTCGACGTGCCCGTGGTACTGCTGCCCGGCTGTGCAGACCCTTACAGCCACAAGGTGGTTCGCGCCTCGATGGGTGCCATCTTCCGCACACCGGTGATGGAAGCCGACTTTGAGACCGTCAAAGCCGCCTGCGAAAAGGCAGATATCCCCTTGGCAGTCACGGCACTGCGGGAGGATGCCGCAGATATCCGCACCGCCCCTGTTTCGAAGATGGCAGTGGTCATCGGCAGTGAGGGGCAGGGTGTCAGCAAAGCCGTTATGGATGCCTGCACCAAATACCTGATTATCCCGATGAATCCCCGCTGTGAATCCCTGAATGCCGCCATCGCGGCCTCTATTGTGATGTGGCAAATGAAGAACGATAAAGAGAAGGTGTAAAAATGCTGCTTTACTGGATATGGTTTGCAGAAATTGAAGAGATTCCCCTCTGGCAAAAGCATATCCTTTTGCAGTACTTTAGTGACCCGGAGGAGCTGTATCACGCTAGCCCGGAAGCATTTTCCCAAATCCCGGACATTACAGAGACCATCGTAAAAGCCTTGCAGGATAAGGAGCTATCCAAGGCCGAGCATATTTTGCGTATCTGTTTTGAAAAGAACATTCATCTATTGACCCTACGCGACAAAGACTATCCCACGGGACTGAAAAACACCAAAGATGCGCCTATTGTTCTTTATGTAAAAGGCACGCTCCCTGACTTGGATAACACCCCGGCTATCGCGATCGTGGGTACCCGAAGGGCAACGGCCTACGGTATGGCGGTGGCGCACCGCTTCGGCGCACAGATCAGTGCCTGCGGCGGTATCGTCCTCTCCGGCGGTGCGGTGGGCATCGATACGCTGGCACTTACCGGTGCGCTCACCACCAGAGCACCGGTCATTGCAGTGCTGGCAGGCGGCTTGGATGTGATTTACCCAAAATCCAATACCGTCCTCTTTTCCCAAATTGAAAAACAGGGCTGTCTGCTCTCCCAGTACCCGCCGGGGACACCCCACTACCGATGGAATTTTCCGGTGCGAAACCGGGTGCTCAGCGGTCTGAGTGACGGTGTGTTGGTGATCGAAGCACCTGCAAAAAGCGGTGCGCTGATTACGGCGGATTCTGCCTTGGAGCAGGGGAGGGACGTTTTTGTTACCCCCGGTAATGTGGATCTGCCCGCCTGTGCCGGCAGCAATGCCCTTTTGCAGGATCGGGCAATGATCGCACTCAGCGGTTGGGACGTGATAAAGGAATACAGTTCCCTCTACCCGGACAAAGTACGAAAAGCAGACCCCCCGAAGCCTTTCTATCGGGAGCCGGAGACCCTTGCGGTGGCATCTGCCGTTGCTGTTCCAGCAGAAAAGAAAGAAAAACCCAAGAAAATTCCCGTTGACAAGGAGGAAAAATCCTCTTATAGTGTCATAGAACCCGACCTCTCCTCGCTGGGTGAGCAGGAAAGAGCCGTACTCCAATGTCTCAGCAAAACACCCCGGCCTGTGGATGAGGTCATCGCAGAGGCCGGAATCCCCTCGCAGAAAGTACTATCCATTCTCACAATGCTGGCTATCCGTGGCTTTACCAAAAATCATCCCGGTGGCTTAGTTTCCCGTAAATAATATTATCGGAGGAAAAAATGGCAAAAGCATCCTATCTCGTTATTGTGGAGTCTCCCTCCAAAGCAAAAACCATTGGTAAATATTTAGGACCGGACTATACCGTCCGCGCCAGTATGGGTCACCTGCGTGACCTGCCCAAGAGCACAATAGGCGTAGACATTGAGGGCGGCTTTATCCCCCAGTATCTGCCCCTTTCCGGCAAAGGAGAGACCATTTCTGAACTGAAAAAGCTCTCTGCAGGTGCAGATGCTGTCTATCTTGCAACTGACCCTGACCGGGAGGGCGAAGCCATTTCGTGGCATTTGAAAGAGCTACTGAGTCTGCCTGAAGAAAAAATCCGCCGGGTCACCTTTAACGAAATTACCCAAAAGGTGGTGCAGGCTTCCATCGCCGCGCCCCGGGATATTGATTATGACCTTGTGGATGCCCAGCAAGCCCGCCGGGTGCTTGACCGGATCGTAGGCTATCAGCTTTCGCCTCTGCTGTGGAAGAAGGTTCGCCGTGGCTTGAGTGCAGGCAGAGTGCAGTCTGTTGCGACCCGCTTGGTAGTGGATCGGGAAAATGAGATCCGCGCCTTTGTACCCCAAGAATACTGGACCTTTGATGTAGACCTGCAATGTATCGGGAAGGACGGTGCCTTTACTGCTGCCTATTACGGCAGCCCCAAAAAGCGGGAGCTGAAAAACGAGGCAGAGGCCTTAGCGGTCAAAAATGATGTAGACGGCAAGATTTTTACCGTCAGAGACGTAAAGCACAGCGAGAAAAAACGCTCTGCTGCGCCTCCTTTTACTACTTCCACCCTCCAGCAGGAGGCTTCCCGGAAGCTGAATATGACCCCTAGCCGCACTATGTCCATCGCCCAGCAGCTTTATGAAGGCGTAGATGTGCCCGGTGCAGGCACCACCGGTCTTATTACCTATATGCGTACCGACTCTTTGAGACTCAGCAACGAGGCGATGGACGATGCCGCCCGGTTTATTTGCAATCGGTACGGAAAAGCCTACTATTACGGCAAGCACCACGTCTTTAAGGGCAAATCCGGCATTCAGGATGCCCACGAAGCCATCCGTCCCACCCATGTGGAATTAGACCCCGAAAGCATTAAGGATGCCTTGAGCCGCGAGCAGTACCGGCTTTATAAGCTGATTTGGAGTCGTTTTCTTGCATCCCAAATGGCAAATGCCCTTTACGATACCTTTTCTATCGAAACGGAGTGTGCAGGCCATATTTTCCGGTCTTCCCACCAGAGCCTGAAATTTGCAGGCTTTATGGCCCTTTATGAGGAGGGGCGTGACGACGACGAAGAAGTCGTTGGCTTTCCGCTGCCGGAGCTGAAAGCCGGCGATGAGGCCACCGCCACAGACCTGCGCCTAAGTCAGCACTTCACTCAGCCTCCCGCCCGGTACACGGAAGCGACGCTTGTCAAAGCTATGGAGGAGCAGGGCGTTGGCCGCCCCTCTACCTATGCGGGTATCGTCTCGACCATTCAAGACCGGGAATATGTGCAAAAGACCGAAAAGAAGCTCTATCCCACCGCCCTTGGTGAGGTGGTGACAGGTCTTATGCTGGAGCATTTCCACGATATTATCGACGTAGAATTTACTGCCGGTATGGAAGCAAAACTTGATGAAGTGGAAACCGGAAAACAGAACTGGAAGGCACTGCTTGCAGATTTTTACAAGGATTTCCACAAGGAAATGGTAGATGCGGAAGCTGCCTTGGAGGGCACACGGCTCAAAGTACCGGACGAGGTCTCCGAGGAAATCTGCGAGGTCTGCGGACGGAATATGGTGGTAAAGGTTGGCCGTTTTGGCAAATTCCTTGCCTGCCCCGGTTTCCCGGAGTGTAAGAATACCAAACCCATCGTGGAAAAAATGCCCGGCCGCTGCCCTAAATGCGGTGATACGCTCTTAAAGCGCAAGAGCAAGCGGGGCTACGCCTACTACGCATGTCAGAAGGGCGCTGAGTGCGGCTTTATGACTTGGGACGTACCTACGGCAAACGATTGCCCGGTCTGCGGACAGACGATGTTCAAAAAGTCCGGCAAGGGTCGTATGAAGCCCTTCTGCATTAACGAAAAGTGCGAAAATTTCCTGCCTGAGGATAAGCGGGGCTACTATAAGAAGGGCGAAGAGAAAGAAAAAGACACCCCTACGAAGACGAAGAAAGCCGCCGGAGGAAAGAAAAAATGACCGAGGTGAAAGTAATCGGCGCCGGTCTTGCGGGCTGTGAGGCCGCTTGGCAGCTTGCAAACCGTGGCTTTGCCGTTTCTCTTTATGAGATGAAGCCTGTAAAGCGCTCTCCTGCCCATCACGCAGACACTTTTGCAGAGTTGGTCTGTTCCAATTCCCTGCGTGGTGACAAACTGGAAAATGCAGTAGGGCTTCTGAAAGAAGAGCTGCGCCGCTGCGGCAGTCTGATCCTCTCCTGCGCAGAGGCGACCCGGGTGGAGGCGGGCGGCTGCTTGGCCGTTGACCGGCAGGGTTTTTCCGACTTGGTCACCGAAAAAATCAGAAATCACCCGAATATTACCGTTTTCTCTGAGGAAATTACCGAAGTGCCCCAAGGCCCGGTCATCATCGCCACCGGCCCTCTGACCTCCGACGGTATGTCGGAAGCCATCGGCAAGTACTTTGGGGAAAGCTATCTCCATTTCTTCGATGCCGCCGCACCGCTGGTGACTGCCGAATCTATCGATATGGAAAAGGCTTGGTGGCAGTCCCGGTATGACCGGGGCACTCCGGACTATATCAATTGCGCTATGAATCAGGAGGAATATGATGCTTTCCTGCAGGCACTCATCACTGCTGAGGAAGCAGAAGTCCACGGCTTTGAGGATAAGAACGTTTTTGAGGGCTGTATGCCCGTAGAGGTAATGGGTCGTCGGGGCTACGATACGCTGCGCTTTGGCCCTCTGAAGCCGGTAGGCCTTATTGACCCGGCGACAGGAAAAGAGCCCTATGCTGTCGTCCAGCTTCGGCAGGACAATGCGGCAAAGAGTGTTTTTAATTTGGTCGGCTTTCAGACCCATCTGAAATTCGGTGAGCAAAAGCGGGTCTTTTCAATGATCCCCGCCCTGAAAAACGCAGAATTTGTCCGCTACGGCGTGATGCACCAAAATACATTTTTGCAGTCTCCCCGGCTGCTGGATCGGTACTATGCCGACCGTCGGGATCCGATGGTGGCCTTTGCCGGACAGATGACCGGTGTGGAGGGCTATGTGGAGAGCACTGCCTCGGGCTATTTGGCCGCTGTGGCAATGGCCGCCCGGCTGCGGGGCGAAACGCCCCCGGATTTCCCCAAGGAGACCGCCATCGGTGCGCTGGGTCTTTACATCAGCGACAGCCGGGTGGAGGATTTCCAGCCTATGAATATCAATTTCAGCCTCATTTCCCCGCTGGAAATCCGGATTCGGAAAAAGGCGGAGAAAAATTTGGCACTTGCCAACCGTTCCCTGGAGATCATCGATAAAATGCTAAGAAAAGGGGTCTGATTATGAAGATCATTCTTGACGCAATGGGCGGTGACCACGCCCCGAAAGCACCGGTTTTAGGTGCGCTGAACGCAGATAAAAAATATGAAATTGTCTTAGTCGGTGACAGCGATGCCATTTGGGAAATTCTCAAGGAGCAGGGTCATACCTCTTTCCCGGAGAACATTTCCGTTTTCCACACCACCGAAACTGTGGATATGCACGACGACCCGGCAAATGTAGTGCGGCAGAAGAAAAATTCTTCAATGATGGTCGCACTGAAGATGCTTGCCGACGGTGACGGTGATGCCTGCATTTCTGCGGGCAGTACCGGTGCGCTCCTTTCCGGTGCGACCCTGATCGTAAAGCGGGTCAAGGGTATCCGCCGGGCAGCTATGGGTCCCGCCATGCCCAACAAGGCGGGCGGCAAGACCATCTTACTGGACTGCGGCGCGAATGCAGAATGCACTCCCGAGTTTTTGCTTCAGTTTGGACTTGTCGGTTCTCTGTTTGCTAAGAATCAGCTTGGCGTAGAAAATCCAAGGGTAGGCTTACTTAATATCGGCACCGAAGATACCAAAGGTACATCCCTACAGAAAGAGGCGTACGCCCTCCTTACCGATGCCCACAATAAGGGACTTCTTAACTTTATCGGCAATATCGAGGGTCGGGACGCGCTCCTTGGTGGCGTGGATGTAGTTGTCTGCGACGGCTTTAGCGGCAATGTGCTCTTAAAATCCATTGAGGGTACGGCTATGTATATGGGCAGCCTGATGAAGCATAAGATATTCAAGCGGAATTTCCTGAGTATGATCGGCTATCTGCTTTGCAAGCCCGGTGTGGATGATGTGATGAAGCTGATGGACTACCGGGAGATCGGCGGTACCCAGTTCCTTGGTATCAAGAAGCCGGTCATTAAGGCACACGGCTCTTCGGATGAACTGGCATTTACGAACGCCATCCGTCAGGCCGCTGATGCGGCGCAGCGGGACTTCACCGCAGAGCTTGCGGAGGGTCTTTCCAAACTGGAGGCTGCAGAATGAAACGCTTAGAGGAAGCCATCGGCTACCGCTTCCGGGATAGTTCACTGCTCCAAAACGCCCTCTCTCACTCCTCTTATGCCAATGAGCGCTTTCACAACAGCCTGAAAAGCAACGAGCGGCTGGAGTTTTTAGGCGACTCGGTGCTGGGTATGGTGGTAGCGGAGCATTTGTACCGCACCTATCCTGACCGCCTCGAGGGTGAGCTTTCCCGGGCGCGGGCAGATATGGTTTGCGAAAATAGTCTTGCCGCCATTGCCATAAAGCTCAATTTGGGCGAATGTCTCCTTTTGGGGCACGGGGAAGCTATCAGCGGTGGGAAAAAGCGGGCATCTATTTTGGCGGATGCAGTGGAATCTGTGATCGCAGCCATCTACTTAGACGGCGGTTTTGCCCCCGCAAGGGATTTTATCCATAAATTCGTGCTGTCTGCTACCCCGGAAAAGGCGAAGAATATGGACTATAAGACTGCATTGCAGGAGCTGGTACAGCAGAAAAAGGGGCAGGTCATTACCTACGAATTAGTCAAAGAATCCGGCCCGGATCACAATAAGGTGTTTGTTGTGCAGGTCTGCATCAATGCCGTTCCTGCAGGCGAAGGTACCGGCAGCAGCAAAAAACGCGCCGAGCAGGATGCCGCCAAGAATGCCCTCGAAAAATGGCAATAAAATACCTTCCCCTTTGGGGAAGGTGGCAGCCCGCAAGGGCTGACGGATGAGGTCGAGGTCTGATGAGGTATAAAACCTCACCCGACCTCGCTTTGCTCGCGCCTAAAGGGGAGGGTTTTCTTTCATTTTGCATAAAAAACTGCCCTCCGGCAACACTATCACCGGAGGGATTTTATGACGGAAAAGGAATACAGTAAATTAGTCGGCGACCTTGCGCCCAAATCACCGCTTCTAAAAGACTGCGCCCTTGCCTTTTTGGTAGGCGGTCTTATCTGCGCACTGGGGCAGATGATTATGAATGGCTATACGGCCTTGAATATGGAAAAGACGGATGCATCCACGGCCGCTTCGATGACTTTGGTGGCCTTGTCTGCCTTTTTTACCGGTCTTAGCTTATACGATAACCTTGCAAAATTTGCCGGCGCAGGAACCCTTGTGCCCATCACAGGCTTTGCCAACGCCATCGCCGCCCCCGCCGTAGAATTCAAAACCGAGGGCTTTATCCTCGGCGTTGGCGCGAAGATGTTTACGATTGCCGGGCCGGTGATTGTGTATGGCGTGTCGGCAAGTGTAGTTTATGGATTCATTTATTGGATAACCACATTATTTTAACGGGCGGATGTGGGCATCCGCCTCTACGGTAACAACGTAATCCTTGTAGGGGACGATGCCCACATCGTCCCACAAAGGGGCTGTAGCAAAAGTCCCCTTTTCTCATTTTAATTCTTTTCCGCAGTATTTACAATGCGTAACACCGTGTTCTAATCTTCCTAAACTTCTGTTGCAATGTGGGCATTTCCACCAGTTGATGTATAACACAAACCAAACAATTAATAATGGAATTGTTATTGCTAAAGCGATTTCTTTTGGAAAAACGCTGCTCAAAATGGATGCTAAGAGAATTAGAATTATTAATGAGACAAATAAAATTCTCTTTTTTTGATGGATACCCATAGCACTTATAACCCTTCAAATAGAATTATTAACATTATACCACAAAGCTGTTTTAATGTAAATGTTTTTGCAAAGCACTGTGTCCAAATTCTCTAAGTCTGCGGACACCGAAGGCGCGGTGTCCGCAAATAAAAGGCTTGGCTGTTTCTGATCCCTCTGCAAACAGGATGGTTGCAATATTGTAAAATTTATGGTATACTGCAGTTAACATTTTATAAAGGATCGTGCTTTATGAAGACCTATACCATTGTTGCGGGTGTCAACGGCTGCGGGAAGAGCAGCTTGACCGGCGTTCTGCGGACTGAAATCGACAATCTCGGCAAAATCATTGATGTGGATAAAATCACGGCCGCCTGTGGCGGAAATGTGTTGGAGGGTGGCAAAAAAGCCATCGCCTTGATTGATACGTGTTTAGAAAAAGAGATATGCTTTACCCAAGAAACGACGCTTTCAGGCAACAAAACCTTGGATACCATCAAGCGCGCCATTGCAAAGGATTACTATATTCGCCTTTATTATGTAGGACTGGACACAATGGAGGAAAGCTTACTCCGTATTGAAAACCGCGTTAAAAAAGGCGGTCACAACATTGATACCGATGCTGTTATAAGACGCTTTTATAAGCGGTTTGATGACCTTCTTGCCGTTCTTCCTTACTGCAATGAAGCGACTTTCTATGATAATGACAACGGCTTTGTTACTGTTGCAAAATACAAAAACGGAGAATTGCAGTTCATCGGTCAAACAAAACCAAAATGGCTGATGGAATTAACCGAGAAATTAAAAGAGGCTTGACCGGGAGCGGTCAAGCCTTTTGCATCTTTTCTTAGCCTTCGAAGTCCTTGTCTTCTGCTTCGGGAGCAGCTTCTGCAGGAGCTGCAGCATCCTCAGGCTCCTCGGTTTCTACTGCCTCGCAGCAGCAGTCGCACTCGCAGCTTTCGTCACAGCAGCAGTCACAGGGGCAGTCGTCACAGTCGCTTTCGCACTGGCAATCGTCACAGTCGTCCTCGCAGCAGCAGGGGCACTTGCCCAGCAGCTTCTTGGCCCAAGCAACGATCTTGTCACCGTAGGTGGCGATCACATAGACGATACCGGCAATGGCAGCCAAAGCGGCAACGATCTTCAAAATGGTAGATAATACTTTCATAGGAAACCCTCCATTCATTTTTTCTACTTTCAGTATAACCAATGATGGGAAAAAAAGCAATAGAAATTTCGTGAACAATTTATGGCATATAGCCGAAAAGTCCCCGGACACTGACCTCACCGGAGGCGATGACATCCTGCGTCCCATCGGGATGGCGCACAAGCAGGCCACCGTCATCGGTGACCGAGAGGGCGAAAGCCTTTGTCTTTTCCCCACCGCGGAGCAGCAAAACCTCCCGGTTTAGAGTAACGCACCCCATTCGATAAGCCTCCATAATGTCACTTTTTCGGCCGATAACCCCCTGATATTGCACCTTTATCTCCCTAAGCAGGGCGGCGGCCAAGGCGGCAGGGGAGATGTTTCGTCCGGTCTCCCGGTTCAGCGCAGTGGCGATGTCAGAAAGCTCCGGAGGGATGTCGTCCCGGCAGTTGATGCCGATGCCTACTAAGGCGTAGTCCACGAAGCCGTCGGGCTTCAGGGACATTTCTACCAAGATGCCGCCTACTTTTTTGGTGCCGATCACTAAATCGTTGATCCATTTTAGTCCCGGACGGATGCCGGAAACAGAAAAAACAGCGTTGGCGGCGGCAACGCCCACCAAGCAGGTCAGGTGCATCAGGTCTTCCGCTTTATCTTTTGGCCTGAGAATGACGGTCATATAAAGGCCGCCCTCGGGAGAGTGGAAGCTGCGCCCCATCCGCCCCCGGCCGCCGGTTTGGCATTTTGCAATGACCGCTGTGCCCTCGGGGGCACCGTTTCTTGCAAGTGTTTTTGCATAGGTGCTGGTGGAGTCTATCTCTTTCAGATAATACACCGACTCCCCCCAGGAGAAGTCCGGGGGGAGCAGGGAGAGAATTTCCTTTTTCATCATTCGATGTCCTGAACCACCTCTTCGGGAGGCTGGTCGAGAATTTCGGGGTTGCGAAGCAGCCGCTTATAGTACTTAAAGAAGGTGGCGTAGTAGAAGCCATCGCAAATACGCTCGTCCAAAACGAACTTAATATCCACATATTTGCGCTGTACTACGGTGCCGTCTTCCTGTACCTCCAAGGCTTTCCGCTTCGCACCAAAGGCACCGAAAGCGGGCAGATTTCCGAAATCGTAGAGGTGGTGGTAGATGGGCTGAATGCCAAGGGAGCCCATAGAGGTAAAGAACAGACTGCCGTGGAAGGGGCTCAGCTCCAAAAGGAATTTGGGCAAAAGTCCAAAGTAGTCGAGGAATTTTAAGAACCACACAACAAATTTCAGCAGCAGGCCGGGGATCAGGTTAAAGTACTGAATGAGACTGTCAAAATTGGAATCCAGCTCTTGGGTGCGCTTTACATCCGCAATGGCGGCGTTGAGCTTGCGGTAGACATCCTCTGCGGTATCCCGGGGATTTAAGTGGACTTTAATGGAGGTGTCCGGGGATTCCACGGTCATTTCCTTCTTGACCACCATGCAGTACTGGATATCCTCGCCGCGGGAGTAGACCTTCTGACCGGAAATGAAGCGGTTGAGCTGGGGATATTTGGCGACGCCGCGGACATAGGCGGCCAGCAGCACATGGGTGATGCCGAAATCGGTGAGACCCTCTCTGCGCTTCTGACGGATATAGCGGTCGATGTGGGTGATCTCGATGGATTCCTCAAAGAGGTTGGAGCAGATATTGCGCTCCCATTGGAAATACATCGTGATCTGCGCCATGGGGGAAAGTGTGCGGATCTTGCGTCCGTCGATCCGGTCACCCCAAGTGGGATGGTATTCCCCGGCGGGATGAACCCGGATGGCGAAAATGGTAAACAGCAGACCCAGTGTCATCAGCCCGTCAGGCAGGAAATGTAAGAAATTACCCGCCAAAAGCTGGCTGCGACCTAAATACAGCTCTACCGCCATTGGGAAGGAGACCTGCAAAATGAGCATCAGGATGAATTTTTCTCTGCCGCTGGTGACCCGGGTATAGCAGAAAGCGATAAAAACCAGCACGATAGCGAACAGAGAGGTCATAAGGAGACCCAAATTGTGGTTTGCGAAATTGAACACATAGTATGCCATAAGCATCCAGAAGGGAATAGCGGTCTTATAAAACCGCTCCTTACCGTTTGCGATGCAGATGACGGCGTACAGTAAGGCTGCTACGATTGGCAGAACGATTTGGTTCCACACTTGAAGCTCTCCGTCGGACCCTTTCAAACCGATGAGAACAATGCGGGCCACTGCCGAGCAGACCATACAGATTGCCATCAGCCATGTCAGCGCGTTACGCTTGCTGACGAAAAAATGTACTCTCTTCTCCATAACAAGGATAGTATAACAGAAAAACCGACATTTGGCAAGAAAAAACATAATTGACAATTACGGTATCGCTTCGCGATGGCTTTGTAGGGCGGGGGTTTACTCCCGCCCTACGAGTTCTATCGATGGTGCGGTATGGCGGAACGATGTGCCTCAATCGTCCCCTACGGGCGCAGCTGCGCAATATATTCCGGCGAGGTGCCGCAGCAGCCGCCAACGAGGGTTGCGCCCATTTGGAGGCAGTCTGAAATAATGGCGGCAAACTCTTCTTTTTCCATAGGATAGTGGGGGAGTCTGTCTTCACCGATGATGGGGTTTCCTGCGTTGGGCTTGCAAAGGAGGGGACCGCGGACGTAACGGCGGAGCTTGGAGACAAGGCCTGGTGTCATACAGTCGGCGGCGACACAGTTAAAGCCTACAGCGGCGGCACCCATTTCTTCCAATTCCTTTAGAATGGGCCCGGCGGGCATACCGGAAAAGAGAGAGGCGTCCGGCTGCATAGTAAAGCTGTACATCACAGCACCTGCGCCCTCCAATTCTGCGGCGGTGAGGATGGCCTCTGCTTCTTGGGGATACATTAACGTTTCAGCGGCAAGTAAATCTGCACCGCCGTCTATGAGCCCCCGGATCTGCCGGCGGTAATTTTCCACAAGAAGGTCAAAATTCTCTTTATCAAAGCTGTCCGTAAAAGCGGCAAGGGTGGTCAGGTTGCCGGCGACCAATACATCGGAAGAAACGGAGCGGGTCAAGCGAACTAACTGGGCGTTCAATTCCTCTGTTTTATCCGCAAGTCCGAAATTACCCAGTGCGATGGGCTGCGCCTGAAAGGTTGGCGCATATAGGATTTGACTACCGGCCTGCGCGTAGGCTTTTTGCAAATTCAGCAGTGTGTCCGGATGCTCCAGCACCCAAAGCTCCGTAGGAATACCTCGGGGCATTCCGGCTTTCATAAGATTAGAGCCGGTGGCACCGTCTAAAAGGTGCAGACCGTTTGCAATTTTGTTATGAAGTTCCTGTTTTGTGAGCATCGTGCCACCTCCCGTTTGGGTTATTATAGACCGGGAAGGAGAAAAAAGCAACCTATTGACGGAAGAAAAGAATTTTGCTAAAATAACTTCATTATAAAATTTGGAGGTTTTTCCTGTGAAAAAGACGATACTACGGCAATATGCCAAGCTGATCGCCCGAATGGGTGTTAATGTGCAGAAAGGGCAGACGGTTCTTATTTATGCCGGTTTGGATCAGCCGGAATTTGTGGAAATTCTTGTGGACGAGTGCTACAAGTGCAAGGCGCGGGAGGTTATTGTGGAGTGGAGCTATCAGCCCCTTTCCAAGCTGCACTATCGCCATATGAGCCTGAAGGCACTGGGTGAGGTCACTGAGTGGCAGAAGGCGCGGCTGCAGCACTACTGCGATATTAACCCTGCCCGTATTCATCTTACCTCTGCTGATCCTGACGGCCTGAAGGGCGTTAATGTGCAGAAAATGGCGAAAGCACGGCAGATGAGCTATCCCGTCGTTAAGCCCTACAGCGATCAGTTAGACGGCAGGCAGCAGTGGTGTATTGCCGCTGTTCCCGGCAAGGCTTGGGCAAAGAAGGTGTTCCCCGGTGAGCGCACGTCCGTTGCCATTGAAAAGCTGTGGGAAGCGATCCTTGCCACTTCCCGCGTAGGGGATGATCCTATCAAGGCTTGGGAGGATCACAATAAGGATCTCCACGACCGCTGTGAATACCTTAACAATTTAGGCATCCAAAAGCTGCATTATACTGCCGATAACGGCACCGATCTGACTGTCGGGATGATCTCCGAAGCGGTTTTCTGCGGCGGCTGTGAGACGGCAAAGACCGGCATTTCTTTTAACCCCAACATCCCCAGCGAGGAGTGCTTCATCTCGCCTAAAAAGGGTGAGGCAGAGGGTGTCGTATACGCCACCAAGCCCCTTTCCTATCAGGGGCAGCTTATTGAGAACTTCTGGATGCGCTTCGAGGGCGGCAAGGCTGTGGAGGTTGGCGCGGAAAAGGGTCAGGAGCTGCTGGAGCAGATGGTCAATATGGACGAGGGCGCAGGCTATCTGGGCGAGTGCGCACTGGTGCCCCAGACCAGCCCCATCAATGTCACCGATCTGCTGTTTTATAACACGCTGTTCGATGAAAATGCTGTCTGCCACTTAGCGGTTGGCCGTGGCTTTAACGATACCATCCGCGGCTATCACGACAAGACCAACGAGGAATGCAAGGCCTTGGGTATCAATGAGTCTATGATCCACGTGGACTTTATGATCGGCTGTGACAGTATGAATATCGATGCAACCTGCCGCGATGGTAAGGTCGTTCCGATCTTCCGGGGCGGCAACTGGGCTTTTTAATGAAATTTTCAGAAAAAACGAAAAAAATGCTTGCATTTCTTGAAAGCTTATGATATGATATGCGGGCGATTGAAGATTGCTCGGGTTATTATGCCCTTTTAGCTTACGAGAAAGAGGTGAACGAAATGAAGGAAGGCATCCATCCCAACTACGAACAGACGACTATTCGCTGCAACTGCGGTAACACCTTTACCTGCGGTTCCACTAAGAAGGAGATCCGTGTTGAGATCTGCTCCAAGTGCCACCCTTTCTATACCGGCAAGCAGAAGCTGGTTGACACCGGTGGACGTGTCGATCGTTTCAACAAGAGATTTGGTCTGAAGTAAGAGCTAAATTCGCACCGCAAAAGCGGTGCGAATTTTTTTGTTTCAAGCCTTGAGAAAGTTAGGGGAAATGTGATATAATAATTCTATTATGTATGATTGGGGGAGTTTTGCCCTATGCAGGATAATTTTGATCGGACTGTGCAGGAGCGGGCGGTGCTGGTAGGCCTGAGCGCAGACTGCTTTACAAAGGAGCAGAATGCCACCGACGAGACCTTGGAGGAACTGGAAGCACTGCTGGAAACGGCGGGCGGATTTTGCACCGGCAAAATTCTGCAAAACCGCCACGCCCCTGATGCCCACAGCTTTATCGGTGAGGGCAAGGCGCAAGAGGTACGGATGCTCATTGAAGCGACCGAGGCCACTATGGCGGTCTTTGACAACGAGCTGTCTCCCGGCAATATCCGAGCCTTAGAGGAGATTTTGGGCGTTACCGTATTAGACCGCAGTGCGCTGATCTTGGATATTTTTGCCCAGCGGGCGAAGACAAAAGAGGGTAAACTCCAAGTAGAGCTTGCCCAGTACAAATATTTACTGCCCCGTCTGTCCGGTATGGGCAAGAGCCTTTCCCGTCAGGGCGGCGGCATTGGCACAAGAGGCCCCGGTGAGACAAAATTGGAGTCCGACCGCCGTCATATCCGGGAGCGTATCTCTCGTTTACAAACAGAGTTGGCGCAGGTGCGGCAGGTGCGCGCTACCCAGCGGCAGAGACGGCAGAAAAATTCTGTGCCGGTGGTGGCCATCGTGGGCTATACCAATGCAGGCAAATCTACGCTCTTAAATCAGCTCACCGGCGCGGGTATCCCTGCCAACAACCGGCTGTTTGATACGCTGGACACCACCTCCCGGCAGCTTTCTGTGTCGGACAATTTGGATGTTATTCTTTCGGATACTGTCGGGTTTATTGCAAAGCTGCCGCACCATCTGGTGGATGCTTTCCGGGCGACCTTGGAGGAACTGGAATATGCGGATCTGTTGCTCCACGTGATCGATGCTTCTGACCCGGAAAAGCAAGAGCATATTGAGGTGGTGGAAAAGCTGATTGCCAAATTAGCAAAGCCGGGCACACCGGTGATCTCCTGTTACAATAAGGCTGACCTTGTTTCTGCGGAAGAAATTCCGGTTGGTCGGGATGTGGTGAAGATTTCCGCTAAATTGGGAATGGGTATGGATACCCTGTGCAAGGCCATCGAGGAAGCACTGGGGCACAGCCTCCATCACGTGACGGTTTTGCTGCCCTATTCTATGGGTGCGATGCTGGATACTCTCCATTCTACAGCACAGGTGAAAAAGGTGGAATACACCCAAGACGGCATCGAGGTGGAGACAGTAGTTGATCCGGTGCTTTACGGAAAACTGGGTGCTTATGTGGTAAAGGAGCACTGATATGGACGAATATTTGGTGCCCTGCGGCTACGGGGAAGCAGAATTTGTGGAGAAAAAGTCCCGGTTTATCGGCAGAGTTTGGCTGGTAGAGACGGAAGAAGAAGCACTGGGGAAAATTCAGGAAATGAAAAAGCAGCATTACGATGCCACCCACAACTGCTGGGCCTATGTGATCCGTGACGGTGCGGTGCGGTTTTCCGATGACGGAGAGCCAGGCGGCACGGCCGGTATGCCTATGGTACAGGTGCTGCAAAAAGAGGGGCTTTATAATGTGGTCTGCGTGGTGACCCGGTACTTTGGCGGCACACTGCTAGGCGCAGGCGGTTTGGTGCGCGCTTATACAAAGGGTGCGAAAATCGCTGTAGATGCAGCGGGGAAGGCAATGAAGCGGGTTTGGACTGCGCTGTATATTCCTTGCCCCTATACTTACTATGAACGTGTAAAATTGGAAATAGAAGCCTTTGGCGGCATTATCCGGGATACCCAGTTTGGCGCAGATGTAGAGATCGAAACCCTTTTTGCTGAGGCACAGGCGGAGCCTTTTATCAAACGGCTTACGGATATGACTGCCGGCACGGTGGAGACGATGGTTTTGGGGCAGGAGTACCGGGCATTTCCTATCTGACAGTTTTGGAAGAAATAAACAGAACTATTTGACCGGATAGGGTGGAAAAGACGGGTATTCTGTGTTATAATACCTTATTGTGTATGAAAATTAGAAAGGAGGCGGTTTTTCTATGGCATTTCCCGCAGCATTTATTGACGAGCTGATTGCCCGCAATCCCATTGAGGATGTGGTGGGGCAGTATGTGACCCTCCGGCGTTCCGGTGCCAATATGTTTGGACTTTGCCCTTTCCATGGCGAAAAAACGGCTTCCTTTTCTGTAGCACCTGATAAGGGCATTTACTACTGCTTTGGCTGCCATAAGGGCGGCGGTGCCATCAATTTTATGATGGAGGTGGAAGGACTTACCTATCCCGATGCCGTCCGCAGCTTGGCAAAGCGGGCAGGTATGGAGGTGCCGGAGGACGAGCAGTATCAGAGCCGCTACCGTCAGCAGGAACGGCTGTGGGCACTCAATAAAGAAGCTGCCCGTTTTTTCCACAGCCAGCTTTATGCCCCTGTGGGAGAAAAGGGGTTGCAATACGTACAAAAGCGGGGACTGAGCAAAGGAATTCTCACCCAGTTTGGTGTAGGCTATGCGCCTGACTCCTGGAGTGCCCTTGTGGATGCTATGCGGAAAAAGGGCTATACAGACCAAGAACTGATTGATGCAGATTTGGTAGGGGAGAAGAATGGCCGTATTTATGACCGCTTCCGCAACCGGGTGATGTTCCCGATTATCGATGTGCGGGGCAATGTGATCGGCTTTGGCGGCCGGGTGCTGGATGACGGGACACCGAAGTACTTAAATACATCGGAAACTATTATTTTCAATAAGCGGAAAAATCTGTTTGGCCTGAATCTGGCGAAGAAAAGCAAACAGGGCTATATGATCTTGGTAGAGGGCAATATTGACGTCATTACCCTCCATCAGTACGGCTTTGACTGCGCAGTAGCATCGCTCGGTACATCGCTGACGGAAGAACACGCCGCGCTTCTTAGCCGTTACACGGAAGAAGTAGTACTGACCTATGACGGTGACGAAGCCGGTCAGCGGGCGGCAAAGCGGGCGATTCCTATGCTGGAAAAGGTGGGGATCCGGGTCAAAGTTCTCAAAATGCGGGATGCAAAGGATCCTGATGAATTTTTGCACAAGTTTGGCCCCGATGCGTTTCGGCTTCTTTTGGAGGAGTCTTCCAACCGGGTGGACTATCAGCTTACGGCCATTGCGTCTAAGTACGACTTGAAGGATGATGACCAAAAGATCCGCTATGTGCAGGAGGCATCCGAGCTGATCTGCACTTTGGATAGTTCCGTAAAGCGGGAAATCTATGGAAACCGTGTGGCGGAAAAGGCAGGCATTACCCCGGAGGCGATGAAATTAGAGGTAAATAAGGCCTTTAAACGCCGTTTAAACCGGGAAAAAAAGCAGCAGGAGAAGATCGATTTAGCACCGGCGCAGGCTTTGCAGCCCAAGCTGCGGTCAATTCGGTATCAAAATATGAGATCCGCAATGGCGGAGGAGGCCATCCTCGGCAAGGCACTGCGGCAGCCGTCGCTGCTTTCTGCAGCGCAGGGTCTCACCGGACAGGATTTTTCTGTACCGCTTTTGGGCAATGTATTTGACCAGCTAAAGGGGCGATATCTGCAGGGCTTGGAGGTCTCTTTAGGCGTGATCGCAGATCTGACCGCCGAGGAAATGTCCCATATTGCCGGCATTATGCAGCGCCACGGTGAGCCGGGGGGAGAGGAAGCCTTCCGGGACTGCGTGCAGATCATTCTGCGGGAAAAGCAGGCATCTTCTATTACGAGCGATGCGGACTTGCTGGCACTGCGGGATAAGATGAAAGAAAGTAAAGGAACCAAAGGATGACCGAAGGTCTTTTAGAAGTTACAGCACCCCAAAGTGATGATGTGGGGCGCTACATTCAGGAGATTCGCAGCTATCCCCGGCTGACGGCCGAGGAGGAGCGGGAATTGGCAACGGCCTGTAAGGCAGGAGATGAGGAAGCCATTCGAAAAATGGTCAGTGCCAATTTGCGGCTGGTGGTCTCCGTAGCAAAAGAATATGCAGACCGTGGCATACCGCTGCTGGATATTTTTCAGGAGGGCAGTATCGGTCTGCTGATTGCGGCAAAAAACTTTGATTATACGCTGGAGTATCGGTTTTCTACCTATGCTACCAAGTGGATCCGGCAGCGTATTTGGCGGTATATTACCTCCCATATGGGGCTTATCCGGGTGCCGGAGCACACGGCGCAGCAGGTACGGCGTGTGCTGTCTTCCCGGACAAAGCTTTTGCAGCAGCTCCAGCGGGAGCCGACAGAGGAAGAATTGGCAGCGCAGTGCGAAACTACGGTGGAGCGGGTACGGCTGCTCCTTAGCTATGTGCCGGAGGTCTGCTCCTTGGATATTCCCGTGGGAAAGGAAGAGGATGACACGCTGGCATCCCTCTTGGAGGATACCCAAACGCCCCAGCCCTTTGAGAGCCTTGTACGGCAGGAGCTTAAGGAAACGTTAGAAAAGCTGCTTAATAAATTAGACCCCCGGTACAGCCGGGTTTTGCGCCTGCGCTTCGGTATGGAGGATGGGGTATGCTATTCTCAGGGAGATATCTGCAAGATGCTGGATATTTCCAAGGAACGGGTGCGGCAGATCGAGCAGCAGGCAATTACGAAGCTGGCAAAATGGAGTGCCGGTCTGGGATTGGAGGATTTTCTCGTATGAATTTGGATATATCCTTTGCGGCATGGGAAGGTGAGCTTGAAAGGCTGACACCCGGTGAAAAGATAGATGCCCTTCGTCTGCTTGCCATCACTGAGGAGGATTCCCTTGAGGATGCGCTGGAGGCGTTGGAGGAAAAAGGGATTGGCATTGATATTGCCCACCTTGACCGCATCCCTGTGGCGGAGGAGACGGCTCTGCGGCTTCGCCGGGAAAAGGAGCTGGTGGAGAAAAACGGACTGATGACCGGGCTTTCTGAGACGGACCCTCTGCGGGTCTACTTGGAGGAGCTGGCGGCACTTCCGGCGGCTGGCGATCTGCAGCTTTTGGCAGAGCGGTATGCTGCCGGTGAGGAAAGTGTTATGTCCCGTCTTACAGACGGTATGCTCTCCTTGGTAGTGGAAAAGGCCTGTGCTTTGGTAGGAAAGGGCGTCCTTTTATTAGACTTGATCCAAGAGGGAAGCTTGGGCCTGTGGCAGGGTATCCTTTGCTATAAGGACGGCGATTTCAAAGCCCATTGCAGCGTATGGATCGATTTTTATATGGCGCGGGAGATGACCCGCTGTGCCCGGGAGGGCGGCATTGGCGGCAAAATGCGGCAGGGTATGGCTGACTTTGTAGATGCAGACCAGCGGCTGCTTTCTGAATTGGGCAGAAATCCCACTACCGGGGAAATTGCAGAGGCACTCCATGTAAGTGAGCAGGAGGCAGAGGCCTTTTCGGCAATGCTTCGCTCTGCCCGCGGCAAGTCCCGGGTGGAGGAAGAACGGGAAGAAAAGGAAGAAGACCCTGAAAGTCAGATGGCGGTGGAGGATACAGCTTATTTCCAGAGCCGTCAGCGCATCAATGAAATGCTCTCCGGTTTGACAGCGCAGGAAGCAGAGCTTTTGACCCTCCGCTTTGGTTTGGAGGGTGGCGCGCCCCTTTCCCCGGAGGAGACAGGTAGGAAATTACGCATAACACCGGAGGAGGTGCTCCGCGCAGAAGCGGAAGCCCTCGCAAAGCTTCGGAAGGAATAAAGGAAGGTAGCAGGATGGAAAAGAAATACAGCATTGCCATCGATGGCCCTGCCGGTGCAGGCAAAAGCACCATCGCAAAGGCTCTTGCCAAAGAGCTTGGTTATTACTATGTGGATACCGGTGCGATCTACCGCACGGTTGCGTATTTTTTGGATCTGCTGGGCATCAGCCCCAAGGATGCAGACGGTGTGGAGCGGTACATCGACGAGCTGACCGTGGAGATCGAATATGATGAAACCGGCCGGCAGCATATGATCATGAACGGTATGGACGTGACCGATGAGATCCGCACCCAAGACATTTCTCAAAAGGCAAGTCTTGTATCTGCCCATAAGGTGGTGCGGGATATGCTTCTGGATATGCAGCGGGATGTGGCGCGGCGCAATAACGTCATTATGGACGGCCGGGACATCGGCACGGTGGTACTGCCTAACGCTACTGTAAAAATCTTCCTTACCGCCTCTGCGGAGGTGCGGGCGCAGCGGCGCACCAACGAATTGCTGGCAAAAGGGCAAAAGGTTAGCTTCAAGCAGACCCTGAAGGACATTAAGCAGCGGGATTATCAGGACTCCAACCGTCCTATCGCACCGCTGAAGCAGGCAAAGGATGCTATTTTGCTGGACACCTCCGAACTGGACATAGAAGGCGTGATTGGGGAAATGAAGCGGATCGTCGGGGAGAAGATCGGATTATGAGCATCCATTTGGCAAAAAGTGCCGGTTTTTGCTTCGGGGTCTCCCGTGCGGTAGAGCTGGTGGAAAAAGCGGCAGAAAGCGGAAAAAAGGTGGCGACCCTTGGCCCCATCATCCACAACCGCCACGCCGTAAATCGCTTCGCAGAAATGGGTGTGCGGGTCATCGAAGCACCGGAGGAAGCCGAAAAAGGAGATACAGTTATCATTCGCTCCCACGGTGTATCCAAGGACATATACAGCCGTTTGGTGGGCACGGGGGCAGAGATCATTGATGCTACCTGCCCCTTTGTCAAGCGCATCCATACCATCGTGCAAAACGCAGAGGCGGAAGGTCGGCTGTCGGTAATTATCGGAACGCCCACCCATCCCGAGGTGCAGGGCATTGCGGGCTGGTGTGAAAACTGCCGGGTATTTGAAACACCGGAGGAGCTGAGAAATTGGGCAGAAAATCTGCCCGACCGGCAAAATCTGCCAATATGCCTTGTTTCGCAGACAACTTCCACCGAAAGTTTGTGGAAAATTTGCTCTGAAATCGCAAAAAAACTGTTTGCTAATTTGAAAATTTATGATACAATATGTAAAGCGACTGAATCCCGTCAGAATGAGGCAGCGAAACTCGGTGCCTTTTGTCAGGCTATGGTGGTTGTGGGCGATACCAAAAGCTCCAACACAGGCCGCCTTGCAATGATTTGTCGCGAGCACTGCGATCGGGTTACATTAGTGGACAATGCCACAGAGCTAAACCCCGAATTTTTCAGCGGTGTGTCTACTGTCGGAATCACTGCCGGAGCTTCGACCCCGGCGTGGATTATAAAGGAGGTCAATAAGACTATGAGCGAAATTATGAATGTTGAGACTGTGCAGGAGGAGAGCTTTGCTGAGCTTCTGGAGCAGTCCATCAAGACTTTAAATACAGGAGATAAGGTTGTTGGCATCGTTACCGGTATTGGCGCAACGGAAGTTCAGATCGATCTGGGCACTAAGCATGCCGGCTACATTCCGTATGATGAAGTCAGTGCAGACCCTGCCGTAAAACCTGAGGATATCCTCAAGGTTGGCGACGAGATCGAAGTGTTCGTTGTCCGTGTGAACGACCAGGAGGGTACCTGCCAGCTTAGCAAGAAGAAGCTGGACGGCATTAAGTTCTGGGACGATATGGCTGCTGCCTGCGAAGAGAAGATCACTATGGAAGGCACTGTCACTGAGGAGAACAAGGGCGGTCTGGTCGTTACCGTTAAGGGCATCCGCGTTTTCGTTCCTGCTTCCCAGTCCGGTGTTGCAAAGGGCGGCGATATGGCTGCTCTGGTTGGCACTACCACTCAGCTGAAGATCACCGAGGTTAACCGCGCCCGCCGCCGTGTCATCGGCTCTATCCGCGCTGTTAACGCAGAAAGCCGCAAGGCAAATCAGGAAAAGCTTTGGAGCGAGATCGAGGTTGGCGCAAAGTACCACGGTACCGTTAAGTCTCTGACTTCCTACGGCGCATTTGTGGACATCGGCGGTGTGGACGGTATGGTTCACGTGTCCGAGTTGAGCTGGAACCGCATCAAGAACCCCGCTGAGGTTTTGAAGGTCGGCGACGAGATCGATGTTTACGTCATCTCCTTTGATCCTGAGAAGCGCAAGATCTCTCTGGGCTACAAGACCGCTGAGATGAACCCCTGGAATCAGTTTATGATGAACTACAATGTCGGTGATGTGGTATCTGCTAAGGTCGTTAAGCTGATGACCTTCGGTGCATTTGCTGAGATCATCCCCGGTGTTGACGGCTTGATCCACATTTCCCAGATCGCTGACAAGCGCATCGGCAAGCCAGAGGACGTACTGGCTGAGGGTCAGGAAGTTCAGGTCAAGATCACCGATGTTGATGCTGAGAACAAGCGCATCTCCCTGTCTATCCGCGCGCTGTTGGTTGCTGAGGAGCCCGCAGAAGAAGTGGCAGAGGAAGCTGCTGAAGAAGTCGCAGAAGAAGCTGTAGAAGAAGCCGAATAATCAATAGGGGCGTCGTAATGACGCCCCTATTTCTAAAAGGAGAATTGTTATGGTTAAACATATTGTTCTTTATACATTCAAAGAGGGTGTCGATAAGGACGATGCTGTAAAGCTGATTGCTTCCGTCCTTGAGCCGCTGGTGGGCAAAATTCCTGGCCTTACCCATATGGAGATCCGCAGAGCATTTAACGGTATGGATTACGCTTTATATTCCCAGTTTGAAAGCCGGGAGGCACTTAAAAACTATGCGAGCCACCCTCTGCATTTGGAAGCTAAAGAGCATTTCTTCCATTTGCTGGACAGCCGTGTCTGCGCGGACTATGAACTGTGAGGTGCGGAAAATGAAGGCAGTTGTAACTGTTGTGGGTGAAGACCGGGTGGGTATTATTGCGGCAGTTTGTACCCATTTGGCGGAGTTTAGCGTCAATGTGCTGGATATTAGCCAAACCGTTATGCAGGGCTATTTCACGATGATGATGGTAGTAGATACGGAAAAATCCACGGTTTCCCTTGCAGAGCTGGCAAAGCTGACAGAGGAAAAGGGCAAGGAAATGGGTCTTTCCATCCGTCTCCAGCGGGCAGATATTTTTAAGGCTATGCATCGGGTGTGAGGTAAAATATGCTGACATTAAAGGATATTTTAGCCACCCAGGATATGATCGACAAGCGGCATCTGGACATCCGCACCATCACGATGGGCATTTCTCTTTTGGACTGCGCCCATGAGGATGTAAATGTATGCGCCGATCGGGTCTATGAAAAGATCGTGCGCCGTGCTGAAAATCTTGTAAAAGTAGGCGAGGAGATCGAATGGGAGTTCGGTATTCCCATCGTCAATAAGCGAATTTCCGTGACCCCGATGGCAATTGTGGGTAATTCCTGTAATACAGAGTCCTATGTGCCTTTGGCACTGGCGATGGATCGGGCGGCAGAGACCTGCGGCGTCAATTTTATCGGCGGCTTTTCGGCATTGGTGCAAAAGGGCGCCACAAAGGGAGATCTTATTTTGATGGACTCCATTCCAGAAGCGTTGGCGGTGACCAAGCGGGTCTGCGCCAGCGTAAATGTTGGCTCTACAAAGGCGGGTATCAATATGGATGCCGTGGCCAAAATGGGTCGTGTTATTCAAGCGACTGCGGAGCGCACAAAGGACGATGATGGTCTTGGCTGTGCAAAATTGGTGGTTTTTGCCAATGCGGTGGAGGATAACCCCTTTATGGCAGGCGCGTTCCACGGCGTGGGTGAGCCGGAGACGGTGCTCAATGTGGGCGTTTCCGGCCCCGGCGTTGTGTATCACGCGCTCCAAAGCGTCAAGGGCTGCCCCTTTGATGAGGTGGCGGAGACCATAAAAAAGACTGCTTTCCGGGTCACCCGGATGGGGCAGATCGTGGGCGTGGAGGCATCCAAGCGATTGGGCGTGCCCTTTGGAATTGTAGATTTGAGCCTTGCGCCTACCCCTGCGGTGGGGGACAGCGTTGCCCGGATCCTGGAGGAAATGGGCTTGGAGGTCTGCGGAACCCACGGCACCACCGCTGCACTGGCACTTCTTAACGATGCGGTGAAAAAGGGCGGCGTGATGGCCTCTAACCACGTGGGCGGCCTAAGTGGCGCGTTTATCCCGGTATCCGAGGACGAGGGTATGATCGCGGCGGCAGAAGCAGGGGTTTTGACCCTATCCAAATTGGAGGCGATGACCTGCGTCTGCTCGGTAGGTCTCGATATGATCGCTGTGCCTGGGGATACGGATGCGGCAACCATCTCTGCCATTATCGCAGACGAGGCGGCTATCGGTATGGTGAACTCCAAGACCACAGCGGTGCGCATCATTCCCGCACCCGGTAAGACTGTTGGCGACCGTGTAGAAATGGGGGGACTTTTGGGTACTGCACCGGTAATGCCGGTACACCCGGAATCTGCATCCGATTTCATCGCCCGCGGCGGTCGGATCCCCGCACCGCTACAAAGTCTTAAAAACTAAAAAATATTTTTGGAGACCCTCTTGACAACAGAGGGTCTTTCCTTTATAATACAATTAACAATTAGGTTAAATGTTAATTATAAAACAGCAAAGGAGGGAATGACCGTGGGTCTGCAACATACACTAAAGGCGCTGTCTGACCCCATTCGCCGGGAGATCCTCAATCTTCTAAAGGCGGGGAGGCTGTCGGCAGGGGAAATTTCGGAGCATTTTGATGTAACGGATGCATCTATCTCCCGGCATTTGTCGGTGCTAAAGGATGCCGACCTTGTCCGGGACACCCGGGAGGGAAAGTTTATTTACTATGAGCTGAATGCTTCCGTTTTGGAAGAAATACTATTATGGGTTCAGGATTTGAAAGGAGAGGAAAAGGATGATTAAAAATAATAAAAAAATGGCGATTTTATCGTCTGTTGTTGCGCTTTTGCCTATTTTATTGGGCGTTATTTTATGGAACAGGCTGCCGGAGACAATGATCAGTCACTGGGGCGGCGACGGTGTTGCCGACGGTACGGCCTCGAAAGCCTTTATGGTCTTTGGTATGCCGCTGATCTTTTTGGCGCTGCACTGGCTGTGCATACTGGGTATGACTTTGGATAAGAAAAGCACCCAGCACAATAGAAAGATCGTGGCCATTATATTTTGGATGATCCCGGTCTTATCCTGTGCAGTAAATGCTATGATGTACGGCATTGCGCTGGAAAAGGAGTGGAATTTCTTTGTAATTATGCCTGCGCTGATCGGCGTATTGTTCCTTCTTATGGGCAATTATCTGCCGAAAACCACAAGAAACCGCACTATGGGCATCAAGCTGCGCTGGACTATGGGCAATGACGAAAACTGGCAAAAGACCCACCGCCTTGGGGGTCGGCTTTGGGTGGTTGGCGGTATTTTACTGATCTTTTCCGCATTTTTGCCGATGGAGTTTTCAGTCGGTGTCCTGATCGCGGTGATCGCAATGAGCGTGATCGTACCCACGGTTTATTCCTACCGACTGTACAAAAAGCACAAGGCCGCAGGCATCGAATATGAGCCGGTCTTTGATAAGAAGTCCGATAAAATAGCGCTTTGGATCACAGCGATCTGTGTACCGCTCATTCTGATCGGTACGACAGTACTGATGCTGGTGGGAGATGTGTCCGTTACCTTGGAAGGGGAGGAATTTGTGGTAGAGGCAAGTTTTTCTGAAACGCTCCATATCCCTTATGAGAATGTGGACAGTGTGGAATATCGGGATAGCTTTGATATCGGAAATCGGGAATACGGCTTCGGCTCGCCGAGACTCAGCACCGGTGTTTTCCAAAATAAGGAATTTGGCAGGTATACCCTCTATGCCTACACAAATGGCGAGGGCTGCATCGTTCTCCGAAGGGGAGATGAGATCCTTGTGATCGCGCTCAAGACCGCAGAGGAGACCAAAGCGGTCTACGACAGCCTTGCGGCAAAGGTAAAATAGGAGTAGGAAATGGAAAGGTTTGTAAAGAGCCATTGGAAGCTGCTGCTTCTTTTTACGGCGGTGGGCTTGCTCGGCGGCTATTTCGTCGGTCTCTATAGCTTGGAAAGCTACCCGGAGGAGATCCGTCAGGAGATACTGGCGCAGGGATTGACGGAGACCCTTGTTGCACTCATTTCCGCAGTGCAGTCTGCTATTTACGGTTTGGTTTTAGGTGCTTTGGGCATTGTGTTTTCCAAAAAGGTCGGTCTGTGGCGGGATACCCTTACTTTTGAGAAGAAGCCGGTTCTGATTACAGCTGCTTGGTCTATCGTCGGTGGATTGTGTCTGATTTTACCCGATCTGTGTTTTTTCGGAAATTATGAACCTGCGATCCGGGAGTCCTATCTTGTGAAGCCAACGATCCCCTATCTCATTGCGACAGTGACTTACGGCGGTATTATTGAAGAGGTGATGCTGCGGCTCTTTATGATGTCGCTCGTTGCCTTTGTACTCCACAAGCTCTTTCAAAAGGACAGGGCAGAGACAGCAAATTGGGTACTTGTCACCGCAAATGTGATCTGCGCGCTGTTATTTGCGGCAGGACATTTGCCCGCAACGCAGCTGATTATGGGACTTACGCCAATGATCGTTTTCCGGTGCTTCCTCTTAAACGGCGGCTTTGGATTGCTGTTTGGCTGGCTGTACCGCAAGTACGGGCTGCAGTATGCTATGCTCGCCCACGGCGGCTGTCATATGGTCTCCAAGCTGATTTGGATATTATTTGTATAGCGGGACGGGAAACCCGTCCCCTACAATAAGACCCGGTAGACGAAAAGTCTACCGGGTCAATGCTTTTTATTTTGCGGAAAGCTCCACGCTGTGGCGGAGGATGGTCAGCGAGGGAACGGGCTTGGGCAGTGGGATGTAAAATTGCATTTGGGGTGTCCGGGGCTCAGTGAGCGCATTGCCGTCCAAGTCCTGCATTTCAGGCACGGTGAGGGGGAAGGGCCGCAGATCAGGGCCAACGACCTCCAATTCATCGCCTGTGGCAAATTTATTTCGCAGGCTGCACCGGGCAAGCCCATTTTCATCGCAGCTTTCCACAATGGCGCAGACCTGCCACTGGCGGATGTACCGGGAGTTTTCCGTGTACTGTCCCGGCTGTCCAAAGTAGAAGCCCGTGGAGTAAATGCGGTGGGAGACGTGATCCACCTCATCCCGCCACACCGGGTCGATCTCCAGCCAGGCGTACAGATCGTCGATACAGTGGCGATAGGCACCGGTGACGATGGCGGCATAGTAGGCGGATTTTGCCCGCCCCTCGATCTTAATGCAGTCGATGCCTGCGTCCGTCAGTTCTTTTAAGTGGTCAATGGTGCACATATCCTTGGAATTGAGGATATAAGTGCCCTTTTCGTCCTCATAAACGGGGAAATATTCCCCGGGTCGCTTTTCCTCCACCAGCGCATACTGGTAGCGGCAGGGCTGGGCGCAGGCACCCCGGTTGGAGTCCCGCCCGGTCATATAGTTGCTAAGGAGACACCGTCCGGAGTAGCTGACACACATCGCACCGTGGCCGAAGGTCTCAATTTCCAGCTCCGGAGAGACCTTTTGGCGAATCTCGGTAATTTCCTTTAGGTTTAGCTCCCGCGCCAGAACCACGCGGCTGGCACCCAAGTCATACCAGGCCTGCGCACATTCGTAATTTGCAATGGATTGCTGGGTGGAAATGTGCCGGGCGCACTTTGGGGCGTACTTACCGGCCAAGGTGAACGCACCCATATCCGCAACGATGAGAGCATCTACATTTGCATCCTGTAACTGTTCCAAATAGGCGGGAAGCTGGCAGATTTCGTCATTGCGGGGCATCGTGTTGACGGTTACGTGGACTTTTACGCCCCGGTCGTGGGCGTATTTTACGGCAACCGGCAGCTCCTCTGGGGTAAAATTCCCCGCAAAGGAGCGCATACCGAAGGCAGTACCGGCCAAATACACCGCATCCGCGCCATAGGCCACGGCCATTTTTAGCCGTTCCATATCCCCGGCAGGGGAGAGCAATTCTAATTTTTTCACTTATTGGCTCCGATCTGTGCGATCCAGTCGTTGTGCTCCTGCAATGTCTTGGAGAAGCGGTGCGCATTGATAGACTCGTCAAACACAAAGAAATGGTAGCTGGTACTGTTGGGCTCAAGGGCGGCGTAAATGCTGTAGTAGCCGGGGTTAGTAATGGGTCCGGGGGGCAAGCCGCGGGACACATAGGTGTTATAGGGACTGTTATACTTCAGATCCGCTGAGGTAAGAGGCTGACGGTCATAGTAAACACCCATTGCATAGTAAACGGTGGGGTCACTGTCCAGCGTGGGGTAAGAGCCGGGCTTTGTCAGTCGGTTATAGAATACGGAGGCAATGTCATAGCTTTCCAAGTTGCTGGAAGTTTCTTCTTCTATCATAGAAGCGATGGTAATCAGCTTGTGGAAGGTCAGCTTGTTGGCCTCGATATAACTGCTGGAAAGACCGCTGCTGCGCAGCATTTGGGCGTAGGTCTCCTGCATTTTGAGGAATTTCGAGTACATCTTATCCGTAAAGCGATTGTCAAAGGCGTTAAGCATTTTTTGCAGTACATACTGCGGATCGGCATTTGTATAGAACTGATAGGTATCCGGGAACAGATAGCCCTCCAAGCAGTACTTAGTACCTCTGGGAACGCCCTCCAGGAACCAGTAGTCCTTTAATTCACCGTTTGCTGCCCACTCCTCTAATTTTGCCTGAGAGCAGACACCCTTTTCTTCCAAAAGCTTGAAGATTTGGGCACAGTTGTAGCCCTCGGGGATCACCACGTCTACAACAGAGGTGTTTGTTTGCTTATAGGACATCATCTTCAGAAGTGCGTTGTAGTCGTACATAGAATTGAGGGTATAGGTGTCCGGCAGAACTTTTTCACCCTTGCCGGTGAGCTCGGCGAAGAACACAAAAAGCTTGGGGTAGCGGATAAGACCGACTTTTTGCAGTTTATTTGCAATGGCATCAATATTGTCGTTGGGATCGATTGTGACAGTAATAGCCTCATCGGGCTTGCCAAAGGCCAATAAGTCTGCAGCGCAGACCCACATTACGCGGCCAAAGGAGATGCCGATGGTGACGATAAGCACCAGCCAAATGATCGTGGCGGCAATGTGGGGCAGACCGAAAAGACCGTAGCCTTTTTTGGACTCGGGGCGGCCTTTGCGGTTAGGCGGTCTGCGGCGGGAGCGTTTGGGTGTAGGCGTTCCCTTCGGCAGGTTATTCTCCTCTACGGTGGTGAATTTTTGGGTAGCACCCAAATCCTCTGCGGAGGAATTCACGGGCGTAGTGAAGGGGACAGTATCTTCTGTTACTTGCATTTGTGCTTCCTCTGTATCAGTGGTCAGTACCGGAGCGGCTTCTTGGGGAAGCTCCGGTTCGGGGACTTCCTCGGGTTCCGGTTCATAGCGGGCGGAAAAGGCCTTCAGCGCATCCAGCGCGGCCTGAAATTCCGGATTTTCCACCAGATCAGGATCGAATTCCGGTGCGGTCTCTTGTACCGGTTCCTCTGCAGCCGGTGCTTCGGGAGCGGACTCCTCTTCAGGGGGGTGCGGCTCTTCCGGTGCGGTATAGGCACGCAGTGCGTTTAGTGCATCCTGAAAAGAGGTATCTTCCTCCGGGAGCGTTTCTTCCAAAGGCTGCTCGTTCTTATTTTCGTTATCCATAGGTTACCTCCTGGGTGCGGATGACGATCTGCTCCGCCACAGTATTTGCTGCCGCCTCGCCCCGAAGAACACGGATGAGGGAGAGACCAAAGGCGGTGGCAGAGCCGGCAGACGTGCCGGTAATGACTTTGCCATCCCGGATACTGGCGGCGTTTTCTATCTTAGCACTTCCCATATTCTCCTCACAGCCGGGATAGCAGGTAGCGTGCTTGCCATCGGTGATGCCAAGCTGGGCAAGAATGGTAGGCGCAGCACAAATAGCGGCAATAAACTTTCCGCTTTCATAGGCATAGCGCAGAGTGTCCATTGCCCAAGCATTTGCGCAAATGGAGGCAACGCCCCCAAGGCCACCGGGCAGGACGATCATTTCCAAATCGGAAGGATCGGCTTCCTCCGGGAGAATATCCGCTTCCACGCCGATGCCGTGGCTGCCATAAACGATTTTGCCGTTCAGACCAACCGTTTTTACTTCAATACCTGCGCGGCGCATTAAGTCCAAAGGGGCGATGGCTTCCGTTTCTTCGAAGCCGGTGCCAAGGAACATATATACCATAGTTTAACCCTCCAGACACGCTTTAACCAGCGCGTAAATTTCTTCGTGAATATCCTCGATGGAACGCATTTTCCCGTCCCTTACGCAGGAGATGATCTGCCAGCCGTAATAATTGGCGGCGGCGCGGCCCATTTCCCGGCAGGTGGCAAGATAGGCCATATCCTTTTCGTGAATGTCTGCCTTGGTGTTGGTGTCTGCTTCCCGAGAGCGGAGCAGCTTTTCTGTGAAGTCGGTAGGGACATCTAAGTAAATGGTCAGGTCAGGACGGGGAAGACCTAACTTGTTGTATTCAAAATCATAGAGCCAGTGGAGGAATTTTTCCCGATCCTCCGATTTTTCCTTGGAGGCCTGATGGAC
>JAFQPB010000057.1 GCA_017411905.1 Oscillospiraceae bacterium
AAGATGCCGTAGCCTGTAGTTGGGTCATTCACAAGGACGTGCGTAACTGCGCCGATGAGTTTTCCTGTTGCGGTGCCCGGTGCGCGCCTTGCCGACGGTGCGGCTGCGTTGCACACCGACCGCTGCCACTCGCTCAGCTCCCTTGCTCCGCCACCGGCGGCGGTCGCATCGCTCCCCGTCTTGAATGATCGGTGAGCCGGACACGCTGATGTCAAGTAGGGGACAAAAGAATTTTGTGTTTTTCTGCGGTTTTTATGCGTGTTTTCGGGAAAAAGGTAGGTTTTGGCACACCTCACCCGTGATCCTTAACTTGACATGGATGAAATGTCGAAAATACCGTATTTTAAGACTTCTCGCATTTTCGACAAATTCTGATATTTGCCGGACCGTCGGTTTTGTTTCCCACAATAGAAAGCGCAAGCCGTTCTTCACAGCTTGCGCCTCTAAGTTTTAGGTTATAATTTTATCACTCTTTGCTCGATTGCACTTCCAGCAAAGGGTTTGGAGGTTATCTTCTGTTGTACAACCGCCCTTAGCTACCGGAATAATATGATCTATCTCAAGCAGGAGGTTTGGCTCGGCTTGGGTAGAGTTTTGGCAATTACAGCATGTGAAATTATCTCGTTCCTTAATGAAATTACGTAGTTTTCTTGTCATCAAGGATCTTTGCTCTTTTGCGAAAGCTGCTGCGGTAAGTTTGCTCTCTAATGCTTTGATCAATTCAACAATGGTTTCCTCTGTCATCGGCACAGCAAACGACCGTTGTGCCATACCTCCACCAGAGGTGTATGCGAATTTGTACTCTACAGTAAGCACACTCTCGTCGATGTTTGCAAACCCAAGTCTTGAATAGAACCCCGCTTCGTCATTCTCCATTACAAAAGCCGGAACATCACCAAGATATTGTTGGTATTCTGCCTTGTAGTTTTCAATAATCTGTTTTGCATCTCTCAAAGTTTCAAGTTCTTCTACAAGCCGATAGAGTTTTTGGATTTGCTCCGGGTACATTTTTTTGTTGGGATAGAAGCTCTTTATCACATACTCTAATGGGTTGTTTTCTGCGCTTGCAAATACTGTGGCAGATACCTCTGCGGTGAAAGGCGTAATCGTCTTCTTATACGGACGAATGTAGTTGTATTCATCATCGTTAACTGTTTCGCTTCGGACTACTCTAGTTCCAAATAGTTGAGAGACAGTTTCTATTTTTTCGGTAATGTATTCGTTGAATTCTCTTTGCGTGCTCATTAACACTTCACACGTGTCTTTGATTTTTAGGAAATCAGGTGATTCGTAATACTCAAGAATACTCTTGTTGTCATTTATAACCTGTATTATTTCCTTGTTGATGCGATTTACGAATTCGTCAATGATATCCCACTCTTCGCTATCAATTGTTTTTATTTTCTTGATGCTATTAACCGTTCTATCAAACAATTGTGCAATCAAACTATCCAATCGCTCTTTACTGCCTTTGATGACAAGATTCTCTCGGTTTTCGTTTGCGTATTCTATAATGCCGTTTACTCTTTCATAGTATTTATGCTGTTTCTCACTCAACGCCTCTTTTTGCTGCTCTTTCAAATATTTATTGTATTCTGACTTACTCATCAGCAAAGAGGGATCATCCTTAAACTTATTTAAAACGCGTTTGTTTACAATAATTTCTTTTGAGCCTAAAATCTTGCCGGCAGGTGATATGTAAGAGACACAAATTCTATAAGCATTGGCATTATTCAACACAAGACCAATTTGATTACTCAGCTGTTTGTACTGTGGATGCGTTGTATATTCGTTACTTTTAATGAAATCTTTTAAGATAGCTGCTACTTTACACTTTTTTTCAAAAGTAGCCTCTGCCCGTGCGAGATTTTGTGTATCGTCCTTAAAATATTTGGTTTCGTCATAATTTTCCAATGCTTGACGGCTCTTTACTGTTACATAGCTATCAATTTCAGGACAAATATCCCAACTCGGAAAGCCTAATTCCTTTAGTACTTGCGCCTCAAGTTCTTGGTATTTCTTTTTGTTTACATGTTTAACAATTTTTACTATAAGAATTATCGGAGATGCGGCTATGATAAAAGGTAACGCAAGTAATATAAGAAGAAATTTCATTTTGCTCATTCCTTTCTACGATGGCTGCTGGTCAAACAGCAAAAACTACTGTATTAATTATATCAAAAAATAGCTAAATAGCAAGAACGAAGTGGGAGATTACTCCCACTTCGCTTTAGGCCGCCGCGTCTAACATATTTTCAATAAAGATGCCGTAGCCTGTAGTTGGGTCATTCACAAGGACGTGCGTAACTGCGCCGATGAGTTTGCCGTCTTGTATAATCGGTGAGCCGGACATGCCTTGGACGATGCCGCCGGTGGTTTCCAGCAATGCCGGGTCTGTGATCTTAATGAGCATATTGCGGCCGGATTGCCGGGAGGTGGGATAGATTTTCAGGATCTCCACAGAATAGGACTGTACGGCTGTACCGGAAACGGTGGAGAGTATGGTGGCGTTGCCCGGGCGAATGGAATCGGAGGCGGCGGGCAGAGGTTGTTTTTCCACGGTTTTGTTTAATTTTCCAAATACGCCCTGGACAGTATTGCGCTGCAAAATGCCGATGGGTTCTGCCGAGCGCAGGGCACCCATGAGCTGACCCGGGTCGCCGCAGCGGCCCTTGCGCACCGATGCCACCGCTGCGGAATAAAGATTGCCGGCGGTCATGGCAACTACGGTGCCTTCGTGGTCGTTGACGCTGTGTCCCAGAGAACCGAAAATGCCGGTTTCGGGGTCGTAGTAGGTCAGGGTGCCGATGCCCGTGATGCCCTGACGCAGGTAGATACCAAGCTTAGGGCCGGAGTCCGTGATCAGCGGCTCCAGCTTTTTTTGCAGAAGCTGATCCTTCCGGCGCACCGTCAGCTCCACTGTGCCGTCGCTGCGCTCTAAGGCTGCGCGGATATCCCCGGCGGTTTTTACGGGGTTTCCGTCCACCGCCAGCAAGCGGTCGCCGGTCTGCAGACCGGCTTCTTCTGCCCGGGAGCCTTTTTCAAAGCCGGCGATGGTAACGGTATCATTATATAATTCCAGCCCCACCACCTCGCCCATAGGGATCAGGGTCTTTATTGCCCGGGCAGGCAGGGGCAGGATGCTGATAAGCAAAAGCGCAAGGGTTAGCCGTATTGGTAATTTTTTCATTTTTTGACCCTCCTTTTTGTCTGCTCTTTTAATATGCCTTTACGTGGGCAACATAAACGATGCAAAAGTCGAAAAATGAGGGCAGATTTGGAAATGAAAAATTTTATATTATTATAATGAATGAAAATGCGGGGTGCGGTGGAGGGACGGGCGGGACGTCGAGGGCGCCGTCCCCTACGGTGTGGAACGGGGTGCGGTGGAGGGACGGGCGGGACGTCGAAGGCGCCGTCCCCTACGGTGTGGAACGGGGTGCGGTGGTGGGTTTTGCATTGTTCAAAAATAATTTATAATTGTTGCTATTGACAATTTTAGCACTCTGGTGTATAGTGTGCTTAGCACTCAGAGGTAAAGAGTGCTAAGCACAAAAAGGAGGGTACTATGGAACTGACCGAACGAAAGAAAAAGGTTCTGCGCAGCGTGGTGGATCTATACATCCGCACGGCTGAGCCCGTTGGCTCCAAGGCCATCACCGAGCTGCCGGATATGCAGTATTCCTCCGCTACCATTCGCAACGAAATGGCAGATCTGACCACCATGGGATATCTGGAGCAGCCTCACACCAGCGCCGGGCGGATCCCCTCCGCTGCAGGCTATCGGCTCTATGTTGACGAGCTGATGATGGATTACCGGCTGAGCATGGATGAAACCCACTCCATCAACATGGCCATCGAGGAAAAGATGGCCCGGGTGGACCGTATGGTGGAAAAGGTGGCAAAGCTGGTTTCTCAGGCCACGGATCTGCCGGCTATCTCTGTTGCCTCCCGGAGCCACGGCGCTACGGTGAAGCGTTTCGATCTGATTGCAGCCGGCGAGGGAAGCTTTATTCTGGTGATCATGCTCTCTAATGATGAGGTGGTCAACAAGCTGATCAAGCTGCCGGTAAATGTGGAAGAAACGGATTTGAAGGTACTCTGCGCAGTGCTCAACGCTACCATGACCGGCCTTACGGAATTCACACCCGAGACCATGGAACGGGTGATGCAGTCGGCTGGCAATGCGGCGGTGCTGGTGCCGGTGATCGTGGAATTTACCGCTGAGACCCTTAACCGGCAGGCCACCACCAACATGGCAGTGGCAGGACAGATGCGTCTGCTGGGGCAGCCGGAATACCGGGATGTGGATAAGGCCCAGCGGCTGATGACCACACTGGACGAGGACGCCCTTTCCAATCTGCCTGCGGTGATGCAGAATCAGAACGGCACAAAGGTGCTGGTAGGTCCGGAGAATGTGGCTCAGGAGCTGAAGGACACCTCTGTGGTCATGACCAAATTTGACATCGGTGACGGCATGCAGGGCATGATCGGTGTGGTGGGTCCCACCCGAATGGATTATGCCAAGGTCACTGCCCGGCTCAGTTATTTTGCGGAGAGCCTTTCCAAGGTGTTCGCGAAGCCGGAGCAGAAGCAGCTGAAAGCCGGCGAGGAAGAGGAATAATCCCCCAGTCAGCCTGTTCGGCTGACAGCCCCCTTTAGGCAAGGGGGCCATTACGGAGGAAATATGGAGGCAAATTAAGTGGCTAAGAAAAAGGAAGAAAACATAATGCCTGAGGAGGAAGTGCTGGAGCAGGCAGCGGAAGCTGTAGAAGTCCCGGCGGAGGAAGTTGATCCTTGGGAAGAAAAATACAATCAAGAGCATGACACCTATCTGCGGCTGGCTGCGGATTACGACAATTTCCGCAAGCGCACTGTAAAAGAAAAGGAAGCGTCCTACGGCAACGGCAGAGCCGACACCATCGGCAAGCTTCTGCCGGTGTACGACAATCTGGAACGGGCGCTGAATCAGCCCACCGAGGACGCCGCCTATAAAAAGGGCGTGGAGATGACCATGACTGAGCTTCAGAAGATCCTTGAGGGCATGGGCGTGGAGATCTTCGGCGAAAAGGGCGATGTGTTCGATCCCAATCTGCACAACGCAGTGATGCACACCGAGGAAGAAGGCGTAGAGGAAAACACCATTACGCAGGTTTTCCAGAAGGGCTTTAAGATCGGTGAGAAGGTTATTCGTTTTGCCATGGTGCAGGTGGCGAACTAAATTGTGTATCCCCCAGTCAGCCTATTCGGCTGACAGCCCCCTTTAGGCAAGGGGGCCATGAAGATGTTAAAAATTTAAGTTCATATATAGGAGGAAATTATTATGGGTAAGATTATCGGAATTGACTTGGGTACTACCAACTCTTGTGTGGCTGTGCTGGAAGGCGGCGAGGCTGTTGTGATCGCCAACGCTGAGGGCGCACGTACCACACCTTCTGTTGTAGCATTCTCTAAGACCGGCGAGCGTATGGTCGGTCAGGTGGCAAAGCGTCAGGCTGTGACCAATGCCGACCGCACCATCGCTTCCATCAAGCGTCACATGGGCGACAACTACCGCGTGGAC
>JAFQPB010000058.1 GCA_017411905.1 Oscillospiraceae bacterium
ATTTTCGATTTTTTTCGGCTACTATAAGATTGCCACGCCCCTTCGGGGCTCGCAATGACACCTGCGGGGATTGTTTATTAGATATCAATATTCACAGCATAGCGGGCGTTGCGTTCGATCCATTCCTTACGGGGTTCCACCTGCTCGCCCATCAAGATGGTAAAGATCTCGTCGGCACGGCGGGCATCCTCTAAGGTAATTCTGCGGAGAGTCCGCTTTTCCGGATCCATGGTGGTATCCCACAGCTCGTGGGCATCCATCTCACCAAGACCCTTAAACCGGGAAATTTCCACCTTTGCATTACTCTCTCCACGAAGCTCTGCAGAAACTAAGTCTCTTTGCTCGTCAGAATAAGCAACCCGCTCGGTCTTACCTCTTTTCAGCTTATAAAGGGGAGGTACAGCAGAATATACATAGCCGTGCTCGATCAGCGGCCGCATATAGCGGAAGAAGAAGGTCAGCAGCAGGGTACGGATATGGGCACCGTCCACGTCCGCATCGGACATAATGATAATTTTGTGGTAGCGCAGACGTTCAATATCAAAATCCTCACCGATACCGCCGCCAAGGGCAATAATCAGGGGAGAGAGTTTGTCGTTGCCGTAAATTTTGTCAGCCCGTGCCTTTTCTACGTTCAGCATTTTACCCCACATTGCAAGGATCGCTTGGAAACGGGAGTCTCTGCCCTGAATGGCAGAGCCGGCAGCGGAGTCACCCTCGACGATGTAAAGTTCGCAGAGCGACGGGTCTTTTTCATTGCAGTCCTGCAGCTTATCAGGCATACCGCCGGATTCCAAGCCGGTCCTGCGGCGGGCGTTTTCTCTTGCCTTACGGGCAGCTTCTCTTGCCCGGTTTGCCATCATTGCCTTTTCTAAGATGATCTTGGCAGTAGCCGGATGCTCTTCAAAATAGGTGGCAAGCTGCTCACCTACGATCTGCTCCACTAAGGTACGGATATAAGCGTTACCTAATTTTGCCTTGGTCTGACCCTCAAACTGGGCATCGGTCAGCTTTACGGAGATGATCGCAGAAATACCTTCCCGGCAATCCTCGCCGGAAACCTTATCGTCACCCTTGATAATGCCGACTTTGATACCGTAATTGTTCAGAACTCTTGTCAGAGCGGTCTTAAAGCCGGTTTCGTGCATACCGCCCTCAGGGGTGCGCACATCGTTGGCAAAGGACTGGAGATTTTCGTTGTAGCCATCGTGATACTGCATTGCGATTTCTGCAGAGGCGTCGCCCTTGCTACCGGACATATAGATCACGTCATTGTGAACGACAGTCTTATTTTGATTTGTCCAAGTGACAAACTCCCGGATACCGCCCTCGTAGCACATTGTTTCCGAAACCGGCGCATCCCCCCGGTCATCGGTAATGGTAATACTAAGGCCTGCGTTCAGGAAGGCTTCCTCACGCATACGGGCGTGGAGGGTCTCATAAGAATAGACCACCTCATCAAACATCTCCGGGTCAGGCTGGAAGGTGACCTCAGTGCCGGTTTTATCGGTCTTGCCGACAATACGCATTTCCTGCGTAATATGGCCACGGGCAAATTTCATCTCATAAATATTGCCGTTTTTGAATACCCGGGCAGTCAGTCTCTCACTGAGCGCATTGACAACAGATGCACCAACACCGTGGAGACCGCCGGATACCTTATAACCGCCACCGCCGAACTTACCGCCGGCGTGCAGTACCGTAAAGACTACCTCTAAAGCCGGCTTGCCGGTCTGGGGCTGAATATCTACAGGGATACCACGGCCGTTATCAGTAACAGTGATGGAGTTACCGGGATTGATCGTCACCTGAATATGATTACAGTAGCCGGCCAGTGCCTCGTCAATGGAGTTATCCACGATCTCATAGACCAAATGGTGCAGACCCGAGGTGGAAGTAGAGCCGATATACATACCGGGTCTTTTCCGAACAGCCTCCAAGCCCTCCAAGACTTGAATCTGCTCACCGCCATATTCCTGTGTTACCTTTGTTTCTTCAGACATAAAAAGTCCTCCTATGCTCTTTGCATATCGTAGGGCGGGGGCTTGCTCCCGCCGGCCATTTTGTGTGCAAAATGGCATCGCCGTAGGCGATAAAAAGTCTAAAAGGTTTTCCCGTTACATATTTCAACCGTCTTACCCAACCGGGTAAATCTCCCCGGCTCACAGCAGGTAATAAAGACCTGCCCGCCGGTGATCTGATTTAAGATGAAATCCTGCCGCCCGGGGTCTAATTCCGACAGTACATCGTCCAAAAGCAATACCGGCATTTCCCCGCTTTCGCGCTGCATCAGCTCCCGCTGGGCAAGCTTCAGACTGATAGCTGCGGTACGCACCTGTCCCTGAGAACCGAAGGTCTTAACAGATAAGCCGGATAAACTGACATCAAAGTCATCCCTGTGCGGGCCGGTCAGGCATTGCATACTCTGAATTTCCGCCCGATGGTGGCTCTCCAAATGCTCCGCAAGTGCTTCCGTCAGCACAGATACAGGCGCAAAAGGATCATTTACCGTAGAAACGGTGTGATATTGCAGGGAAAAATCCTCTTTTCCACCGGAAAACTGCCCGTGGTACACACTTGCCGCTTTCCCTAAACCCGCAAAAAACCGGGCACGGTAGGAGATCAGCAGCGCACCCACCTGACAAAGCCGCGCATTGTACTCCGGCAATACCTCCAAAAGGGCAGGATTCTCAAACTGATCCTTGAGTATTCGGCTTTTCTGCTCCAAAATCCGGTTATATTCTACAAGTGCCGCTTCATAATTGGGTCTGAGCTGGCAAAGTGCCTGATCCGCTAACCGGCGGCGGGGGGCAGCACCGGTCTTTAATACCATCAAATCCTCCGGACAAAACAGCACTGTCTGTAAAATGCCGCTGATCTCCCCGGCGGTCTTTTTCTTTACGCCATTACAGTATAGCTGCCGGTTTCTCCCGTTAGGAAACAGCAACCAGCGCAGTGTCTGCTGCCGCTCCTGCGAAAAGACAGAGCCTGAAACCTCTGCAAAATCCGCCCCAAAGCGAACAAGCTCATTTGTCCTTTGGGCACGAAAGCTCTTGCCGGAGCCTAAATAACCGATCGCCTCTATTAAATTGGTCTTCCCTTGGGCATTATCGCCCACAATGAGATTTACCTCCGGGGAAAAATCCAACGAGAGGGTCTCATAATTCCGGAAATCCCGGATGCTGATATTACATAGCTGCATGGATAGAAATGAGATAGGTATCGCCGCCGAATACGAAGCTGTCGCCGGGGTAAAGCTTTTTTCCCCGCATAGTGCATACTTCGCCGTTGACAGAAACCATACCGTCTAAGATCATCTGCTTGGCCTCACCGCCGGAATAGACGATATTGGCATATTTCATAGCATCCTGCAGCTTAATGAACTCCGTATGGATAACCACCGGGATAAAATTTTCCTTTTTCTTAACAGATACTTTCATAAATTTCCTCAGCTTTTAATTCTAACCGGCAATACCATATAAGAAAAATCATACTTTTCTTCTGCAGAAGTAAATACGATAGGGCTTAAGCTGTTGGTCAGCTCCAAGACCACTTCCTCGCTGGGAATGACCCGCAGGGCATCAGCCAAATACCTGACATTAAAGCCGATCTCCAAGTCCTTGCCGTCACCGGCAATGGCGCAGCGGTCTTCTGCCGCACCGATGGTGGTATTGGTACGGAGCTGCAGCACCTGCTCGGAAAATACGCAGCGCACAGGGCTCTTATATTTTTCAGAAACAATAAGGCCTACACGCTCAATAGCAGAGGAAAGGTCAGCTACATTTGCCGTCAGCTTAATGGGGCTGTTTGTGGGAACGACCTTCCGCCAATCCAAGAAATCGCCCTCCAGTAAGCGGCAGATAAGGGTCGCATCGCCCAAGCTGAACAAAATGTGCTTGCTGTCCAAGGTGAAGGAAACCTCGTCATCGTTGTCTACCAGTATTTTTTCCACTTCCTTGAGACCTTGCGCCGGCACAACAAAGGAAATTTCCGTACCCGCATCCGCCGGGAAGGTGCGCCGGGCAAGACGGAAGCCGTCCACCGCAATTGCAGAGACCTTGTCCGTTTCTACCTCGAACTTTACGCCGGTGTGAATGGGGCGTCCCTGATTTTCAGAAACCGCAAAAATGGTGCTGCCGATCAGCTCCTTCAGCGCACTTTGGGGAAGCGAAACATTACGGCCGCTGCCTACATCCGGCAGGCTGGGGTAATCCTCTGCAGGTTCTGCGGAGATGGTAAAGGCAGAATAACCGGCGCGGACAGAAACCTTATAGTTTTCATCTACCGCTACGGTCACCGGGCCCTCCGGCAGACGGCGGATAATGTCGCCAAATAATCTGGCAGGAAACACACATTTGCCGGCATCTAATATTTCTGCATCCACCCGGTAAATGACTGCTGTTTCCATATTGTAGCCGGTAAAAGTCAAATCGGTGGAAGCATCGCAATAAATGCCCTCCAAAGCAGTAATGGCACTCTTGGGTGCAACTGCACGGCCGGTAATATTCAGTGCTGTAACGAGCATACTTTTTTCACAGGTAAACCGCATACAAAAAACCTCAATTCTGTAAAATAATGAAATATAAATATATAAATAGAGATATTAGGTAGTAATAATAGCAGTAGGGGAAAATATATGGGGAAAACTCCGAAAAGCCTTTTATTTAGGGCGTTTTTTATCCACAGCTCCCTTGTGCAGTTTCCAAAGCTTTTCGACAGCCTTTGTGGAAAAGAAAGGAAGTAAAAATTTTTCCACAGAAAATCTTTCCACATTCCACAACCTCTGTGGAAAACGAAAACAGTTTTATTATTAATCTGCGATCATTAGATAATAGATAATAATTCCAATATATCCGCAACGCGGATACTATAATTGTCAACTATCAATTATCAATTGTCAATTAAAGACAGGAATGGATATTTGCCGTAATATCCCGAATATTGTTTTGCAGTGCTGTGCCGCCCACCTGCAAAGCCTTTTCGATCTTTTCTACGGAGTAGAGGATGGTGGTGTGATCCTTGCCCAGCTCCATACCGATGGCGGGGAGCGAAAGATTGGTTAGCTGACGAATCAGATAAATGGCAACGTGCCGCGCCTCTGCTACCGTCTTTGTCCGCTGATTGCTGCGAAGCACCGCTTCGTCAATAGAGTAGAACTTGCAGACCTGGCTGATGATCAGACTGGGCGTGGGCAGCGCGTTCCCTTCGGTCTTAAACATATCGCTGATAGCCCGGGAGACGTTGGGAAGATCCAGCGGCATATTGTTAAGGTCCCGGTAAGCCATAATCTTTTTGACCGTGCCTTCGATCTGCCGCACGTTGGTGGTGACATTGACGGCAATGTAGTTACATACATCATCCGGCAGCTCCAAACCGAGAGAAATGGCCTTGTTTTTAATGATGGCCATACGGGTCTCATAGTCCGGCGGTTGGACATCGGCGGTCAGACCCCATTCAAAACGGGTCTTCAGCCGATCCTCCAGTGTCAACATATCGCTGGGCTTCCGGTCGGAGGTCATAACGATCTGCTTGTGCTCCTCGTAGAGCTTATTGAAGGTATGGAAGAATTCCTCTTGGGTGGATTCTTTACCGGCGATAAACTGAATATCATCAATGAGGAAGAGGTCAGCTTCCCGGTACTTATTGCGAAATTCCAAATTCTTACCGCTGCCGATGGCGGCGATCAGCTCATTTGTAAATTGGTCGCCCTTAATATAGACGATATTCGCCTTGGGATTTTCCTTGCGGATGCCGTTTGCTATGGCGTAAAGCAGGTGGGTCTTACCCACACCGGCCGGGCCATAAATAAACAGGGGGTTATAGACCTGTCCGGGATTGTTGACTACTGCGTTGGCAGCAGAATACGCGAAACGGTTAGAGGGGCCTACCACGAAGTTCTCAAAGGAGAACTGGGGATTAAAGGCGATCTGGGGTACACCCTTTTCCTTCTCTTTATAAGCATCCAGCTCCTGAGAGCTGAGAACCAGCAAGGTGGCATCGGAATTGAATATCTCCCGAAGGGCGGCATTGATAAGCTCGGAGGTTTTGGCAGCGATCATATCCCGGTGGAATTCCGAAGGAATGTGAATTACCAAATGCTCACCGGTCAGCTCCACTACCTCTGCGCTGTCAAACCAGCCGGAAACAATGGTACTACTGAGGCGTTCCTCCAAATACTGCAGGATTTTCGCCCATACATAGGCAGAAGAATACATAATAAACGGCTCCTTTCTCTTTTCTCCATTGGCCGAAAAAAAAGCATACCTATTCACCGTAAATTTTACCACATATCTGTGGAAAAAACAAGGCTTTTTTGCGATATACATTATTAAATAAAGAAAATAATCATTTTTGGTGTGTAAAAAATTTATTTTGAAATTTTGCAAAAAAACTGTTGACAAATAAAAATACATATGTTATATTATAAATGTAAATAAGAACTATTCTTATTTAGGAGGTAAATAAATGGAAGCGCAAAAGCAATTCAGAAAGCGCAACGCTATCCTTTCTTACCTTCAGGCCACCAAGGAACACCCCTCGGCAGAGATGGTGTATATGGGCGTAAAGCAAGACTGTCCCGACATCTCTCTTGCTACGGTGTATCGGAATTTAGCTCTGTTCAGAAATCAAGGCTTGATACAGTGCGTAGGCACCGTAAAAGGAATTGAGAGATTTGACGGCAATACTGCACCTCATGTCCACTTTTTCTGTACGGAATGCGGCAATGTACTGGATCTGCCTGAGGTAAAAGCACCTTCGCAATTATCCGAAGATGTGGAAAAGGGTACCGGCGGCAAGGTAAATATGTATAGCCTGAGCTTTGCCGGAATTTGTAAAAAATGCATAAAAAATAAAATATAAAATTTTGGAGGAAAAAATTATGAAAAAGTTTGTTTGCAGTGTTTGTGGTTATGTGCACACCGCCGAGGAGCTGGACGCCGATTTCCGCTGCCCCGTATGTAAGGTCCCTGCTTCCAAGTTCGTGGAGCAAAAGGGTGAGATGAAGCTGGCCGCTGAGCATGAGTTCGGCATCTACGAAAAGACCGTAGAAAATAACCCCGACATTTCCGCAGAGGATAAGGCCTATATCCGCGAACAGCTCTTTGCCAACTTCAACGGCGAGTGCAGCGAGGTCGGTATGTACCTGTGTATGGCTCGTATTGCTCACCGCGAGGGCTACCCTGAGATCGGCCTCTACTGGGAAAAGGCAGCATGGGAAGAGGCAGAGCACGCAGCAAAGTTCGCAGAGCTGCTGGGCAGCACCTTAGAGCCCAATATGAAGGCCACCACCCGCGACAATCTGGCTTGGCGTGTTGACTGCGAGTTCGGCGCAACTGCCGGCAAGTTCGACCTGGCCGCCTGCGCAAAGCGCAACGGTCTGGATGCCATCCACGACACCGTCCACGAGATGGCTCGCGACGAGGCTCGCCACGGCAAGGCACTCAAGGGCCTGCTGGAAAGATATTTCAAGTAAATAATCATCTGACCGGTGGGCCTTGTGCCCACCAGTTTCTTGTGATATAATCCTTTCAAAGAACAACAAGGAGGCCTTGACCATGGCAAATATCACACTCAATACCAAACTATTTGGTACGATTGAATTTGACTCCGAGGATGGCCTTTGGGAATACTTCACCATTGCGTTGGACGGTAAGACAGTCGAAACCAGACTGGACATTGAAGCGTACCAGAGCGAAGAAGATGTTATACACATTCAAAACTTCTTGGCGAATATCCCTCAGTTGATTCAGAAAGCAAAAGCTGTTTTTATTGAGAACTATCCTTTGGACGAAACTATTCGGATGTTTGTGGACTTCCAAATGGAGGAAATTGATGAAGAAAGTTTATTGTCCTGCTTTACTGTGGATACCCTGTCCGACGTGACTCCCAAGCGTTTTCTTGAGGAGTTGAAATTATGTGGCATTTCCATCGACGGCAATACTGAGTGTATTATGGATTTCTGTCTGGATAAAGACATTACCGATGCTTTGCTTGTCGTACACTTTGGTCAAAATATGGAAATCCTTGATATTGCGCATGAGAGCTGACGAGGCTCGTCACGGCAAGGCACTCAAGGGCCTGCAGGAGCGTTACTTCAAGTAAGAAACCAAAAACCGGTGGGCATATAACCCACCGGTTTTTATAAAAGGAGAGAGCTTTATGAAAAAGAAAAAGTATTTGATTCCCCTGATCGTGGCGGCGGTTGTTCTTTTGGGAATTGTGATCGCGGTGGCTGTCGGCGGTAAAAGTGACGGTCCTTTGTCTGTTGATGATATTAAGACGGTGGTCTTAAATGACCTTGGTGTCCGGGAAAGTCAGGCGGGGGAGATCCACGCCCATCCCACAACCTTTGAAGGCGCAGCCTGCTATACTGTCTACATCACCGCGGGTGGTAAAAATTGGGAATATATGATTGATGCTTTTACCGGGGAAGTTCTTAGTAAGACGGAAAACGACCACGGTCACAGCCATTGAATGTGAAAGGAGAAAAATATGAACGAACAGGTAGCAAAGCTCTTAAATGAGCAGATCAATAAGGAATTCTATTCCGCCTATCTTTATTTGGATATTGCAAATTACTATGACGAGCTGGATCTGGATGGCTATGCCAATTACTATATGATCCAGGCGCAGGAGGAGCGGGATCACGCCTTACTCTTTATGAAATATATGCAGATTAACGGCTTAAAGGTGACCTTGGAGGCCATCGGCAAGCCCAATAAAAAATTCGATTCCGTGCTGGCTCCCTTAGAGGTGGCCGCAGAGCATGAGCGCTATGTAACCGCGCTGATCAACGATATTTACCACGAAGCCCATCAGGCAAAGGATTACCGCACGATGAAATTCCTTGACTGGTTTGTAAATGAACAGATGGAAGAGGAAGAAAATGCGGACTCTATGATCAGCCGCTATAAGCTGTTTGGTCAGGATCCTAAGGGTCTGTACCTTTTGGATCAGGAATATGCTGCCCGGGTCTATGCCGCGCCGTCGCTGGTGCTGTAAGGAGCGTTTATGGAAAACGAACTGCGCTTCAAGGAAAGCCTTGTTGTCCGGGCAGAAACAGACTGTCAGGTCTACTGCCCTATTTGCCACAAGATATTAGACGTGAAAGAGGGTCAGCCCATTCCCCGCTGCTGCGGTAAGCCAATGGAGATTTGGGGATAGAATTGTCTCTACAATCTCTTTCATAGGTACCCTGTAGGGGACGGCGCCCTCGACGACTCGCCTCACCGCATTACGTCCCTCTCGTAGCGGCGAAACGCCGCCCCTACAACCCCTTTTTGATAATGCATCGTAGGGGACGGGTTCCCTGTCCCGCGGGCAGATGTAGGCATCCGCCCCTTTTGATAGACTGAAGACCCGGCAGATTTTCGTCTGCCGGGTCAAAACACGCCTTTTATTCCTCTGTTTCTTTCTTTTCTGCATTCAGGGCATCCACCACGATGTCGGGATAAGGATTTACGATGACGGTGCGGTGGCTGTGGTAGATGACCATACCGGGTTTTCCGCCGGGGATCCGCTTGATCTTACCCACCGGATTGACATCCACCGGGATGTTTTGACCGCCGGCAGTTTCCGCATAGTGGGCGGCAAGCTGGGCAGCTTGGGTCACCGTATCGTCCGGCGGTGTTGTGCCGCCGCAGGCGATAATGACGTGACTGCCGTGAACCTTTTGGGCGTGGAGCCAAATATCGTCCTTCCGGGCAAAACGGAAGGTAAGTTCCTCGTTTTGCTGATTGTTCCGTCCTACATAAATGGTGTAGCCGTCAGTAGATTCAAATTTGAGTGGGGGCAGCTTCCCCTTTTTTATCTGCTTTTTGCCGCTATCTGCGCGGATATAGCCGCCATCCTGCAGCTCCTGACGGATTTCGTCCAATTCCCGGTCAGACTCCGCGCGGTTTAGCTCGTGGAGGACACTTTGCAGATAGATAAGCTCTGTTTCGCCAAGCTCTATTTGTTTGGTAAGCTCTTTTTCTGCGTTTTTCCGTTTGCTGTAATCCTTATAATATTTTGCCGCATTTTGCTGGGGGGACAGGAGCGGAGAGATAGCCACCTCAATGGTTGCCATATTTTCGTCGTAGAAATCCTCCACCAGCACCTTTGTCATACCCTTTTGCATCTTGTGGATATTGGCGGTGAGAATATCGCCAAGCTGACGCAGCCGCTCCCGGTCATAGGTCTCCTGCAGCTCTTTTTCCTGAATGGCTAATTTTCGCTGGAGCCGCTGGCAGAGATTTTGCACAGTCTTGCGAACTGCCTGACTTTTTTGCGCCATTGCCTCTTTTTTATCTTTTTGGCTGTAAAAACCGTCTAAAAGGGCGCAAAAGCTCTCTTTTTCCCGGTATGCGCCATATTGGGTCACCGGACAAAAAGCATATTGCTTCGGTGTACCGTCGGGAGCCTCATAAACACAGGGAATGGGGTTTGCAATATACTTCCCAAAAAACTCACTTACTTTTTTAGCTGTCGTTTCAAGGTCTGCATCTTCCAGTCGGGCATCGGTTTCACCCAGCGCATAAAGTGCTGCTTCCCGACAAACAAGAGGCGAAAGACCGCCGAGACTGTCCATCAGCCGGTCACTCAGCTTATCTGCACCCGGTTGGGTTAAAATCCGAAGATAGTCTGCTTCTGTCAGCGCCGCCGGGTCTTCCTTATTCATCGGCGCAGGATGCTGATAGTAAAGTCCCGGCAATGCCGCCCGCCCGGAGGCGGTGTCCAGTCCTACACGGCGCAGGCAGTCCAAAATTCTGCTCTCTTTATCCACAAGGTAAAGATTGCAGGTTCTGCCCATCAGCTCTGCAATGAGGGACTTTTCCGTGGGGTCACCCATCTCGTCGATACAGTCAAAGGTAAATTTCGTCCACCGCTCCATAGGAAGCTGCTCAATTTTCGTCAGCCTGCCGCCGGAGAGGTGCTTTCTCAGCAGCATACAGAACATCGGCGGCTGGGCGGGATTTTCCAAGGATTGCTCTGTAAAATGAAGCCGTGGTGCCGTGGGAGAGATGACGAACAATAGCTTTTGCCGCCCGGTAGGGGTCTTCAGCAGCAGCACCACCGTGTCCCGGGTAGGCTGGTGGATCTTTTCAATGCGGCTGCCCACTGCCCCTTGCATTTCTCCCAAAACCGCCCGGAGAAAAAATGCATCAAATGCCATTTTGCGCCTCCATTCCCAAGCGGAACAGCTCGTTTAAGCGCGCCGTTCTTCCCATCAAATAAAGCGCACCGAAAAGGGCCTCCAAGCCCGTGGCTTTTGCGTATTCCTGCGGTGTGGCAGATTTGGGAGCCGCGTGGGTGTGGGCGTTCTTGCCGCGGCGGTAAAAGGCCTGCTCCTCCTCACTCAGGTGCGGAAGCAGGCTTTCTGCTACCTTCGCCTGATAAGAAGCGTTGACGAATTTAATGGCGTTTTTATGGAGGTTATGGACCTTTTTCCCGCCTTTTTCACACAGATATGCGCGGCACAAAAGCTCATAGGCCCCGTCTCCCATATGGGCAAGGCCAAGGCTGGAAATCTCCTTTACCTGCGAGAGCGTCATATGCATTTCAAAATAGTTTTCCATACAGCCTCCCAATAGGCATCGTTTTACTTAATAGTAGCAGAAACCGCCCCTGCTGTCAAACACCCAGCTATAAATTTTCCTTGCTATCTTAAATTCCCTATGATAAAATGTTTACAGGATAAAGAAGAAAGAGGTGCTTTATTATGATCGGTTCCGGTCTTAAAAAATTCGCAGCAGCAAACGGTCTTTCCGTGGATAGCGGCGTGGGCTACGGCGTGCTTCGGGGCTTTCAGGTCACCCTCTCCGAGGGCAGCGGCTTTAAGCAGATCATTGTAAATACAAAATTCCCCGATGTAGAGAAGCAGAACGCCCTCCAAGCTACCCTCAACAGCGTAAACCTGCAAAGAGAGTATAGGGTGCAGCAGCTTTCCTTTACACCCAACGGCATTACCGTCGTTTTTCTTGACAACCCCGGCACGATGGCAAAAATTGAAGCCTTTACCGATTGGTTCTTCCCTCTTCTAATGGAAGCAGACGCTTACCGCGCAGGTATTTGCCCCGAGTGTGGCGAGCCGCTGGATGATGGCAGCGTATGGAGATTGGTTTCCGGTGTTGCAGGGCTGTATCACCCCGCCTGCGCGGAAAAGGTCTCTCAGGCACTTACAGAGGAACAGGCGGCAAAGGAACAGTCCGACAACGGAACCTATGTCAGCGGTACGATCGGTGCGCTCGTCGGTGCACTGATCGGTGCGGTGGTTTGGGCACTTGTTCTCAGTGCCGGCTATGTAGCCTCTATCATTGGCCTTTTGATCGCCTTCCTTGCGGATAAGGGCTACGACCTACTGAAAGGCCGTCAGGGTAAGGGCAAGATCGCCGCGCTGATCGTATCTGTCATTTTGGGTGTTGCTATAGGTACTGTTTTTGCAGAATTTATGGGCATTGCCAGCCTGATCGATGAGGGCTATTTCATTCCTGAAATTACTTATGCCAATATTACCGAGATCTTCTTCTATGAGATGGCTGAAAATGCAGAATACTCCGCTGCTGTTTTGGGCAATTTCTTCCAAGGCTTGCTGTTTGCAGCTCTTGGCGTGTTTCTGTTTATCAAGCAGGCCGCTAAAAAGGTTACAGTCCCTAAGATGACGGAACTAAAATAATCCATTTTGTAGAGACACAGCTCCTGCAGTGTCCGCCTAATATATACACAGTTAAGAAAATCGGCACGATTTGTGCCGATTTTCTCATTTCGGACACCTCAGAGAGGTATCCCTAC